>NZ_WTKY01000001.1:0-528503 GCF_011378815.1 Pseudoalteromonas sp. 31A1 | reverse complement strand
ATTGTTAAAGAACGTTTTGAGTCGCTTTAGCGTCTCAAGGGATGCGAATAATACACCCTTTATTTTTCGAGTCAACACTTAGTTTTAAATTTTCTTTCGACAATTTAAAACCGAAGTTTTACTTAACTCTCTGAGTTGTTCCTGCCTCGCTATGCGTTGGCGTTTCCCGTCTCAGTGGGGTCGCATTATAGGGAGCGACGGATTTTACGCAAGCGTTATTTGCATAAAATAGTAATTAAAATTAAGCCCCAAGCAAGCACACATGATAAGCACAAGTTACCCACAAAAACCTGTTGATAACTCTTGTTTTTACATAGCTAAACCATTCTATAGCTTTTAATTAAAACCTTAAAAATGCAAAAAGCACCTTATTTAGGTGCTTCTCAAAAGTAATAGTTATTAGAATCTAGGGTCTGTTTATCTTTCAAGGTTAAATTTGCAGCAGCCTGTTTAGTATTCAGGCAAGGCAGAGCCTATGTAGTGTGGTTACTCCCCATAAATAAGCGATAACGTAGCATTAATGCCAAACAGGCGCTGCCCAAAGGGTTCTTCCTAGGGGCTATTTACTCTTTGTTACTCGGTTTTTACTTATTCTTACATGGATGTAAGCCAGTAGGGTAACGCAGGAGCAATTACCGAGCCCACTAGGTTACAAATCTCGCGCCGCGATTAAACACCCCCTAGTTTGAACAAATTTTAATCCGCAAAGAGCAACAGACCCTAGTATAAAATACTATATAACTTGCGACGATACTTTGCTGCGAGCGCATCACCATCGGGTAAAGAGGCAATAATGGCTAAAAAGCTTGGTTTCGCTTCATTGAAATTCAGATCTTTTTGCAGCACTGTAAATAGTATATCCAATGCTTCTTCTTTTCTGCCTGCTTCATTGAGTAAAATACTGAGCTCTTCTTTTAATTCTAGGTCATTTGGGTACTTTTCTACTTGTTGTTGCTTTTCTTTAATCTCTGGTGAGTCTTTTGCTTCAAGCGCAGCTTCGCATTTTGCTTTTATATTATTAAAGTAAGCATCTTGCTCTTGTACGTCTATTGTATTTATAAGCGCTTGGGCTTCATCTACCTTGTGAATTTGAATACATATGTCTGCAAGCACTAATTTGATGCGTGCATTACCGCTGTCTATTTCATAAGCTTGCTTTGCATAATTAAATGCAGCATTTAAATCTGACTTTAATAACGCTTGTTTTGCTTGCTCTAACAGTAAGTCTTGTTGCGCAGGTAAATGCTTTGCTAGGGCTTCGCGTATTTGTGCCTCACTTTGAACACCTGCAAGTAAATCTACTGGTGCAGAGTCTTTTAATAATACAAGCGTAGGCAGAGTTTGAAGACCAACTTGTTGCGCAAGTTGAGAAGCGAGTGCTTGCTCTGCATCGCAATCTAGGTTTGCTACTACTATATAGCTTGCATATTCAGCCGCTACTTTATCTAAAATTGCAGCCTGTCCGATGCAGTCAGGACTTTGAGGAGAGAAAAAGTTAAGCAACACCAATTTTTGCTGTGATGTTTCACCGAGTACTTGTTGAAGGTTTTGTGCATTAATACTAACTATGTTGCTCATTGAATTGATTGCCATATTCATCTATTTAGGTTTTTATATGGTGGTGAACATAATAATTACAAGTCATATACCTAAATCATCCGGTATACATATTCAACAATGAGGGAAAACATGAAATTAACTTATCTAAGTGCAATACTTTTATTAGCAAGCCCATTAGTACAAGCAAATGGACTCGATTTGAATTTAAGCAAAGCCATGCCAGCTATAGAAAAGTTTTACCTCGATTTACACCAATCGCCAGAGCTTTCTTATCACGAACAAGAAACGGGTAATAAAATAGCGGATAAATTAACTCAGCTGGGTTTTAAAGTAACAAGTAATGTAGGTGGCTTTGGTGTTGTCGGCATTTACAAAAACGGAAACGGTCCAACCGTGATGATCCGTACTGACACCGATGGCTTACCTATTATAGAGCAGACAGGAAAGTCCTATGCCTCAAAAGTTAAAGTAATTGACGAGCATGGTGCTAAAGTAGGTGTAATGCACGGTTGTGGCCACGATATTCACATGAGCTCTTTTATTGGTACTGCTGAGCAATTAATAGTACACAAAGATCAATGGAAAGGCACTTTGATGATGGTTGCACAGCCTGCCGAAGAAGTTGGTGGGGGTGCTAAAGCCATGTTAGGCGAAGGACTATTTAGTAAATATGAAAAACCTGATCATATAATTGCGTTACATGTAAGTGCTAGCGTCCCCGCTGGTAAGATATCAATGAAAAATGAATACACTATGGCAAGTGTAGATTCTGTCGATATTACAATAAAAGGTAAAGGTGGTCATGGTGCTTATCCGCATACAACTATAGACCCTGTGATTATAGCTGCACGCACACACAAGCCGAGAACTTTCACCGCTAGAGCCTTCGGTTATTACGGTTGGGTCTATTCATGGTGGCTCAAAACATAATGTGATTTCGGATGAAGTAAAACTACAACTCACTCTCAGAAGCTATAACCCAAATGTTAGAAGTGCTCAAATAGCAGCAATAAAACGAATCACGGCAGGTATTGCACAAAGTGCTGGCCTAAATGAATCAAACTACCCTGTAGTATATGTACATGAAGATGAATCTATTCCATCTACTTATAATAACCCTGCACAAACAGACATTGTTAGAAACTCTATTGCCAGCGCAATTGGTGATACTAATGTGCTTGAAACACAAGCTGTAATGGCGGGTGAAGACTTTGGCCTATACGGACGCACCGATGAAAATATCCCGATTACCTTATTTTGGCTAGGAGGTGTAAACCAAGCACAATATGCAGATTCGATAAAAACAGCTGAAGTACTCCCTTCCCTACACTCTAGTAAATTTGCACCAGATTATAAAGTTGCTATCCCTACCGGAATAAAAGCAATGAGTAACGCTGCTGTTGCTTTATTTAATAAGTAACCTGAATTCTGGATAATAAATCTATCTCAAGTAGAGTTCAGGTTAAGTAATATCGTTTAATAAAATGGCTCTGTAGCTAACTAGCAACAGAGCTTTTTTTATAACTCGACTTTTTAAAGGTCGCTTTTCCACCTCGTTTAGCAAAGCGTTTTTTAGGTGAGCTTTTTGGTAACCTTGCAAATGCATTGCTATCGCAGTTTGCTGCTAATTGTACAAACCCATTTAGCTCAGCAAGTAAAGACTGTAAAAATTGCTGATAACTCATTACTTGCTGCGCGATATCACCTAAGCTCGATTCCCACTTTGCGGTTAAATCAGGACTCGCTAAACCTTGTGGTAATACGCTAATAAGGGCAAGTCCCGTTTCGGTCGCTCTAATTGACTTACCTTCACGTTTTAAAAAGCGCCGCTTGAATAGCAACTCGATTATTCCCGCACGTGTTGCCTCAGTCCCTAAACCATCAGTGTCTTTTAATACTTTTTTAATTTGTGGATCTTTAACATAACGGCTAATGCCCGTCATCGCAGCCAATAATGTAGCGTCGGTAAAATAAGCAGGAGGTGATGTATGCTTTTCGACCACTTCGCCTTGCTCACAAAAAAGAGGCATACCTTTAGTTAAAGGAGGTAACGTAGCTTCATCTTTTAATTCAGACTTACCCATTAATACCTTAAAGCCCAGGCTTACATCTTGTTTTGCATTTGCTTTAAATAATCCGCCAGCGATTGTTATCTCTGCTTTAGTTTCGTTATATATATAGTCGGGATAAAACTGAATTAGGTAATGGCGGCTTATTAATTGATATACCTTCGCTTCGTCACCGTTCAAACTCGCTGACTTTAACTGCTTAGCCGTAGGCACAATGGCATGATGCGCAGCCACTTTTGAATCGTTAAAACATTTACTACGCTTTTTTACATCAGCCCCATTTACCAATTCTGTGCTTTGCCCACCATTAGCACTTATAGCTTTAAAAATAGCAGATGCATCTTGGTGGTGATCTTTGGGTAAATAGCGGTTATCCGAGCGTGGGTAGGTAATTAATTTATGTCGCTCGTAAAGTATTTGGCAAATATCCAACACTTTTTGAGCTGGCATACCAAAGGCTTTAGCGGCATCTATTTGCAGTGCAGATAGGTTATACGGTAACGGTGCACTTTGTTTTTTTTGTTTTTGCTCAAGCGCTGTAAGCTCAGCATTTTGTTTGCTAATACGCGAAGCAACATTTTCTGCGAGTGCTTTGTTAAGTATTCGGCCTTCTTCATCTTGATGTGGCTCACATGCTTTACTAGGAACCCACTTAGCTATGAATGGCTGGTTATCTGGAGTAAGTAAATGCGCCAGTACATCGTAAAAAGGCTTAGATACAAAGTTCGCTATTTCGTTATCTCTATTAACAACGAGGCCTAAAATAGGGGTTTGTACCCGCCCTACCGAAAGTACATTGCCGAATCCTGCTTTTTGCCCTGCTAATGTATATGCTCGCGTTAAATTCATACCAAATAGCCAATCAGCACGAGAACGTGCTAAAGCAGATACACTTAACGGAATAAAGTCTCGATTGGAGCGCATATTACCCAATGATTTTTTTACTGCTGACAAATTTAAATCACTAATGAGTAAACGTTGCGTACTCTGCTTTTTAGCCTGACTTATTTTAGCCTCTTCAATTACTTGATCAACTAGTAGCTGACCTTCACGGTCTGGATCGCCAGCGTGAATAAGTTGCGAGGCTTGTTTAATTAATTTTTTTAAAACAGTGAGCTGTTTGCGAGTTTTGGTTTTGGCTTTTAACTTCCACTGTTCAGGTATTATAGGTAAGTGTTCAAACTGCCACTTTTTAAAGCGCTCATCGTAATCATCGGGTTCTGCTTGTTCTAGCAAATGTCCAATACACCACGACACACAATCGCCATTAGCGACTTCTATATAACCATCATATTTTTTATGTGGTTTTGGTAACGCATCAGCAATAGCGCGTCCAAGTGAAGGTTTTTCTGCAATGTAGAGTTTCATAGCCTGCTCATCACTGTTTATATAAACAGTAGTCTAGCACAGCTATTTTAAAGGAGGGAACTTTTTGTAACTATTGGCTAGCTGGGCTTTTTTTGTCTTTTGTTAAAATATAAATAAGCGGAAGATAACAAACAACAACGGTGCCTATATTAATAAATGGCAATAAGGTTTTATAAATGTATGTACTATAAGAAAGATCCCATAAATGGCGGTCGACTAATCTAAATAGCTGTAAAATTGGTGCCATAATAACAACCAATTGACCTAATACGCATTGCCATAAATAAACCTTATCTTTTAAACCCAGATATGCGATGAGTGCCATCCAAGCAATATCATTAAAGGCCCAAACAAGGTATCGATAAACATAAATCCCATTATCAAACTCTTTCAAGTAAGGATGAATAATGGTTCCATATAAAAAAAAAGCGGCTGTAATTAAAGCGAAACGCAGAGCCAAATAATCTTTTCTAAAATAAAAGATGAAAATAGCAGGGCTTAAAATAAACACCCAACTAGTATCTAATATCAATATAGTCTTTAAAAACCATTCAGGCATTAGAGTTAATCAAGTTTTTTTTCATCATCGTCATTACCACCGCCATTTCCTGGCATATGACTAAACTTATCGACCTTTTTCATAAACTATTCCGTTACATTTGTTAAAGAAAGCATACTTTATGATAAATAAGTGTGTTTGCCAATAAAAGTTATCTTACATCTATAGGAGCTGACTCTTTTGCTTTACCTTGTAATATAGATATTTCTACTCGGCGATTCCTGCGGCGATCTTCATCGGTGTCATTCGGTACAAGTGGTCGTGTTTCAGCTCGACCAACCACCATCATTCGAGTTTTATCAAATCCTTGGACTTTTTGCAGTTCACTTGCAACGGCTACAGCACGCTTTGATGATAGGTCCCAATTATTAATATATAACTCATTCGATACCTGAAAATCATCTGTATGGCCAGATACTGTTATTTCACCGGGTACATCTTTTAACAGCACACCGATATCTTGAATTATAGGTTTAAACTTAGGTTGTAAAAATGCACTACCTGAAGGAAATGAACCATTCTCTCTAATGCGAATAATTATTTGCTGCCCTAAAGACTCAAGCTCAATTGCGCCATCGATTATTTGCTTTTCAAGCTGCTGCGCTATCTTTTTAACAAGCTCGTTAGTTTGCTCCTGATCGGCTGCTGAAGTTGCTTGCTCAGAAGATTCTTCTTGTGAGGTACTACGAGATTCGCCACCGCGTTTATCCCCGCGCTGTTCTTGCCTGCCGCCTGCTGAGCTTTCATCGCCAGCCTGAAACTCTAACATTTGTTGAGTCATTTCGACTGTTTGCTGCTGAATGGTTTCTATTGGGGTTGGCTCTGGTTTGCCTGGGGTAAACTCCATGGCAATAACAGAGGTCCCTTTAGGGATGTCTTTTACTTCAATTTTATTCTGCACACCAAAAGCAAACTTCATAGAGCCCGCAATTTGTTTAAACTTAAGTACATCCATTTCTGAAAACGCGAGCAAGAGTACAAAAAAGCACATTAACAGTGACATTAAATCGGCAAACGTTCCCATCCATGCAGGTAGACCTGGTGGTGGACATTTGCACTCTTGATCAGACATAGTTACTCCTCGGTATCTACTTTACGTTTAGATTCAGCTAAGTAATTTTTCAAAATACCTTCGATTACTTTTGGATTTTGACCATCTTGTATACCTAAAATAGCATCCAAAATTAAACGCTGATTCATCGCTTCCTCGTCTTTACGCAGTTCAAGTTTTACCTGAATAGGAATTGCCACAACATTGGCTAAAAACGCGCCATATAAAGTTGTTAATAGTGCTACTGCCATTGCCGGACCAATTGCCTTTGGGTCATCCATGTTAGACAACATTGCAACCAAACCAATTAGAGTACCAATCATGCCCATTGCAGGCCCTATATCAGCTAACGACTTAAATAAACCCGCGCCCAATTCATGGCGAGTCGTAGTTAGAGAAATATCTTTTTGAAGTGTAGCGCGAACTACATCTGCATCATGGCCATCAACGAGCATATCGACGCCTTTGCGCATAAAGGGGTTTGGAATTTCAGCTTCTTCGAGTGCTAAAAAACCGCCTTTACGAGCTGAATCCGCAAGTTCTACTGCTTTTTCGATAAGTATTTCTGGCGTTTCGATTTTAAACATAAACGCTTTGGCAACAACTTTACCTATCCCCAAAAATTGCGACATGGTGAAGTTTGATAAAACAATAAAGAGTGAACCACCAAATACAATAACCACAGACGGGGTATTGTAAAACATAGCCATTTCACCGCTACTACTCATAAACATAGACATGACAATTAAGCCAATTGCGCCTAGGATCCCAATTATGGTTGCTAAATCCACATTTCCTCCAGAAGTTTCATGCTTAATGGCCTTATCATAAATTTTTATTATTAACTGCTTATCGGCAACATATTGAATTGCTTAAGCCATTTTTATAAATAAACATAAAAAGCAGCCTTTAGCACTATCTTAGATCAAGTTATAAGGGCTACCTAACTATCAATTGATTTATTAAACCAACAGACGCTATTAAGGCTTTATTAATGCACTTGAAATATAATTTAACGTTATAAAGGTAAAAAACCAATATCATCCTTTGACCTAGTTTAGCATTCCCCCTAAAATTGACCCCTAAATTTATTATGTAAGCTGAAATAAAGATGGCGACTAAAAAACCTGAAAACTTAAGTTTCGAACAAGCACTAGAAGAATTATCTACAATCGTTAGTGACATGGAACAAGGTGACTTATCGCTTGAGCAATCGTTAAAGCAATTTGAGCGTGGAATTGCATTAGCAAGTGCTTCATCAGGGAAATTACAGCAAGCAGAACAAAAAGTATCAGTTTTGATGGGGAATGGCGAAAAGTCAGTACTTACAAATTTTGATAATGATATGGAATAACTGTGAGCATAAAAAATCATATTGAACGTGCTCAAAAAGATGTAGTAGCGACCTTACAGCAGCATTTTAATCAGCCTCTCGATACAGAAGAAACGGTAAAGAACGCCACCCAGTATGGATTATTTAATGGCGGTAAAAGATTACGTCCATTTTTAGTTTATGCCACAGGTAAAATGCTCGGCGCAAACCATCAAGACTTAAACGTACTTGCTGCTGCAATTGAGTGCATTCATAGCTATTCGTTAGTCCATGATGACTTACCAGCAATGGATGATGACGACTTACGCCGCGGACGCCCTACTTGTCATATAGAGTTTGGCGAGGCAAATGCAATTTTAGCCGGTGATGCTCTTCAAACTCTTGCTTTTGAGCTTATTGCGAATCACAAATTTGAATGCTCATCACAAACACAAGTAAAAATGATTGCTACACTTGCCCACGCATCAGGCCTTCAGGGTATGGTTGGCGGACAAGGCCTTGATATAGCAGCAACAGATAAAGTAATTACCGTACAAGAGCTTGAGCGAATACATAAGCTAAAAACCGGGGCTCTAATTAATTGCGCAATTACACTTGGTGCACTGTGCAGTGAAAAGGCTGATCAACAAACCTTAGAAAATTTAAGTGTTTTTGGGTATGCTATAGGGCTAGCATTTCAAGTACACGACGACATTTTAGATGTTGAAGGCGATACAGTTATTTTAGGAAAGCCACAAGGCTCCGATATTGCCGCGAATAAAGCGACATATCCGGCGTTATTAGGTATGCTAGGCGCTAAAGAAAAGGCGCAGAATTTAATACAACAAGCCCATGAAGCGTTAGCAAATATAGATGCTGACACAACACTTCTTGCGTCGCTAGCAAATTACCTAATTGAGCGTGACCACTAATTTTTGCTCATACGTATTGCAATTAGCACTGACATTATTACTCAACATTAATTATTCGTAAAAGCTTTGGATTAATTAATGTTAGCGAAGGATATATATAAAACCATGACACTTGATAGTAGCAAGTATCCATTACTTAATTTGGTTGACGAGCCAGCCCAATTGCGTGACTTAGCGCAAGACAAACTCCCTGCATTTAGCAATGAGCTGCGCGATTATTTACTCAACTCAGTATCGCAAAGTAGCGGTCATCTAGCGTCTGGTTTAGGGACGGTTGAACTAACCGTTGCGCTGCATTATGTTTATAACACTCCAGACGATCGCCTAGTTTGGGACGTGGGTCATCAAGCTTATCCGCATAAAATCCTTACTGGTCGTCGCGAGCAAATGCACACTATTCGTCAAAAAGACGGTTTACACCCTTTTCCTTTTCGCGATGAAAGTCAATACGATACGTTTAGCGTAGGCCATTCAAGCACGTCTATTTCAGCTGCTTTAGGCATGTCTATTGCCGCACAAAAAGAAGGTAAAGGTCGAAAGTCTGTTGCCATTATTGGCGACGGGGCTATAACCGCAGGCATGGCATTTGAAGCGATGAATCATTTAGGTGATGTAAAATCAGACATGCTTATTATTTTAAATGATAACGAAATGTCGATTTCTGAAAATGTTGGCGCATTAACAAATCACTTTGCCCGTATTTTATCGGGTAGCTTTTATACTAACATTCGTGAAGGTAGTAAAAAGTTACTCTCAGGTGTACCTCCTGTAAAGCAACTTGCCAGTAAAATGGAAGAGCACATTAAAGGCATGATGATCCCGGGTACCTTCTTTGAAGAATTAGGCCTAAATTATATTGGTCCAATTGATGGTCACGATGTAAACATGCTTGTTGATACGCTACGTAATATGCGTAATTTAAAAGGCCCACAGCTTCTACATATAAAAACACAAAAAGGTAAGGGCTATAAACCAGCTGAAGCCGATCCTATTGGCTACCATGGTGTACCAAAATTCGATCCGAGCACAACTAGTCTGCCTAAATCTAAACCTAGTGCTGCTACTTTTTCAAAAGTATTCGGTGATTGGTTATGCGATATGGCCGAGCAAGATAGCAAGTTAATGGCTATCACGCCTGCAATGCGCGAAGGCTCAGGCATGGTACGCTTTTCTAAAGAACATCCAGATCAATACTTTGATGTCGCCATTGCTGAGCAACATGCTGTTACTTTAGCTGCTGGTTTTGCCTGTGAAGGTTTAAAACCTGTTGTTGCTATTTACTCAAGCTTTTTACAACGTGCGTATGACCAATTAATACATGATGTTGCACTGCAAAACTTACCTGTATTATTTGCCATTGACCGCGCTGGTATTGTTGGAGCCGATGGTGAAACTCACCAAGGTGCGTACGATTTAAGCTTTATGCGCTGCATTCCAAATATGGTAATTATGGCACCAAGCGATACCAACGAATGCCGCCAAATGCTATACACCGGTTATAAAGCAAACTGCCCTGTTGCAGTTCGTTATCCTCGAGGTAGTGCAGGTACTGCAGACATTGAAAGCACTATGCAACTGCTTGAAATAGGTAAGGCAGATACAATTAAGAAAGGCAGTAAAATTGCCATTTTATCGTTCGGTACATTACTTGAAAATGCACAGCTTGCTGCAGATGAATTAGATGCAACGCTTGTTAATATGCGTTTTATTAAACCACTTGATACCGCACTTTTAAATGAGCTTGCAACTAGCCACGATGTAATTGTTACGCTTGAAGATAATGCGATTGCTGGCGGTGCCGGCTCTGCAGTTAACGAATTCTTAGCAACGCAAAAAGCTGATATTAATATCCTTAACTTAGGTATTCCTGATGAGTTTATTAAACACGGCACCCAAGATGAAATGCACGATGAAATGGGATTAGGCGAGCAAGGAATATTAACCGCTATTAAAGCGTTTATTAATTAACTTCCTATACATCTAAAGTTGAGCATATTAAAAAAGGAGCCTAGGCTCCTTTTTTAATATCAAATATTGCTGATCAGCGCATCCACACTTTAATATCAGCTAGGCCATTGCTTTGTAAAATACCTAATTGTTGATCAACGTTAGAATTTTGTTCAAACTCAAATGCATCAAGCTGATCATCAAACGTAATATTTGCAACACCATCACCACCGCGCTTTTTAACTTGGTGCAATGAAATATCAGCTAGGTTAATAGATGTTTCCCAGCTAATTACCTGCCCACCCAAAAGTGGTAATGGATAAAATGACCAACCAATTGATGCCGTGATATTAGTTGTTTTTCCATTTGGTAATTGGAATAAATTAGCCGCTATTACTTTACAAAGATCTGAAGCATAGCTGTCTATTTTATTGCATTTAAAATCACGTAATAATAGTAAAAACTCATCACCACTCCAACGTGCCACATAGTCAGAGCCCTGCGTACGCGAATTTAATAATGCAGCCATTTGCTGTAAGCAGCTATCACCTGCAATTGGGCCATAGGCATCATTGATACGGCTGAAATTATCAAAGTTAATAATTACCAGCACCAATGACTTGCCTTGTGCCTGCAGCGATTGCGAATTACGTTGAAAGTGTTCAATATCTTTTGGAAGTTGATCAAACAAAAAGCGGCGGCTACGCAGCCCCGTTAGCTCATCTGAGTGACTAACTAATTTAAGCTGTGAATTCACTTGCCCTAATTTATCATTAGCTTGACGAAGCTCTAAGGTACGCTCGGTGATCAAGCCCTCTAATGCTTCTTGTTTTCTACGCTCTTGCGCTCTAAATACCCAAAAAATGAGATAAAAAAGCAAAATAAAGCCACTGGTAATTAAAAGCCTAAAGTAAATAGTTTCGTCAAAGCGCTCAGGCACTACAAAACCGTATTCTACTTCTTGCGCTTTAGTCCAGTCTTCACCTTGGCGCTTCGCTTCTAATTGAAACAAAAACGAGCCTGGAGGCAAGTTAGTATAAATAGCTTCACGTCGCGTATTAGCATAGCGCCAGTCACTATCTAAGCCACTTAGTTTATATCTAAATTCAATACTGTTTGGTGCATAATAATCAATAGCTGTGTAAGTTAGCGTTATATCACGCTCGTCTGTTTCTAATGATGGTTTTTTACCAAGCGCAGCGGTGGTTAAATGACGAAGTGGTGTTGTTATTGTTTCTATTGTTGGCTTTAATGCAAGCACACCAAATAGCTCTACATTTTTAGGTATTTCAACAACACCTTGTAAGCTTGGGTACCAAATAGAATTACCGGTGTCTGCTACCGCATCATGCCCAAGTCCACTACAACATTGATTCGCTTTACCATCGAGTTGACGGTCAAAAGATGAAATTACTTCTTCAACTTTTAGGCTTTTTATCTCTGTCTTAAATTGCTCTACAGGCATTCTGTAAACACCTTTCATGGTGCTTACCCAAACATGCTTTAATTTTTCATCATATTCTAGGCTAAATATAGAACCATACGGTAAACCATTAGCTGCATCGAGTTGACGCCATTGCCCTTGCGTACTTCTGTAAAAAAGCCCGTCGTTAAGAGAGCCGATTAAAATACCCACACCATCTATATGGAGCACGCTAGTTACGTATGCGCTTTCAAGTGTTGTTTGGTCACCAATTTTTTCAATGCCACGGTCTGTAAAGTAATATGCGCCTTTACTAGTACCAATCACACCAAAGTTTGTTTTATCCAATACGTAGGTAATAAACTTACTACCTAAAAAAGCGTTATATGCAAAAGGCGTTAAACCAGCATAATTTAATCGATATAAACCGCGTCCGGTACCAATCCAAAAACCGCCTTTACTAGAGCGACTTATTGCAAATACCGGGTTATCGCGAAGCGCTCGACCAGGGACGGTATAAAGTGTCTTGTTTTCAAAAACAAATAAGCCGCGCCCCGTGGCTATATATAATCGCTCACCATCGAATTGTAGATCGTGTACTGACGCGTATCCATATTTACTACTTGGAACTAAATTAATAAAACTTTTATCTAAATCGAAATAACCAATGCCGCTTTTGTTAGCAACCCACAGTTTTCCATCTGGAGCTTGGCTAATAGCCATAACAGACTCGGTCATATCTGAAACTGCTGAATGCCTTTCTACCCGCCCTTCATGGGCAAGCCATAAGCCTTCACTAAAACTTGCTAACCAAACGTTATTTTTATCATCTCTAAAAATATCAGCAAACCATATGCTTTGATCAAGTTGGCTTGGTTCTACCCATTGCCACTCACCGGTTTTATCTCTAAATAATAAACGTCCATAAGTCGAAACCCATAAGCCACCATCGGTATCACTCATAAACTTATAAACGGCTGAGTTATTTGCATTTGGTAAAGGAAAAGGTCTTAGTTCGTCATCTAAATCTAAAAAGTATGCACCTAGCTCAGAGGCTATATACAAATTACCGTTTAAGAATGATAAATCGTGCACTATGGTTTGCGCTAAGCGCTCTGGTAACGATATTTTAGCGGTAAGCTCTAAACGTAGTTTAGAGAAATCTGATGAGTTTTTAGTAAGGCGTAATAAATGACGATCATTAACTAGCCAAATACCTTCTGGAGAGAGTGCCATTTGGCTAACAGAGCCAACAATTTGGGTAATTACGGTAGCATTAACAATAGGTAGGGGGCCATTTACTTGAGTGCGTAAATCAACTTGCCCTCTATCTACATAGTATAAACCATTAGCCGCAATCCATATGCTGCCTTTGGAGTCCTCAAGAATATCTCTTACTGGACCTTTAATATTAAACTCTTGTGCTGCAAATGTGGCAGGATTAATAACTACCAAGCCACTTTTAGTACCTACCCATAATAAGCCACTAGAATCGACTAAAAGTTTATTAATACCATTACTAGGCAAGAACGGGCTATTTTGCGTGTTGTAGTTTGTAAATGTTGTGCCATCAAAACGGCTTAAGCCAAACTGAGTACCAAGCCACATATAGCCTTGCTGGTCTTGTACTACGCTTTTAAGTGATTGCGAAGGTAGACCATCTTTTATATTCCATTGCTTAACTACGTAATCACTAATTGAAGCCCAACTTGGTGTCGCGCACAACATCAGTACACAAACCAGTAAAAATCGCATCATATTGCTGCCACCTAGTTAAACAAATCAAATATAAAAAATTAAAAGGGTAGTAAACCCACTTTTATTAGCGCCTGTAAGCATATAAGCGAAAAAACGCCCGCAAGTATATCATCGGCCATAATACCTAAACCACCATGTACTCGTTTGTCTAGCATACGGATTGGGCCAGGTTTTGCTATATCAAAAAAGCGAAATAACAAAAAACCAACGAGTAATGTTTGCCAGCTAAGTGCTGCACCAATCATTGTAATGTAATAACCTGCCACTTCATCCCATACAATAGCAGGATGGTCGTGCACGCCTAAATCATCAGCCGTTTTACCGCAGGCCCATATACCAAATATACTGATCACTACGGCAAACACAATTTGCAACCATAGCGGATAATACATAGTCATAAAAATGAATGGCAGTGCAGCAAAAGTGCCAAATGTACCAGGCGCTTTAGGCGCAAGCCCAGTACCAAAACCCAAACCAAAAAACTGATGTGGGCGCTTTAAATTAAACTTTCGGTTTTTGTTCAAACCAGCTCCTTTGCAAAATGCTCAAAACCTTGCTGCTTAAAATCAAACTTTTCACCGTTGTGTAAAAGTTCAATTTGACCATCGCCACTTTTAATTTGACCTATGCATGTTGCATCTACACCATACTGGCGTAGTTTTATATCTAGCATACTTTTATTACTATCAGGTACAGTAAAAATTAATTCGTAATCATCACCGTAACTAAGAATAAATGGAAGCTGCTGATTAAAATCAAGGCTTGCTTGCATTGCATCTGAAGTCGGAATACTTTCAATATTCACAACTGCATTTACTTGCGACATATCAAGTATATGGCTTAAATCAGCGATTAAACCATCAGACACATCAATAGCCGATGATGCAAGGCCTCGTAACACCTGCCCTGCAGCAACTCGTGGTGTTGGAAAGTCAAAGCGTTTATTTAAGTACTTTAAATGCTCTGGCTCAATACTTATATCTTGTTTTCGAGACTCAATTGCAAGTCCAGCGTCACCAAGCGGACCCGTAACATAAATCCAATCACCCACTTTTGCGCCACTACGACGAAGTGCAGTACCTTCGGGAACAGTCCCTTTTGCACAAATAGTGATGGTTAATGGACCCTGAGTAGTATCGCCACCTATAATCTGCACATTAAAGTATTCTGCAATTTCATGCATGCCTTCAGTAAACTCTTCAATCCACTGTGGGTCAATACTTGGCAAGGTTAACGCAACTGAAACCCATGTTGGCTCAGCGCCCATTGCCGCTAAATCACTTAAATTAACAGCAAGCGCTCTGTGACCTAATGCACGAGGGGAAATATCATCAAAAAAGTGTACGCCAGCAACAAGAGTGTCTGTTGTAACGGCAAGTTGGCAGTTTTGTGGAACAGTTACTAAAGCGCAATCATCCCCTATACCTAGGTTTACATCACGGCGGGTGATCCCGCGACCTTTAAAGTAGCGGTTAATTAATTCAAATTCCTTCATACACAAAAAAGCCGGCCTATGCCGGCTCCCCTCTTTAACGGTTACTTACTTGCGTAAATGCTTAACAGCTTTATCAAGTACACCGTTTACAAATTTATGGCTGTCTTCAGCGCCAAATATTTTGGCCAGCTCAATACCTTCGTTGATAGCAACTTTATAAGGTACATCGTCGCGGAACTTAAGTTCATAGCTGCTTAAACGTAAAATTGCGCGCTCAACCATATCTAAGTCATTAAACGGACGTGTTAAATGTGGCGATACAGCTTCATCTAGTTGCTTGTAATTTACAGCAACACCTGTCGCTAGGTCTTTAAAGTATTCAACATCAATTTTAGTAACGTCTGTTTCGATCAACATTTGTTGTTCGATATCGGCAATTAAATTGCCACTTATTTGCCAAGAATAAACGGCTTGGAGTGCTAAGATACGTGCTTTACGTCTTGCTGCTGGTTTCACAAAAATTCCTTAAACTTAAATTTTATCTAACACATTAACCATTTCAAGCGCGCCTAAAGCAGCTTCGCCGCCTTTATTGCCCATTTTGGTGCCAGCACGCTCAATTGCTTGTTCAATGCTTTCTGTGGTTAATACGCCAAATGCAACCGGGATATCATACTCAAGTGATACTTGCGCAAGACCTTTGTTTGATTCGCCAGCAACTAGGTCAAAGTGTGGTGTACCACCTCTGATCACTACGCCTAATGCGATGATTGCATCATACTCTTTTTTTGCCGCAACGCGTTTAGCCGCTAAAGGTAATTCTACCGCGCCTGGTACATAAATAACGGTAATGTCGTCATCAGATACGCCGCCAGTGCGTTTTAGCTCATCAACAGCACCTGCAAGGAGGCTGCTGCCAATAAAGTCATTAAAACGAGAAATGACAATGGCAAATTTCTTACCTGGAGCGTACTTATTACCTTCAATAATTTTCATTTGATAACCCTAAAAATAAGTTCAAGCGGTTGCGATTGCGCAAAAATTGCTGCGCATCATACCATAAAAATAAAATAATAGCCTAGTTTAAGCGTGATGCTTATTGTGGCTCAATGTAATCAACAACTTCTAAATGAAAGCCCGAAAGTGCATGATACTTTTTAGGACGACTCATTAAACGCATCTGTTTAATTCCCAGATCTGCAAGTATTTGCGAACCTACGCCAACAGTACGAGATGTACCTTTGAATTTACGTGGCGTAACGCTTTCGCCCGCATCAGCTGCTGCAAATGCTTTTACAGTTGCCTCTAACTCTTCAGTGCTTTCTTGCTTACCTAAAATAACTAAAGCACCTTCATTTTTAGCAATATAAGCCATTGCCTCAGAAAGGCCCCAGCTGCGGTCAGCACTTCTGTCTGAAAGTAGGATATCGTTAAAAGTGCTTTGCAAATGTACACGTACATTTGTCGGTTCTTGCTCTTTTATGTCGCCATTAAGCAATACGTAATGTAATTGGCCGTCAATTGTGTCTTTATAAGTCACTAAATCAAACTCACCGTGAACAGTAGGCAACTTACATTTTGCAACTTGCTCAATTGTCGTTTCATTTAAGTTACGGTATTCAATTAAATCAGCAATAGTACCAATTTTAATATCGTGCTCTTTCGCAAACACTTCTAAATCAGGGCGACGCGCCATGGTGCCGTCAGCATTGAGTATTTCAACAATAACTGATGATGCTTCAAGCCCAGCTAAACGTGCTAAATCACAGCCAGCTTCAGTGTGTCCTGCGCGAGTTAATACGCCGCCAGGTTGTGCCATGATAGGAAAAATATGACCAGGCTGAACAATATCAGTTGGCACTGCGCCTTTTGCTATAGCCGCTTGCACTGTGCGCGCTCTATCAGCAGCAGAAATACCGGTTGTAACACCTTTAGATGCTTCTATCGACATTGTAAAGTTAGTCGAAAATGCAGCACCATTGTTTTTAACCATTAACGGTAAATCAAGTTGCTCGCAACGATCTTGCGTCATAGTTAAACAAATTAAACCACGGCCATGAGTCGCCATGAAGTTAATCGCTTGTGCGCTAATATGCTCAGCAGCTATTATTAAATCGCCTTCATTTTCTCTATCTTCATCATCCATTAAAATAACCATTTTACCGGCTTTAATATCATCGATGATTTCTTGTGCGCTGTGTAAATTCATAAATTTGCTCGTGTAAGTTATCAGTTTCGTTATTTAATAAAACCCGCTTTTGCGAGTAAGCTCATCGAAATATCAGAGCCCGTTGGTTGCTCTGCACCTTTTATAAGGCGCTCTAAATAACGTGCAATTTGATCGACTTCTAAATTAACTTGAGTACCTACTTTAAAATGAGCAATTGTAGTCTGCTCACTCGTGTGTGGGACAATTGTTAATTTGAATTTATTGCCCTCTACAGCGTTTACTGTCAGGCTTATACCATCAATACATACCGAACCTTTGTACGGAATGTATTTCATTAAATTTTCGTCGGTTGTAAGCCAATATTCTGTTGCTCTAGCGTTTGCTGTAATACTTGTGATAGTCGCAATGCCATCAACATGGCCAGATACTAAATGACCGCCCAAACGCGAAACCGGTTGCATGGCTTTTTCAAGATTAACCGTTTGCCCTAAAGCATAGTGAGCAAAACCGGTTAAACCAATCGTCTCGTTAGATAAATCAGCACTAAAACCGTCAATATGTTTATCAACTACGGTTAAGCAAACGCCATTGGTTGCAATGCTGTCGCCTAGCTTTACATCTTTCATATCAAGATCAGCACTTTGAATGCGAATAGCTAAGTCGCCTTGTTTTTTTTGTAATAAAGCAATTTTGCCTGTGGCTTCTATTATTCCAGTAAACATAGCGCTACTCTTTTTTATTAAGTGGTTTTAATGAGCTTTTAACGCGGTGATACGTAAATCGTCACCAATGCGCGCACATTCATTAAATGTTAAATTAACGGTGTTTTGCATACTCGTCAATTCAGGAAAATTAACTAAACTTTTTGCATCATGGCCCATTAATTTAGGCGCCAAATAAAAAACAAACTCGTCAACTAAATCAAGCTCTGTCATTTTACCAGCAAGTGTTGCTCCGCTCTCAAGCCAAACATTATTAAACTGCAGTTGCCCAAGCTTTTCTAAAACAGCCTGTAAATCAACTTTACCGTTACTTTCACTTACTTCAATATGCTTTACAAAATGCGGCCATTGCAGGGATTTATCAACCTTAGTCGTAAATATAATTACATCACTTTGGATTTTAAATAAAGCAAGGTCAGGTGTTAAGCGATTTTGAGAGTCAATTATAACACGCACGGGCTGGCGAAGCGGTAAATCGGTAGGTAACGTGCAAGGCAACTCGCTTAGTCGCACATTAAGTTTAGCATCGTCTACTAACACGGTATCGGCACCGGTTAAAATAGCGCAGCTTTGCGCTCGGTATAACTGTACATCTTGGCGAGCTGCGGAACTTGTGATCCACTTACTTTGCCCATTTTTAAGCGCTGTTTTACCATCTATGCTTGCTGCCATTTTACAGGTCACATAAGGTAAGCCTTGTTCCATTCGCTTAAAAAAGCCAACGTTAAGTGCGCGAGCTTGTGATTCAAGTAATCCATAAGCAACGTCAATACCGGCGTCGCTCAGTATTTTAAGGCCTTTGCCTGCAACTTGTGGATTTGTATCAACCATAGCAGCAATTACTTTTACTACGCCTGCCTTTTTTAAGCCTTCAGCACACGGTGGCGTACGCCCATAATGACTACAAGGTTCGAGCGTTACATAAGCGGTAGCGCCTTGTGCACTGTTGCCCCCCATAGCTAACGCGTTTACTTCAGCGTGCCCTTGGCCTGCTAATTGATGAAAACCCTCACCAATTATTTGATTGTTTTTAACTAATACACAGCCAACATTAGGATTAGGCGTTGTAGTAAACCGCCCTTTTTTGGCAAGTTCTATGGCGCGTGCCATATACATTTCGTCTTGTTCGGTAAAAATAGTTTGGCTTTGCATTGTTACTCCCCTAAACGGGCAATTTCTTCGCCAAATTCGCGTATGTCTTCAAACGAGCGATAAACAGAAGCAAATCTTACGTACGCAACTTTATCGAGTTTTTTAAGTGCTTCCATAATACATTCGCCCACCAAATGGCTTGAAATTTCTCGCTCACCCGTTGCGCGTAGTTGTGATTTTATTATATTTACAACTTCATCTACTTGCTCTGTACTCACTGGGCGTTTTTCGAGTGCGCGATTTAAGCCATTTAAAAGCTTATCCTCGTTAAACGGTTCCCGGCTGCCATCTTGCTTAACAACGCGAGGCATAACCAGTTCAGCGCCTTCAAATGTAGTAAAGCGCTCGTGGCAATCATTACATTCACGACGTCTGCGAACTTGATGGCCTCCGCCTACAAGGCGTGAGTCAATTACTTTAGTATCTTTTGCGGTACAAAATGGACAATGCATAACTCGGTACTTCCGTTTTAAAACAAAAAAGACCGCTAAATAGCGGCCTTTTATCTTAGCAAAAAACTAAACAGTTGTGATCTAAATTACTACTGCTTATGCAATTAAGCGTATACAGGTAATTTTGCACAAATAGCTTTTACTTTTTCTTTAACTTGCGCCTGTACAGATTCATCAGTGATGTTATCTAGTACGTCACAAATCCAGCCAGCAAGCTCTTTTGACTCTACTTCTGTAAAACCACGACGAGTGATTGCAGGAGAACCAATACGCAAACCAGATGTTACAAATGGTGAGCGTGGATCGTTTGGCACTGAGTTTTTATTAACTGTGATGTTAGCGTTGCCTAGGGCAGCGTCCGCATCTTTACCAGTGATATCTTTATCGATTAAATCAAGTAAAAATAAGTGGTTTTCAGTTTTGTCAGAAACGATTTTGTAGCCACGTTCTTGCATAACTGCAACCATTGCTTTTGCGTTTTTAACAACTTGTGTTTGGTATACTTTAAACTCTGGTTGAAGTGCTTCTTTAAATGCCACTGCTTTTGCTGCAATAACATGACATAAAGGACCGCCTTGGCCACCAGGGAAAACAGCGCTATTAAGCTTTTTGTAAATAGCTTCGTCGCCACATGCAGAAATAATTAAACCACCACGAGGGCCTGCAAGTGTTTTATGCGTAGTTGTTGTTACAACGTGTGCATGAGGAACTGGGCTTGGGTAAACGCCTGCCGCAATTAAGCCGGCAACGTGAGCCATATCAACAAACAGGTAAGCACCTACTTTATCAGCAATTTCACGGAACTTAGCCCAATCAACAATACCTGAGTACGCTGAGAAACCACCAATAATCATTTTTGGTTTATGCTCAAGTGCTAGCGCTTCAACTTGTGCGTAATCAATTTCGCCCGTTGCTTCATCTAGTCCGTATTGAATTGCATTGTAAAGCTTACCAGAGAAGCTTACGTGAGAACCGTGAGTTAAGTGACCACCATGAGCTAAGCTCATACCTAATACAGTATCGCCTGCATCTAACAATGCTAGAAAAACAGCCGCATTTGCTTGCGAACCAGCATGTGGCTGTACGTTAGCATAGTCAGAACCAAATAATTCGTTAGCACGGTCAATTGCTAATTGCTCAACAACATCTACATGCTCACAACCGCCATAATAACGTTTGCCTGGGTAACCTTCTGCGTATTTGTTTGTAAGCTGTGAACCCTGCGCTTCTAGTACGCGTGGGCTACAGTAGTTTTCTGAAGCGATTAGTTCGATATGCTCTTCTTGGCGAGCAGTTTCTTTGGTTATCGCGTCAAATAACTCT
Organism: Pseudoalteromonas sp. 31A1; assembly: GCF_011378815.1. NCBI lineage: Bacteria > Pseudomonadati > Pseudomonadota > Gammaproteobacteria > Alteromonadales > Pseudoalteromonadaceae > Pseudoalteromonas > Pseudoalteromonas sp. 31A1. Next base: position 507,270 of record NZ_WTKY01000001.1, on the reverse strand, counting down.
GGATCAAAATCCGAAATATTCATGCTACGTTCTAACATTGGGGTCTCCTAGGGCAACGTGTATGGTGTTTTTTAGAGGCTTTATTGTACGCTTTAAACGACTCTTTGCCTACGCTCTTAAGTTGAGGATATTTAAACAGGGATTGAAACTATTTCACAGCTCTTTTAAGATGATATTTTTTTATAAAGCCATAATAATTTTAAATGAATTATATTCACTACATTTAATTAGTAAATATAACTAAGTGTATTCATCCGTATAAAGTTATAAAAAAAGCGGCTCAAGCCGCTTTTCCTTTTAATTTAACTTAGCCTAATTTAGCGAGCATTTCGGTACGTAACTCGTCGTAATCGGCGTTCATATCGCTTGCTAGGCATGGTTTTGCTAGTGCATCAGCAAGTGGTTTTGGCATACCTAATTCAATATTTAGAATACCCTCTACGCTTTCTTTAAACTTAGCAGGATGAGCTGTCGCTAAAAAGATACCCGCTGCACCAGGTGCCCGATTTTCAACAAGACCTTGGTAAGCAATAGCAGTATGAGGCTCCGCAACATAGCCAGTTTGTTGAATTTTTTTCATCACGGCTTGCGTGTCTTGCTCGTTTACGCTTGTTGAATAAAAATTATCGTAGCTAAACCAGTTATTATCTAACATTGTTTGTACACGCGGCCAATTGTTTGGCTTACTTACATCCATCGCATTTGAAAGCGACTCAAGCGTTGCGTTTGGCGTCCAGTTTTTATCAAGCATAAAGCGCGGCACAGTATCATTTTGATTTGTTGTTGCACTTAATTTGCCAACAGGTAAACCAATAACCGCACCAATCATTGCGGCACACACATTACCAAAGTTACCACTAGGTACTGATATATGTGCTGTTGCGCGTTTTTCTTTTGGTAGCTGTGCGATGGCTTCAAAGTAGTAACAAACCTGAGCAACTAAACGGCTAATATTAATTGAATTAGCTGAGTTAAGCCCAAGTGTTGATTTAACTTCTTCATCTAAAAAGGCATTTTTAACTAGCTCTTGGCAATCATCAAAGCTGCCCTCAACTGCGTAACAATGAATATTGTTACCTAGCGTAGTAAATAGCTTTTGCTGAGCAAGTGAAATTTTGCCTTTAGGGTATAAAATAACAACATCGATATTTGGTTTATTGTAAAAAGCATGCGCTACAGCTGCACCGGTATCGCCCGATGTTGCTGTTAAAATAGTTACTTTCTCGTCTTTGTTAAACTGCGTTAAACACTCTGCCATAAAGCGACCACCAAAGTCTTTAAACGCAAGTGTAGGACCATGAAACAACTCTAAGCAGTATGTATTCTCTTCAACTTCCACCAGCTTAACTGGAAAGTTAAATGCATTTTTAACCATTTGTGCCACAGTGTCGCTTGGCAGCTCATCACCAATTAGGTGAGATAATATTTTACCACTGCGTGTAACAAAGTCCATATCAAGCAATGCATCAACATCGGACAGTGGGGCAAGGGATTCAGGGAAAAACACACCTTGATTACGACCCAAACCTGTTTTTACGGCTTCAACGAACGACACTTTTTGTGAGCTATCTTTTAAATTATGTAATTGCATGACTACCTATCCTATAAAACTGTTAATTGACGCGTGCCGTCGTTATCTAATTTACAAATGTGGCAAAAGCCTTGCTCGTTAATGTAATTGGTTTCTAACCACTGCGCGCATTGCTGTGCAGCTTCAAGTGTTTTACACACACTAAATAAGGTTGGTCCTGCGCCCGAAATACTGACTATTTCAGCGCCCAGCGCTGGCAAGCTTGCTTTGGCTTCACTAAAGCCTTTTATAAGCGGTGCGCGGTAAGGTTCTGCTATTTCATCTTTCATTATGCTTAGCGCATCGTCAAAACGATTAGTTAACAGCAAGCTACTAAATGCCGACAAACGCTGAGCAAACTCAACACTTGCATGCATGCTCAACTCTTTTGGTAAAACAGAGCGCGCTTTTGCAGTGTTGAGTGAAAAACCAGGAAACGCAGCAACGTAGTACCAGTTTTCATCAACAGGCAGTGCAATCGATTTATCAGGAATTAAATCACCTGTTAACTGCAAGCCACCTAAATAACATGGCGTGATGTTGTCGTAATGACGACCGCCACTTACTACAGCTTCAAAGTCAGCCATCAGTTCAATAAGCTCAACCTGACTTAAATTAGTTTTTGCAAACTTATCAAGGGCAGCAAAAGTAGCCACGACCGAACATGCACTAGAGCCAAGCCCAGAGCCAATTGGTAAGTTCTTTTTAAGCTCGAGCTTTACGCTTGGCATAGTAGGCGCAACATGCGCTCTAAAATGCACTAAGCACTGGTACGCTAAATTTTCATTAGCATCACTTGGTAACTTGTGAGCGTACTCGCCTGTGCAAATAAATTCGTCGCTTGGTGCTGCGCTTACAACGGCTACATCACCTAACAAACTGCCATCAATTGGCGCAAGCGCTGCGCCAAGTGCATCAAAACCCACTGCAAAATTACCAATAGACGCCGGAGCATATACTTCAATCATAACGAGCTCCTAGCGCGATAACGTTTTTAAAATATCAGCAAATACACCCGCGGCTGTTACTTCCGAGCCGGCGCCATAACCACGAATTACAAACGGACGTGGCTGGTAGTATTGGCTTAAAATAGCCAGTGCGTTTTCACCATCACGAATGACACTAAGCGCATGCTTTGCATCTACCGCTTCAATACCTACTTTACAGTGGCCTTCTTTAATTGTGCCTACATAGCGAAGTACCCTACCCTCGCTCGCAGCGCTTTTGATACGGTCGTTAAAATCAGCATCTAAGCTTGGTAGTTTTGCCATAAACTCATCAACGCTATCACCTTGTGCAAAACCTGGTGGTAATACTGACTCAACTTCAATATCGCTTAGCTCTAATTTCATACCGGCTTCGCGAGCGATGATCAATAACTTACGTGCTACATCGGTACCCGATAAATCATCACGAGGATCTGGCTCAGTAAAGCCACTTTCTTTGGCTTTAATAGTTGCCTCAGAAAGTGATAAACCATCTTGAAGTGCGCCAAACATATACGAAAGTGAACCTGATAAAATACCGCTAAACTCTAATAACTCATCACCGGCACCAAATAATGACTGTAAGTTGTCGATTACTGGTAAGCCTGCACCAACGTTCGTTTCGTATAAAAATTTACGATTATTCTTTTGCGTTGCTGCAATTAAATCTTGGTAATACGTGTATGAGCTTGTTGTTGCTTTTTTATTGGCAGCAACCACATGAAAACCTGCATTTAAAAAGTCTACATACTGCGCAGCAAGTGCATCCGACGACGTACAGTCAACAAGCACAGGGTTTACTAAATGATTTTGCTTAACAAACTGCTCTACTAGTTTTAAATCAAACGCCTGCTCAGATGAGGCCAATTTTTGCTGCCAATCACCAAAAGCAATACCTTCACTATCAAGGTGTAATTGGCGAGAGTTAGCAACACCATACAAGTTGAGTTTAATATTACGTTTTTCAAGCCACGCTTGTTGGCGCTCAAGCTGATTAATAAGCTCTTGCCCTACTAAGCCACAACCTAGTAAAAACACATCAATTGACGGCACATGCGTGAAAAAGTTTTCATGGCATATTTTTACGGCGTCGTTACAAAGTTCGCCATCAATTACTGCTGAAATAGCACTTTCTGTAGAATCCTGTGCAATTGCCACAATATTTACTTGCGCTTGTGCAAGCGATGCAAAAAACTTAGCCGCTAAGCCACGGTGCGCGCGCATGTTGTCGCCCACTAAAGTAACAATGGCTAAATTGCGCTGTACTTGTACAGGCTCAATAAGCCCTGCTTGTAATTCAAGTTCAAATGCAGTTTGTAGCGCATCAAGTGCAAGTGCTAGGTCTGTTTCGTGTACACAAAAGCTAATGCTGAATTCGCATGATGACTGCGTGATCAATACAATTGATACGTTATCGTGAGCAAGCGCGTTAAATACCTTAGACGCCATACCTACTTTGCCTTTCATGCCTGGCCCTGAGACAGTTAGCATTGCAAGGTCTTGTAGGCTCGAAAGCGCTTTTACTGGCTCATCTGATGAATAATCGTTACCAATTAATGAGCCTTGTGCGTCTGGGTTATGCGTATTTTTAATTTCGCACGGCACGCCTGCTTTAGCACACGGTAAAATTGTTTTAGGGTGAAGTACTTTTGCACCAAAATAAGAAAGCTCCATCGCTTCTTTATAAGATAAAAAATCTACTTTAGTCGCTTTTTTAATATAACGAGGATCAGCACTGTATACACCATCAACGTCAGTCCAAATTTGGCAAATCTCAGCTTCTAAACATGCTGCTGCAATGGCTGCTGAGTAATCTGAGCCATTACGGCCAAGCGTTGTAAGCTCACCTTTATCATTACTCGCCGTAAAACCAGGCATGATATAGATAGTTGCAGGGCTTTCTTTAAGCACAGCTTGAAAGCGCGCTTTACTTGTTACTAAATCAGCCTCGGCGTCGATATAACCGCCAGTTGAAGCGATACAGCTTGTTGCTTCTAAGTATCTTGCATCGTGCGAGTTCAATAAAGCCTGCATTAAAGAAACACTAACGCGCTCTCCGAAGCTAATTACAAATGCGCGAACTTGATCAGGGCAACATTGTATAAGTGATACGCCATCTAGTTTATTTTTAAGCTCGCCTAAGTTTGGCCAACTTGTAACTACTACACCACTTTTTTCAACGTCAGCTTTCAAACCTTCACAGCGGCTAACTAATGCTTGCCATTGCTGCGAAAAGTCAGAGCCTTGTTCTGCAGCACTTGCAAGTGCAACTAGCGAATCGGTCATTCCACCTGGAGCAGAAAGTACCAAAAGCATTTCATCTTTTAATTGTGCTTTAACTAGCTGAGCTACCTGTTGTAAGCATGCATAGTCGGCAAGCGAAGACCCACCAAATTTTAAAACTCGCATTGTTTATGTTCCTCATCCCATAAAACGAAAAAAGGCCTGTGTTCTAAGTGAACACAGGCCTTTAAATTTGTTGCACCGACCTATGCCACTATCCAGTAAGAATGATGGTTGTAATAATAATGGTCAGTACGCGATTAATTGTTTTCATATGTTAAGACTGCCTTAACAAAGGCTATGCTGTCAACCCTAAATTAAAAGATAAAACAGCCTTTTTTAACATGAAAAAACCTAATGAATGCCAAATTTATGCAATATTTCGTTTAAGTTAGATTTGTTGATAGGTTTATCGATAAAGTCTATTGCGCCAAGTTGTGCGACTCGTTGCTTCATTTTTTCTTGTATATCGGCAGAAATAACTAAAACAAAGCACTCTATTTTTTCTATTTTTATAGTCTCGAGTACTTGTATACCATCAACTTCGGGCATGGTGAGATCTAAGCACAATAAATCAAAGCTTTGTGCTCGTAAAAGTTCTAGAGCGTGCGCTCCATTTGTAGCTTGTTGTATTTGAGCGTCTATACATTCATTTAAACACCGCACGACTTGTTTACGGGCAACTGCAGAATCGTCACAGACTAATATCGAAAATTTCATCATGTTTACTACTACACAACCATCAAAGTTATTAAAAGGTTATTAAACTAATGCCTTCCATTGCATTTTAGACACTTTAACACGCCTCCAAGCACTCAGCGCATTAATAATTTAATACAATGATAAATATAGAATAAATCCGTTTAAGATATAATTAACCAAAGCAAATACTAATTAAGCCTACAATACATAACAGATAACGAATTTATTAATTTATACCTTGGTTTAAATACTTTGATACTACACGCTCACTTTTTGGATTTATCTTATTAAATTTTAACTTTTTTATTTATTTTTAGAGGTTTATTGACTAACTTTTAAATTACTATCGTAACGTTACAAAAATAATAAAGGATGAACAAGTCACTCATGTTACAAAAAAGTCTTTCTAAGAAGCTACTGACTAGCGTTTTATCCGTCTATTTTTTGCTTACCTTTGTAGTGACCTGTGGACAAGTGCTTGCTGAATACGTCAATACTAAAGACTATATTCGCGATGAACTTAGTACCTTACAAAAAACCTTTAGTCGCAGCTTAACACGTGCAATTTGGGAGCTTAATACCAAGCAAACAATTACAACAGCAGAAGGTTTACTCGCCATCCCCATGATTGAAGGGATTATTGTTCGAGACGACAGCGGCGAAATTATTTCACAGCTAGGGCGCTCTCTTGATATACATAAGCTATATAACCAACAGTTAGTACAAGAAGAGGTTATTTTAGAAGACGCAAAATCGGGTTTATTTGGTTATACCTTTCCACTTATTTTTGAATTTTCAGGTCGTGCTACTCAAGTTGGTGACGTTACCTTATTCTCAAGTCGAGAAGTTGTTTTTAGCCGCATTATGGTATCAATCTACTTTTTGATTGGTAATGCGATGATTAAAACCACCTTTTTGATCATCTTATTTTTAATGGCATTTAGAAAACTTCTTACAGACCCTTTAGCAGAACTCACTGAGCAACTAGAAAATTTAGAACTAGACGAGCTAGAAGGTCAACATATAGAAATAGAAACAGAAGAACATAATGAACTAAAAGTGATGGAGCAGTCATTTAACAAACTAATAGATAAAGTGGTTCAGTATAGAAAAGAGCTTGAACACACCCAAAAAGAACTCATTATAAGTAACGAAAAGCTTGATCAACACAACATACAACTTGAACAAGACGTAGCCCGTAAAACATCCAACTTAAGCCAAGCAATGATGGATTTACAGCAGCAAAAATACGAACTCGAAAAGCAAAAAATTGTCCTCACCGAAGAAGTAGACTTACGCCGCAGCACAGAGCTAGAGTTAATTACAAAGCAAACTGAATCTCAGCGCTATATAGAAGAGTTAAGCCTTGCACAGGAACGTTTACTAGGCACAGAAAAAATGGCTGCGCTAGGCGGACTTGTAGCAGGTATTACACACGATATAAACACCCCTATTGGGATAGGTGTAACGGCAATATCATTTTTACAAGAACGCTTAAATAAACTCGAAAATGCTTATACCGAAAAAACACTTTCGCCAAAAGCACTAGAAGAATTTATTAACGAAGCAAAGCAAAGCACAAGCTTACTAACCACTAACTTAGATAGAGCTTCGGAGCTTATAGCTAGCTTTAAACAAATAGCGGTCGATCAAGCCAGTGAAGCAGTAAGAACCATTAACTTTAAAGATTACACTAACGAAGTAATACGCTCACTGCACCCAAAACTAAAAAAGACATCCCATACTATAAAATTAGAATGTCCTGATGATTTAGTTTTAAATCTCCCTGCAGGGGCTATAAGCCAAATTTTTACTAACCTAATTATGAACTCACTTATTCATGGCTTTGAAGGTAAAAGCAACGGTGTAATGGATATTAAAATAAGCGCTGATGACACTAACTTAACTATTGATTACAAAGATGACGGTAACGGTGTTACTAACGAGCAATTAAAAAAATTATTTGACCCATTTTTTACTACCAAACGCGATGAAGGCGGTAGCGGATTAGGCACCCATATAATGCTTAATTTGGTCAAGCAAACCCTTAGTGGCTCTATTGATGCAACGAGTGAACCGGGCAAAGGTCTGCGTTACTATATTCAATTTCCGAAGAACATGGCTAAGCCACTGCCTATTTTTGATAAATATGAATAAATAAAAGTATATGCATTAAATTTGTTCATATTCAACAGTAACAAATCAGTCATTTCGAGATACTGTTTTTATTGCTATGATTGTACAAATTTTTCAAATGGATCAATTCCCCTATGTGGTTTAGTAACCTTATTTGTTACCGCTTTAAGCAAGACGTTTCATATACTCAAGAAGACTTTGATAAAGCATTAGAGCAAGATTTATTTCGCCCATGTACTGGTCAAGAGCTTGCAACATTTGGTTGGACAAAAGCGTTTGGAAAACATGGCGATACGCTATCGCATTTTTCTCAGAAAAGTATTCTAGTTTGCGCTAAACGCGAAGAAAAAGTACTCCCTGCTTCTGTTATTAATGAACTAGTTGCTGAGAAAATTGATCTGATAGAAGCTGAAGAAAACCGCCCAGTTAAAAAGAAAGAAAAAGACGAATTAAAAGAAAACATTCTTCATACTCTTCTACCTCAAGCATTTAAAAAGTCGAGCTTACAATTTGCCTTTATTGACCAAGAAAACGGTTGGGTTGTTGTAAACAGTGGCAGCTTTAATAAAGCAGAAGAGCTACTAGCACTACTTCGTAAATCGTTAGGAACGCTTCCGGTTGTACCTGCGTTTGCTAACTACGACCTAGATGTATTTTTAACTGATTGGTTAACTAACTTTAGTACACCAGAAGGTTTTGCTATTGGCTCAGACGCTGAACTTGAAGAAGCAGACGACAGCGGCGCACAAGTAAAGCTTAAAGGTCATGATCTATCGTGTGATGAAGTTAAATCGCATTTAGAAAGTGGTAAACGCGTAACTAAACTTGCGCTTGACTGGCAAGAGCGTCTTAAGTTTATGCTGCAAAACGATGGCTCTATCAAACGTTTAAGCTACTCTGAAACTCTAAAAGAAGAAAACGCAGATATTCCTAAAGAAGATATGGCTTTAAAACTTGATGCTGACTTTATTTTAGCTTCTGAAGAAATAAAGCAATTACTTGAAGAGCTAACTGCAGGTTTAGGTGACGTTGAAGATTTAGAAAAAGCGTAAATACCATAGTGCCTACCTGCATAAATATTTAAGCAATTTAATGAATTAAATAACATATGTAAGCAGGTTGGTATAACAGATAAAAATCCGATAGCAGTTTACTGCTATCGGATTTTTTTATGAAATTTAGAAGCACTTATTTATATCTTAACCGCGAACAGTATTTAGCTAACGATCGACGTATTAAAACCTAAGATAATCATCTTTTAAGTAGGAGATTACAGCATGGTTCAAAGGTTCATCAAGGTAAGTTATGTAGAGTGATATGAGATTATCTATATACGCTTTAAGCTGGACTGCACAAAAGCTGAAGTTTTTGATTTTAATTAAAACCATTAACTTACTTTGTGCAGATAACTTATTTTAGCTTTTAGCGTCTTCAACTTTAGGTTGGCGATATATTTTTATAATGTGGTATAAATTTACAAGCGACAATAAGCCGTTGGTAAAAATAACAGGCACTGCGCCAATGGCAACACCGTATGCAGTAAATACAATACAACCAAACATGTTGTACCAACGCAGTTTTACTACATCTGTCATTGTTAACGATGCAACCAATAAAGCTGATGCAATATAACCTAAATATTCCCAACTCAATTGTTCTCTCCTAGCCTTTAGGTTAGCATTACATGTACTGCTATCTTATGGCACTTGTAAGTATTGCAAAGTTACAACAAAATAAAAAAGCTAACCTGCTTAAAAAACCTGAAAAAGTTTGCCGGAAAATACCAGCAAATTCTTAAATCATTACACGGGAAATGAAGGTAAAATAATACTCTTAGCAAAGCTAATAATATTAGTAGCAAGTTAGCGTAAATTCTTAGTGTCTTAATGCTATCGTCATTAAGATGTAATAAATAGGACAAATGTCCGAAGAGCACATTGATGTTTCAATACCATTTTTCTAGTTACCTTGTTGATCAGCTTTTAACCTTTGCCGGTAGTAGCTATCAACAATCAAAAAAAGAAGTTCTGATCCATCAAGATCAGCCTTTAAGCAAGCTTGTGCTTGTACGCAGTGGCACTGTGTCGTTTAGTTACGACGTAGGTAATGGACGACGCCTGCTGTTAGGACAATTGGATTGTAACAACACCCTTATTGGTGAAATAGAAGCGCTAAATAATAATCCGTGTATATATACGGTAACGTGCTTTAGCGATGTCACTTATAACCTTATTGAATTAAGGCATTGGCGTGCTCTACTGCTTGAAAAACCAGAACTAAGCTTATACACCGCACAAACTATTGCGGCTAAGTTTCAGGAAAACCAAAAAATCAATTTAGATAAGTTATTACTACCACTTAGCTATAACATAGCTAAAGATTGCTTACTAAGGGCCGAGAACAACAACCCTACGCTACTTAGAGCCTACCCAACTGTAAATGCTGAAGCCGAACGTTTTGCTACCACTGAGCGAGCTTACAGACGTGTTGTTACAGAACTCGTAGAAAAAGGCTTGGTACTTAGAAGTAACGATGGCTTGCAAGCCGTCGATATACCAAAACTAAGTGAATACGTAGATAGCTTTGCTCAGCTTTAAAATAAAAAAAGGCCTTAACGGCCTTTTTTTATTTATGCAAATTACTAATTACTTCTCTAGCAAAATGTCATGAATTTTCGCAAGATCAGATTTACCAGCAATAATTTCATCCGGTGTTAAACCCGATAGTTCATGCGGGAACACTAACCACTCTTCAGATTCATGAATATAATAATCTGGAACAGTGTCTACTTTTGAGTTTTTTGGCTTGTAGTACGGGCATGCAATACGAATATCACGTGGCAAGTTTAAGCGCATAAGCTCTGAAAGCTTTTCTTTTAATGCAACAATACTACGACCTGAGTCAAATACATCATCAACAATTAATAATGAATCACCTGCATTTGCGTTCTCTACAATGTAATGTAATCCGTGTACTTTAATTTCTTTCGACTGTTTACCAATACCGTAATAAGACGATGTACGTACTGCAATGTGGTCAGTCTCAATGCCTTTGTAATCGTAATATTCTTGAACAGCAATACCGATCGGTGCACCACCTCGCCAAATACCAATAATAAAATCAGGACGAAAGCCATCTTGGTATACTTGTGCCGCTACGCGGAACGAATCTTCAAGCAGCTGTTGAGCTGTGATGTAGCACTTATCTGACATAATTAGAAACCCCAGTGGTGGATATAAGATTTGAGCGCAGCTTAGAGTTAAGCAAAAATTAAACTCAAACAGGTATTGGCGACTGATTTTACCGTAAATGAAATAAAATTGCTTGCCTGTAAATTAAAAAATAGGCACCCAAGGGTGCCTATTTTTAGCGTAAAAAGCGTAATTTAGTAAATATTATGCTTTTTCTTGTAAAGTACGAGCAACTGTACGCATACCTTGAGTTGTTGCACCCGCTGCCCATTGACTTGTACTGCCCATGTTAAATGCAGCCGCTAAATCGATGTGTACCCAGCCTTTGCCATCGTTTGGCACAAAGCGCGATAAAAAGCCTGCAGCATTCGATGCACCGCCATAACCGCCACCTTTTTGCGCACGGCTATTTGCCGTATCAGCATAAGGAGATGGGCAGTTTTGTTGATGCCATTTTTCAAGAGGAAGTGGCCAAGCAGCTTCCATTTCTTGAGATGCAAAACTCTCAACTTCACGTACAAGTTCTTTATCAAGTGCAAATAATGCATTGTACTCTTGACCAACAGCAACAAGCGCTGCGCCAGTTAGTGTTGCTGCATCAATAATAAGTGGAGCGCCAGTCTCACCTGCGGCCATTAGGCCATCTGCAAGTACTAAGCGACCTTCAGCATCGGTGTTTACAATTTCAACTGTCGTGCCATTTTTATAAGTAAGAATATCACCTAATTTGTATGCATGACCCGAAATTAAGTTCTCAGCACAACATAAAAACAGTTTAATACGTTTTTCAATACCACGGTTAATAGCCAATGCTAAACCTGCAGTTACTGTTGCAGCGCCGCCCATGTCGCACTTCATACCAAGCATACCTTCGCTTGATTTGATTGAGTAACCACCTGAGTCAAACGTAATACCTTTACCTACAAGCGCTGCACTTACTGGTGCATTTTCGTCGCCTGTTGGGTTGTAATCAAGCTCAAGCAATACTGGCGGGCGAACACTACCGCGACCAACAGCATGAATACCAATCCACTGTTGTTCTAGTAACGCATCACCTTTAATAATTTGGTAACTTACATGCTCAGGCGCTAATGATTGAATAAATTCAGCCGCTTTTTCAGCAAGGCTTTCTGGGTAAATGTCATCGGCAGTCCCGTTAACCATTTCACGTGCCCAAATTGCTGACGTTTTTAAGTGAGCAAGTTCTTTAATATCTGATTGTGCGTTATCAACAAACTCAACACCATTTAACGATTTTGGTGTTACGAAGCCTTGATAAAAAGCCCACTGGCTTTCTGTACACCAAGCATCGCCTGCTAATTCAACGTTTTTAATACCTTGGATTGCAATAGTACGACCAGCTTTTTGAACATTTTTCAATGTTTCTTGCTCAGACAAATGAACAGTTGCACCGCGCTCATTAAAAGACAATGACGCATTATCGCCCCAATGACTCGCTGCTGCTTGTTCGCTTAGTTGAACAACAAATTTTTCACTCATGTTAGAATACCCTTGCACTTAAATGTGCCACCGAGTTTACTATAGAGCGCTTAAGTTCCCAACAGCTTGAGATAAATAACATAAACCACACTGCTGTGCAGTATTTACGCTTTGGAAGTTATCATGAAGTACACGCCAACTCTGCAACCTGCCACCTTATTAAAACGCTACAAACGCTTTTTAGCTGATTTACAATTAAGTGATGGCAGTGAATTTACCGCCCACTGTGCTAATACAGGTAAAATGACGGGATGCGCAGAGCCGGGTTTTGCTGCTTTTTATTCAACAAGCGATAACGCAAAACGAAAATACCCGCATTCATTAGAGCTTACGCAAAATAACTTATCTCAGCTTATTTGTGTAAATACAGCAGTGGCTAATAAAGTAGTAGAAGAAGCAATAAACAATAATGTAATAAGCGAGCTACTCGACTACAGTCAATTGCAAAGCGAAGTAAAGTACGGCAGCGAAAACAGCAGAATCGACTTTTTACTCACAGACGAAAATAAGCCTGATTGCTACGTAGAAGTTAAATCAGTCACATTATTAAGCGAGGATGCACCACAAAGCGGGCAAGGCTACTTTCCTGATGCGCAAACACTGCGCGGACAAAAACATATTCGCGAACTAATAGAAATGATCGAACAAGGCCACCGAGCAGTATTACTGTTCGCTGTTTTGCATGAAGGAATAAATACAGTAAGTGCAGCTGCGCATATTGATAAAAAATACGCCACGCTATTAAGCCAAGCAATAATAGCCGGCGTTGAAGTATTAGCATACAAGGCCACAATTTCTGCTAATGAAGTTTTACTTCATAAAAAAATAGTATTTGCACAATAGTGTATTAAACCAAGGGATTGAACTAAGCGTAATTTACAAAATAAGCAAAGTACTCAAATTAAATAAAGTTATACAAAGTGAATTATAAAAATTAACTTGTTTTTAAAGCTTTTGCCCATATAACAAGGCAAGTTTTAGAAAGCGAATATGTGAATTAATTAAAAGTGTAAATAAACTATTAATACACTTTTTACTCAGTAAGCATGGTTGAAGCTAATTCGATTAATTAAAAATAAATTTGCCTAGGGTATAAGATTCTGTTATTTATACCGCCGGCTAATGCTGAGGCATTAAATTAAGGATTTAGGAGAGAGTTATGCCAGACCAAAAGAAACATGGTTTATTGGCTCAAGCCGGTTTAGAACCATACCAAGAAAAACCAGGCGAAGAGTACATGAATGATGCACAACGTGCTCATTTTAGAGCGATTTTAGAAACTTGGCGTAATGATTTACGTAACGAAGTTGATCGTACTAAATCACACATGCAAGACGAAGCTGCTAACTTTCCTGACCCAGTTGACCGCGCTGCACAAGAAGAAGAGTTCTCTTTAGAACTTCGTACTCGTGACCGCGAACGTAAATTAATCAAAAAAATTGAAAAAACAATTAATTTGATTAAAGAAGATGATTTTGGCTTTTGTGAGTCTTGTGGCATCGAAATTGGCATACGTCGCTTAGAAGCACGTCCTACTGCCGATTTATGCGTAGACTGCAAAACACTTGCAGAAATCAAAGAAAAGCAATCTGGACGCGGCTAATTAATACTTATTAATTAGTTATGTCTCCTACAGCCGTTACTGCGCCTATGCGTAAATATCGCGGTCGTTTTGCACCGTCTCCTTCTGGGCCATTACATTTTGGCTCACTTGTAGCGGCTGTGGGTAGTTATCTAGATGCAAAAGCTAACCAAGGAGATTGGTTAGTTCGTATAGAAGACATTGACACTACGCGCGTGGTTAAAAACGCCGACTCCGATATTCTTAATACCTTACATGCCTACGCCCTTCACTGGGACGAACCTGTTGTATATCAAACGCAGCGTCTGCCTTTATACCAAGATATTACCCACTCACTTTTAAAACAAAAACTTGTTTATGGTTGCACCTGTACTCGCAAACAAATAAAAGCCATTGGCGGTATTTATCAGGGGGATTGCCAAGCACTTAATCATAATACTCAATCCGGTGCGCTTCGCTTAGTTCAGCAACATCCAACGACTCAATTTAATGATTTAATTCAAGGTGATATAACGGTAAATAGCGCCCTTTCCCATGAAGATTACTTAATTAAACGCAGCGATGACTTATTTGCATATCAACTTGTTGTGGTCGTTGATGATATTGATCAAGGGATTAATCGAATTGTAAGAGGTGCTGATTTAATTGAGCCAACCGCTCGGCAAATTAGTTTATTTAAACAACTCGATAGCCCTGTGCCTGAATTTGCTCATTTACCTTTAGCGGTTGCCAAGCCTGGTTTCAAATTGTCTAAACAAAATTATGCTCCTGCCATTAGCAAACAAAATCCAAAGCCTGCTTTAATTAGTGCATTTGAATTTTTAGGATTGCCTGTTATAGCTGATTTAATCGATTTAAATATTGAACAATTAATCGCTTGGGGAATTAAAAACTTTAGCTTAAAACAGGTACCACAAGTATCCGAAATACAAATTTCTCAGCATCCACGTAGTCAGAAAGTCCAATTTACACATTTAAGTAAATAAAATAGCTAAAAACGGCTTAATTTCAACACATCAACTTAATTTTTAAACCCTGCTGGTATATGATAGCCGCCTAAATATATGCTAATTACGTCAAACAGCTTGTACTGGGCTATAACCGCCCCATTTGCTGTAACTTTTGATTGCGATGCAGAGTCAATCACACCTTCTAGGAGACAGACTATTATTTCCAAGCTTTTTCAATTTTGCCGACAAATAATCGGCCCGAATACAAGTGCACAAAGCGCTTCTGTAAGCAGTGAACCTATTGTTGTCACTCGTGGTGAGCATGGTATTTCTCGCAAACAATTTAGCCCAAATGCAATCAAAGTATTATACCGCTTAAAAGACGGTGGCTACGATGCCTACCTTGTTGGTGGTTGTATTCGCGATATATTGTTAGGCCAACAGCCAAAAGATTTTGACGTAGTTACTAATGCCACGCCAGATCAAGTAAAAAAACTATTTAGAAACTGTCGCCTTATTGGTCGCCGCTTTCGTTTAGCACATATTGTATTTGGCCGTGAAATTATTGAAGTGGCGACTATGCGTGGCCACCACGAAGCGCAAGAAGACAAAAATCAAATAAGCCAATCAAGCGATGAAGGCCAATTACTACGTGACAACGTATTTGGCAGTATTGAAGAAGATGCAGAACGCCGCGACTTTTCAATCAATGCACTTTATTACTCAATCAAAGATTTTAGTATTCACGATTACGCCAACGGCTTAGCGGCAATTAAAGCTAAACAAATTGAGCTAATCGGCGACCCTGAAACGCGTTACCGCGAAGACCCTGTTCGTATGTTACGTGCAGTTCGCTTTGCTACTAAACTTGATATGAGCATTGCGCCTAAAAGTGAAAAGCCAATTAGCGAGCTTGCAAGTTTGCTTGATAACATTCCGCCGGCACGTTTATTTGAAGAAATTCTTAAGCTGTTTTTAAATGGCAAGGCCGAAGCTAACTTTTTAATGCTGCGTAAGTACGGCTTATTCCGCTCACTGTTTCCTGAGCTTGATAAAATCTTAGATAAAAACCCAAGTGGCTTAGAACACACGCTTATTCAGCAAATGTTTCAAAATACCGACAAACGTATTAATGCCGATAAAAAAGTAACACCAGCGTTTATTTTTGCCGCACTACTTTGGTTCCCGCTGCTTGAACGTACTAAAAAGATTCAAAGCCAAGAGCAACTTGCAGAATACGATGCTTTCGCACAAGCAATGAATAAAGTACTAAGCGATAACTCACAACACATTGCGGTTCCTAAACGCTTTACTTTAGGTGCTCGCGATATTTGGCATATTCAGCATCGTTTGGATAAACGCGCAGGCCAACGTGCTTACAGACTAACGCAGCAACCTCGCTTTAAAGCCGCCTACGACTTTTTACTCTTACGCGTAGACGCGGGCGAAACACAGCATACTGAGCTTGCCCAGTGGTGGACACAATACTTAAGCCAAGATATAAACGGCCAAAAAGAGATGGTTAAAAACTTAGGCCACCAAGGTGGTCCTAAGCCGCGAAAGCGCCGTCGACCTACTAAAAAGCCAGCTGAGTAATAACATGTACTGTGTTTATTTGGGTTTAGGTGCCAACCTAAACTCACCAAAAGAGCAGCTTGATAACGCGGTAATCGCGCTTAAAAAGCTGCCTAATTGTGAATTTATAAACGTATCGCATTACTATGCAAGTAAGCCTATGGGCCCACAAGATCAACCAGACTATATCAATGCAGTAGCGTGCATTAAAACGACCCTTGAGCCAGAGCAATTACTTGATTTAACGCAACGTATTGAACTTGAGCATGGTCGAGTAAGAAAGGCTGAGCGTTGGGGTCCACGCACACTTGATATCGATACTCTATTATTTGATGATCAAATTATAAATACGGTGCGCTTAACTGTGCCTCATTATGGTTTGAATAATCGCGAGTTTGTGGTTTATCCACTATTAGAGCTTGCACCTGAACTTATTTTACCTAGCGGCATTGCATTAAAAACCATTGCAAATAATTTACCGCTCAACGACTTACAACAATTACCTCTGTAATTAACCTAGGCTTTTGCCTGCGAGGATATTATGTCTAAAATAACCGTTTCTACTTTAAATAAAATGAAAGCAGAAAATAACAAAATTACTGCATTAACAGCCTACGACGCTAGTTTTGCAAAGTTATTTCATGATAACGGCGTTGAAGTTATTTTAGTGGGCGACTCTTTGGGCATGGTACTACAAGGCGGCGATGACACCCTTGGCGTAACCAATCAAGATATTGCATATCATACCCGCTGTGTACGCGCTGGTAGCCGCGAATTATTTGTAATTGCTGACTTACCTTTTATGACCTACTCAAGCGTAAGTGATACTTGTAAAAATGCAGCTGAGCTTATGCGCGCTGGCGCAAACATGATTAAGCTTGAAGGCGGAGAATGGCTTTACGAGAGCATTAAAACGCTTACTCAACAAGGTATTCCAGTTTGCGGGCATTTAGGCCTTACACCACAGTCAGTACATGTATTTGGTGGCTTTAAAATACAAGGTCGCGAAGAAGACAAAGCACAAAAAATGATTGATGACGCAAAAGCACTAGAAGCTGCTGGCGCGCAATTATTAGTACTTGAGTGTATTCCAAGTGCATTGGCAAAACGCATTACAGACGCCCTGAGCATCCCAACTATTGGTATTGGTGCGGGCAGTTTAACTGACGGCCAAATACTGGTAATGCATGACCTTGTTGGTATTTCAGCAGGTTACATTCCTAAATTTTCTAAAAACTTTTTGCTCGAAACAGGCAATATGCCTGCAGCCGTTCAAAAGTATTGTACAGACGTTAAAAATGGCGCGTTTCCAAGCGCTGAACACGAGTTTAAATAATGCAGTCAATTACTGAAATCAGATCGTTACGTAGTCAAATTAAAGCGTGGCGCCAAGCGGGTCTTAGCGTGGCACTCGTGCCAACAATGGGCAACTTGCATCGTGGGCATTTTTCGCTAGTAGAAAAAGCAAAAAACTTAGCCGATAAAGTCGTTGTGAGTATTTTTGTTAACCCAATGCAATTTGGTGCTAACGAAGATTTAGATAACTATCCTCGTACACTAAACGAAGATAAACAAGGCCTTGCAGAACTAGGCACTGATATTGTATTTACCCCAAGTGTAGAGACAATTTATCCAAATGGACTTGGCGCACAGAGCTTTGTAGATGTGCCTGATATTTCATTAGGTTACTGTGGTGGCTCACGCCCTGGTCACTTTAGAGGTGTTGCCACGGTAGTTACAAAATTATTTAATCTTGTACAACCCGATTACGCCTGCTTTGGTGAAAAGGATTTTCAGCAACTGCAAGTAATTAAAACCATGGCGCGCGACCTATCAATTCCGGTCGAAGTTATTGGTGTACCTACAATGCGAGAAGTTTCTGGCCTTGCTATGAGCTCGCGTAATGGTTACTTATCTGATGAGCAAAAAGCGACTGCAACCGTATTATTTAAAGCACTTAATACATGCGCTGAGCAACTTAAAAGCGGCGAAAAAGACTTCGTAAAACTTGAAAGCTTAGCTAAACAGAGCTTAGAGCAAGCTGGCCTAAAGCCAGACTATTTTGAGATTGCTCAACGAGATACATTAAAAACTGCTACAATCGAAGATACTCAATTTGTTATTTTAGCCGCAGCCTATTTTGGTGGTGTTAGATTGATCGACAATATTCAAGTCGAAATTTAATATTATTGCGACTCCATTTTAAGGATAAGAAGCATGCACACTTTAATAAAAACAAGCGTAGTCGCCCTTACTTTTGCACTATTAGTAGGTTGCCAAAACCAAGTTGAAAACCCTGAAATGAATCAGTGTGCTCAACAAAATTACCAATGCGAAAGTACATGTGAACAGCAAACAACTGCTGAGGGCTTAAAGCAGCAAGTATGCTCTGGTAAATGTGTTGAGAGCTATAATCAATGTAAAGCACAAGCCGAAAAATTAGGTAATATTTAATTCCTTAAAGTTTTTAGTTTTAGGCATAAAAAAACCGCTCAGTGAGCGGTTTTTTATTGCCTATGGTTTATCATACCAATTTTATTAAAAACATGACCATTCTAGTGTATTAAATAACTCACTAACTACGTTAAAAATTATTTATATAGAACAACTATGTATCATAATTTTAGCCTTGTTATTGCGCTATTTTCTTATCGCTATAATAACTCACTAATTTAATGCAATTGGTATTAGTTCAAACCCAGCTTTTTAAGTTCTGTTTTTACTAGCTTTGCAGAAAGTGGTACATAACCATCTTTTTCTACAATTTGCTGACCATCTTTTGAAAGTACCATTCTTAAAAATTGTTCTTCCATAGGTGATAGTGGCTTATTCGGGTGTTTATTCACATAAACATATAAAAAGCGCGATAGCGGGTATTTACCTTGCGCAACGTTATCAAGTGTTGCATCAACAAAGTTATCGCCTTTTTTAGCAAGCGGTACTGTACGTACGCCAGATGTTTTATAGCCGATACCAGAGTAACCAATTGCATTTAATGAAGATGAAATTGACTGTACTACCGATGCAGAACCCGGTTGCTCATTTACGTTATTACGGAAATCACCTTTACACAGTGCTTTCTTTTTAAAGTAGCCATAAGTACCTGACACTGAGTTACGTCCATAAAGCTGAACGTCTTTAGCAGCCCAATCGCCTGTTAGGCCGACATCGCTCCAACGATTAACTTGCTCTGGTGCGCCACATTTACGAGTAGATGAAAAAATAGCATCTACTTGGTCAATACGAAGACCTTCAATTGGGTTATCTTTATGTACAAATACAGCAAGTGCATCAATAGCTACGCGAACTTCTGTTGGCTTATAACCGTAACGTTTTTCGAACGCTTCGATTTCTTTAGATTTCATTTTACGGCTCATTGGACCTAGGTTAGCTGTACCTTCGGTAAGTGCCGGTGGCGCAGTAGAAGAACCTGCCGCTTGAATTTGAATATTTACATTTGGGTAAATACGTTTGTACTCTTCAGCCCAGAACGTCATCATGTTGGCTAAAGTGTCAGAACCTACTGATGAGAAGTTACCTGAAACACCACTAATTTTTTGATACTCAGGAATATCTTGATCTAAAGCAACTGCTTGTGCAGATACGAAAGTTGTAACAGCCACACCCATTGCGGCAACTAAGTTTTTAAATTTCATGTAGGGTTCTCCGGTTTGTTCGTCCCATTTTCTAACTGCTGCCCACTCTAAAGTGAGTACATGACAGTTACATTACTCTTAAATGACACTTTTATGACTTTGCTTTTCAGCCTAATTACTTAGCTAGCGAAACTGTCTTATCTATTGAAAATTCGAAAGAAAAACACGAACCTTTGTTAACTTCACTGCTAATATTTAATTTACTATCGTGGCGCGTTAGTACATGTTTTGTAATCGCGAGCCCTAAGCCTGAGCCACCTGTTGTTCTGCTGCGGGCTTTATCAACACGATAAAAACGCTCAGTTAAACGGTTAATATGCTCTGGCGCAATACCATCACCATTATCGGTAACACTAAAACACGCTTTATTGTTTTTGCGCTGCCAACAGACTTCCACTTTGCCACCGGGTTTAGTGTAATGAATGGCGTTAAATACTAAATTAGAAAACGCACTACGCAGTTCATCCTCAGAGCCTTTAATATCGAGGGTTTTATCAATATTAAAAATAAGCTCATGGCCTTTGTCTTGATTAATTGAGTTTGCCTCAGTGTGAATATAACCAAGTAATTGCGGTACGTTTATGGCTTTATCATTGTCTTGGCGACGAGCACCTTCAATACGCGAAAGCGATAGTAATTGGCTGACTAAGCTATCCATGCGCTTGCATTGTTCAAGCATAGTATTTTGCGCTTTGTTCCACATTGCTGGCGGCGGCATCATGTCGCCATCCATCATCTCAAGATACCCAGTAACCACTGTAAGCGGTGTACGTAGTTCGTGTGACACATTGGCTACAAAGTCTTTACGCATCTGTTCTAGCTGTTTTAAGCGCGTTACATCACGCACAACAACCATAAGTTGCGTGCTTGCATAAGGCATTACCCTAAATTCTAGTACTTGCTCAATGCTATGGCCGTTATCCAGCTCAAGCGCGTCGTCAAATTCACCTTTGTGCATGTATTTAGCAAACTTAGGTTCGCGAATTAAATTATCAAGACGCTGACCATGATCGGTTGGCCACTGCAAACCAAGCACTTTAAGGGCTAATTGATTACACCACACAATACTTAAATCGTTTTGTAATACCACTACCGCATCAGGTACTGCTTCAGCCCCATCGCGAAAGCGACGAATTAAATCAGCAAGCTCATTACGTTTTTTACGATTACGATGCTGTAGATGATAAATACCTTCGAACACTTGCTCCCATGCACCCTCGCCCTCAGGTGGATTAAAGCTACGTTGATTAAGTAGCCAATCGCTCAAACGATAAAGTTGATGGTAGTGCCAAATAAGGAGGGAAAAAGATCCTAAAAATAAAAGCAAAAATGGCGCGCCAACCAGCACACCAATTAATAGTAAGGGTAAAAAATAGATAAACAGGCGCTTTACTAACGCCTGCTTATTAACAACTCGATACATACACTCACTTTACCTTAGAGTAGTAATACATGCGTATTTCATACATTAGCTAAGCTTTAAGCTGATCACAGCTTACTTGAAAAACGATATCCAGCACCACGTACAGTTTGCACCAAACGGTCATGTCCAAGTGGGCCAATTGCTTTACGCAGACGACGAATGTGCACATCAACCGTGCGATCTTCTACGTAAACATTAGTTCCCCATACATGATCAAGCAGTTGTTCACGGCTATAAACACGCTCTGGGTGAGTCATAAAAAAGTGCAGTAATCTAAATTCGGTTGGCCCCATATCAAGCTCGTTACCTTCTGAGGTAACACGATGCGAAATAGGGTCTAAACGCAGGCCATGTACTTCAATAGCTTCTTCTAATGAGGTTGGCGATACACGGCGAATAACCGCTTTAATACGCGCCATAAGCTCTTTAGGAGAAAACGGCTTAGTTACGTAATCGTCAGCACCTACTTCAAGACCGCGTACTTTGTCTTCTTCTTCGCCACGGGCTGTAAGCATAATAATTGGGATTTGACGGGTGTGTTCGTTTTGCTTAAACTTTTTAGCAATTTGAATACCGCTTCCACCTGGTAACATCCAATCAAGTAAAACCATATCTGGGTAAGGTTCAACCATAGCTGCAATAGCAGAGTCGTAATCTTCTGCTTCAATTGCTTGAAATCCATTTTGCTCTAAAACAAAAACCAACATCTCCCTGATAGGAGCTTCGTCATCTACGACTAGTACTTTACGTGACATTCCAATTTATCTCTTACGCTATCGAATTAGTTTTCATTATTATGACTAAGTATGACATTTTTATGAAAGTGTAACGTGTAAATTAAAATGGTGGTAAAAAAAACACAAATTAGTGACAAAAAACCTCATTAACGTCATATTTTTAAAACCTTTTTAATATTTAACGTAATAAAAAGAGATTTACGATAAATTTATAAAATAGCTAATTTTTGAAATTATCTACTTTTTGTCGCTAATTAAATCATTAAATAATACAAAATCAGCTGGGATCATTGTTTTACTAACCAAGACATTTTTACAGATCGATCGTTTAAAAGTAGCTTTAAAGCTATTTTAAAATTAACAAACCCGCCTGTGTAACAATCAATACGTTTAAAAATAGATCTAAATTTTACTAAGCCCAAAATAAAGGATCAGATTTTTACCAAGCCGATCCACTCTCAGATCAGAGTTGTACCTAGTCAAAGCCATAAGTTGTTGATTGTTTATACAAATAAATAACGATCAAATTATCTCAGAGCCTAAAATAGCGAAAAAGTGTATTTGGCTTAGTAAAGTAATGATCCGAAAAGGCTATGTTAGTAAATGCGTGATCCCAAAGTACGGCGTTGATAGTACAGCGATCTGATCAATAGAAGCCGTAACCTGCAATATAAAAAGGGCTGACATTAAAAAAGCCAGCAACAAAGTTACTGGCTTAGGGCCTGTTGACCTTTCAGGATTAAAATTTGTTCAATCTAGGGGCGATTTAATCGCGGCGTGAGGTTTGTAACCTAGCGGGCTAAGTAAAAACCGAGCAACAAAGAGTAAATTGCCCCTAGGCAGAACCCTTCGGGCAGCGCATGTTTGGCATTTATTCCACGTTATCGCCTATTTATGGGGAATAACCACACTGCATAGGCTCTGCCTTGCCTAAATACCAAACATACTGCTGCAAATTTAACCTCGAAAGATAAACAGGCCCTAATAATGATCAATTATAAATTGATCTATTATCTAATTTTAGGGTCTAGTTCGCCGCTTAAGTATTTAAGGTGCATTTCATCAAGTGAAATTGGCTTAATTTTACTAGCCTGACCAGAAGTACCAAACGAGTTATAGCGCGCAACACAAATCTCTGTCATTGCTTTTGTAGCTTCAGCTAGGTATTTACGTGGATCGAAGTTAGATGGGTTAAGCGCCATATGACGGCGAATAGCACCGGTAGATGCTAAACGTAAATCGGTATCAATATTTACCTTACGAACACCAAACTTAATGCCTTCAACAATCTGTTCAACTGGCACACCATAAGTTTCTGGAATTTCGCCACCATACTGATTAATAATTTCTAACCATTCTTGAGGAACTGAAGATGAACCATGCATCACTAAATGCGTGTTAGGAATACGTGCATGAATCGCTTTAATGCGGTCAATCGCTAAAATGTCATCTGTTGGTGGGCGAGTAAATTTATAAGCTCCATGCGAAGTACCACATGCAATTGCAAGTGCATCAACATGTGTTTTATTTACAAAGTCAGCCGCTTCTTCAGGGTCTGTTAGCATTTGCTCAGTGGTTAGTATACCTTCTGCGCCAACACCATCTTCTTCGCCAGCTTCACCTGTTTCAAGTGAACCAAGTACACCTAGCTCGCCTTCAACCGATACGCCACAAGCATGCGCCATAGCAACAGTTTCGCGCGTTACTTCTACATTGTATTCGTAGCTTGAAGGAGTTTTGCCGTCGCTCATTAACGAGCCATCCATCATTACTGATGAAAAACCAAGCTGAATTGAACGCTGACATACACCTGGCGATGTGCCGTGATCTTGGTGCATAACAACGGGAATATGTGGCCATTCTTCAACGGCTGCTAAAATCATATGACGAATAAATGGAGCACCAGCATAAGCACGTGCGCCAGCTGATCCCTGAACGATTACTGGGCTGTTTGTTTTGTCAGCCGCTTCCATTATTGCGCGCATTTGCTCTTGATTGTTAACGTTAAAAGCAGGTACGCCGTAACCATGCTCTGCTGCATGATCTAAAAGTTGTCGCATACTGATTAAAGCCATTGGGTATTCTCCAATTTATCGACAGTAGTTCCCTACCATCTAGTTTGAACGGATGTGTTAGTTTGGCGTTATAACAACGCCACGAAAAACCACTGCTTTGCAGTAATATTCCGTCTAAATTAACTATTAAATTAGGGTGAGAGGTATTTAATAATTAATTGTCGGTGAGGGCTATTACCCCCTCACCTTACGCTACTAAAATTACTTAGCGCGCGACTCTAGCATTTCAACTGCTGGAAGTTTTTTGCCTTCTAAAAACTCTAAGAACGCACCACCACCAGTAGAAATATAAGAAACTTTATCGGCAATGCCGTATTTATCAATTGCGGCTAAGGTATCACCACCACCAGCAATTGAAAACGCATTTGAGTTAGCAATTGCTTGTGCAATAGCACGTGTGCCATTACCAAATTGGTCAAACTCGAACACGCCAACAGGGCCATTCCATACAACAGTGCCCGCATTTGCAATAATTTTTGCAAGCTTGCTCGCTGTATCAGGACCAATATCAAAAATCATATCGTCGCTTGTTACTTCGCTTACATCTTTAAGCGTAGCTACAGCAGATTCAGAAAACTCATTACCAACAACTACGTCAGTCGGTACCGGAATTTCACCATTATTAGCAATCGCTGCTGCACATAAGCGGTTAGCTTCATCCATTAAATCTGGTTCGTAAAGCGATTTACCAACTGGGCTACCTGATGCAGCAATAAAGGTATTTGCAATACCGCCACCGGTAACTAATTGGTCAACAATTTTAGAAAGTGAATCTAAAACGGTTAGCTTAGTTGAAACTTTAGAACCACCAACAATCGCCACTAATGGACGAGCTGGGTTATCAAGTGCTTTGCCTAACGCTTCTAGTTCAGCTGATAACAATGGACCTGCACATGCCACATCAGCAAATAAGCCAACGCCATGCGTAGATGCTTGCGCACGGTGAGCCGTACCAAATGCATCCATTACATATACATCACACAGTGCTGCAAGTTGCTTAGATAACGCTTCGTCGTTTTTCTTCTCGCCTTTGTTAAAGCGCACATTTTCAAAAACAACCACTTCGTTATCAGCAATATCAACACCGTTTAGATAATCTTTTTCTAAACGTACAGTTTGCTCAAGGGCATCGTTTAAGTAATCAGCGACAGGTGCTAGCGAAAACGCTTCATCATATTCCCCTTCCGTAGGACGGCCAATGTGTGACATAACCATTACTTTAGCACCCATCTCAAGCGCTAATTTAATAGTAGGTAGTGCTGCACGAATACGCGCATCTGACGTCACTTTACCTGCTTTAACTGGTACATTTAAATCTTCACGAATTAATACGCGTTTGCCGTTTAAATCTAAATCTGCCATTTTTATGACCGACATGAACATCTCCTTAGTTAACGATACTGAACCTGAAAAATACGTTTAAAATTATTATATTAATAAATTACTTATTCACTGCCATCATAGCACGCGCTGTGTCGAGCATACGATTAGCAAAACCCCATTCGTTATCACACCATACTAATAACTTTATCAGTCGTTTGTGACTAACACGTGTTTGTGTGCCATCAATAATACAAGAATGTGGGTCGTGATTAAAATCAACCGACACAAGCGGCTCTTCGGTATAACTTAAAATACCTTCTAAGCGGTCTTTTGCTTGTGCTTTAAGTGCGTTATTTACTGCGTTTAAATCTACATCGGTATTAACCGTTACACTTAAATCCATTGCCGTGACATTTATAGTCGGTACACGTACGGCGATGGCTTCAAAACGGCCTTTAAATTTAGGTAAAATACGGTCTATACCACGGGCGAGCTTTGTATCAACTGGAATAATTGATTGGCTTGCAGCGCGAGTACGGCGTAAATCATGATGATAACCATCAATCACTTGTTGATCGTTCATCGACGCATGAATTGTTGTAATAGCGCCCGACTCAATACCAAATGCATCATCTAATACTTTAATAACCGGCACAACACAGTTAGTTGTGCACGAGCCGTTAGACACAATTGTGTGCTCGTTTTTAAGCTCATCGTCGTTAATGCCATACACAATCGTAGCATCAACATCGTTATCGGCCGGATGCGAAAACAACACCTTTTTAGCGCCTGCGGTAATATGTAACTGCGCATGTTCACGTGAGTGATAAACACCTGTACATTCAAGTACAACGTCTACATCGAGCGTTTGCCAAGGTAATTCAACTGGGTTTTCTTCACAAAAAAGTGCAATGGTATCGCCTGCAACACTAATGGTGTCTTCACCAAGTTTTACAGGAAAAGAAAAACGACCGTGGGATGTGTCGTATTTTAATAAATGAGCAATAGCTTCAGGATCAGCAAGTTCGTTAATCGCAACAATTTTTATATCGTCGCTCAAACCAGACTCGTATAACGCGCGGACAATATTTCGACCAATACGACCAAAACCATTAATTGCAAGTTTGATTGCCATGAAATATAAAATCCACTCTTTTAGCGTGCAGATAAAGGCAATACGCCTTTTAGATGGCTGTATTGTAATCGACCTTGAGCATTATTATAAGAGGGTAGCATTAGAAACTTTAAATTAAGGTTAAAGAGCTTACGCATTGCAAGCTCTTCGATGGTTCTGACTTTTTAAATTAAGTTTTTTATACTAAATTTTTCAATGCGTTAATTATATCTTCTGGCTCAGAACGAGTACGATAATCAACATCAACATAACGCCAAGTCACTTTACCTTGTTTATCTAAAACAAAGGTGGCAGGGATCGGTAAAACACTACTATTGCCATTGTTAACCGACTCTAAATCTAGGCCTCGGTCTACTCGCATATGCTCTAGTAAAAATGTGGGTACTTGCCATGCTACGCCGTAGCTTGCTGCTACATCGGCATTTTGATCACTCAGCACTAAAAAATCCATTTTACTTATTTCATCATCACTAAGTGAGCCATCGGGTACTTGCGGGCTAATAGCCACCAATTGTGCGCCTAATGCGTGAATTTCAGGTAAACGTGCTTGAAGCGCTTTGAGCTGTAAATTGCAGTACGGACACCAACTTCCACGATAAAAAGTAACAACCACAGGTCCTTTAGCAAGTAACTCGGTTAACTGCACCGATTGACCATGTTGATTTGGTAACTCAAAACTTGGTGCGCTTTGGTTTAAATCAAGTGCATTAGCACCTTGCTGAAACGCTTTTGCTTGTGCAATCGTTTCATCAACACCTTTCATGAAATCAGGATTACCTTTTCGCCCTGCGGCTATTTTTGCCTCAGTTTGTGCTTTTAACGTGTTATTTTCATCGCTCATAATATGGCTACCTTCAAATTAATCAAAAACTTAAAGCCAGCTTACATTATGAAAATGTATTTGAAATGAAAATTTTAACTTATTCATTTACTTCTAAATCAAACACCACGTTTATTGATGATTTAAATGTAATAGTTTCTTGCAGGTATCTACCTTGCTCAAATGGATTTCTAGTAACTTTAGAACCGGTTACAACTATTCTCTCAAAATTATCTGCGCCATAACCATAACTTGAACGGTTATAATTTGAATTAATGCTGTAAATTTTTCCAAGCTCTGCGCCAAATGCTTTAGCAAGCTTACCCCCTTTAACTATAGCGTTATCTATTGCGCCTTGTGTTGCTTCAGCTTCTAACTGCGCGGCTTTTGAAGACATAAGCTCAATATTCGTCAGTTCATTAATTTTTACACTTAATGCAAAATCGATAAAATCATTCAACTTTTCAATATTTCTTAATGTTACTTTAAGTGTTCTTGTTGCTACATATCCTGCATTAATTGCTGTACCGCTCTCGACATTAAACTTGTCGTCATCATTGTAAGTTAACAGGCTTGTAGCAGAAACATCCGTCTCCTTAACACCGTACTTGCTTAATCCTTTAAGTAACAAATTTACTCGATCATCAACATCACGTTTAGCATCAAGTGATTTGTCTTTAAAGCTTATTACTTCAAAAGAAATCTTAGCCATATCGGGCTTTGCTAATACCTCTGCAGTACCCTGCACTGCAATATGGCGATTAGCAGGCAAGCTTGAATTAGCAAAAGTGATAAGTGGGAATAAGGTTAAGAAAATAGTAGTGATGAGTTTCATGTTCGTTCCTTGAAGTAATTAGTAAATAATGATTACGTAACTGTACCTATAGTTATACGGATAACAATAAAAGTAAACTGCTCTTTATTGTAGGCGGGAGTTTATCTCGCGCGGCATAAAGCCCCGCCTACAGCCAACCTACGTCAACTCGCCTACTTTTAACTCTTTGCCTCGGCTTATTTGATGGCACTGGGCTAGCAGTAACTCGGCGGTGGCTTGTGCATCGGTCAGTGCATGATGGCAATGATAGCTTGGTAACTCATAACGTGTGCGGCAAGCATTAAGGGTTAAATCATCTTGTTTTATTTCAGTTGAATGATGCAGTAAGCGCTTTTGTTCAATATGGAGTGTGTCGATTATGAGTTTAGGACGTATAGTTATATTGGCATTTTTAAGCGCTATTTTTAAAAACCCCCAATCGAGCATGGCATTATGAAACACTAAAATACAGTCGCTAAAATGGCAGCTCAATTGCGTTAATATACTGCACAAGCTCTGTCCTTTTGTTATAGCATCATCGCTAATCCCATGAAAAACAGGACTTTGCTCAAGGCTTTTTACGTCTTTATTTATAAGGTGCTGCGACTCGCTCATTTTTATACATTGGTTATCTATTATCACCCACGCTACCGATACAATTTCGTGCTGTTTTGCATCAAGCCCAGTGAGCTCTAAATCAATCACCAAATAACGTTGTTGTAAGGCATTTTTACCGAGTAATTTACGGCGCTTTAAATACCGAGTGAGCAGCTTTTTTACCATGTTAGTAATCCATCGTTATAAACTGCCGCGAGCAAACTTAAACGCGGCGGCTTGCTGCGCTTGTTTAACAAGGTAAAACGCTTCTTTTAGTTGATGGCGCTCTAGTGAGTTTAATTTATTAGGATTAATACAATTACTCGGTAAGCCCTCTTCGTTTATTTGTGTACTCAAGCGAAGCTGCGTTAAGAACCGCCAGCAGTCTTTTAGGTTGTATATATCTTCTTTGCTGATCAGTTTATGTTTTAGTAGTGCGTCCAACCGCTCTTGCGTGTTGGCGCGCCTAATACCCGCTTTTAAAGCGTATAACCGCACTATGTCATTTATAATTACGACGCCGCGTTTTTTTAAATCTATGTATTTATTATTTTGATCTGTTTTTTCGGTTTTAAATTTATTAAATAAACCAATTGGCACGCTGTTGCTGCTTATGTCGGTTGCCATTGCGGCATAGAATAAGTCGTTACGCGATATACGAATTAGTTGCTCGCAAAAAGCCGTGTATAAAGCGTTTGAACCTTCAATAAATCGCAGGTCAAAAAATATCTTACAGTTAAGCATTGCATTGGGTGTGGGGCTTTTTATCCATTTAAAAAAGCGCTCGCTCCAGTCGTTTACGCTCATACGGCACTCATCGCTGCTTGCCATAATATTACCTGGGCAACGCCTAATGCCGCACTCAACTAAGTTTTCACATACAAACTCTCCCATGCTTTTAAAGTAAGCGTGTTGCTCGGTGGTTAAGTCGTTAGGGAGTAATAAGCCGTTGTCTTGATCTGAATGCAGGGTTTGTTCTTCGCGTGCTTGCGAGCCAAAGCAAATAAAACTAAAGCTGGTTGGCGCTGCGCCATGCTCTTCTTGAAATAAGTGAATAAGGCGCGATGTAAGCGCATCGGTTAAACCACTGAGTAATTTACCAATTAGCGATATGTCGTCAATGTTGTACGAAAAACCACGCAAAAGTTCGGGAATTTCTTTAGCGTAGCGTTTTAAATCAGTAACAGTATGCGCTTTATATATGCGCCCAATAAGCTGTACGGGGTCGCTTTTTTGTTGGCGCAGTAAATCGGTGCTGGTTATCATCCCTATAGGGTTATGGTTTTCGTCAAGCACGGGCAAATGATGAATATTGTATTTAAGCATTAAGTGCAGCGCCGAAAACACCCTGTTATTTTCAAATATAAACTTAGGTTTGGCGGTCATAATACTGCTTACTGCGTCTTGTGGATCTACCTCGTCGGCAAGTACTCGGTTTCGTAAATCGCGGTCGGTTACCACCCCGACTAAGTGCGCGTGCTGCGTTATCATTATTGACGATACGCCATGCTCTTTCATTTTTTTAGCGCTTTGCCTAATACTTGCATCGGGCGAAAGCGTAATGGCGGTGCGGGTCATCAGCTCTGATATTTTACGTTCAGACCAACTATCGTTTTTACTTTTATAATGCGATGACAGCAACCGGTTAGCATGAGCGCGTACAAAGTATTGCTCAAACGATTTATATTCTCTGCGTAAAAAATCAAAGTGCGTTTGAGAGAGCATATACACTATGCCCTCTTTTTGTACTTCCAACCTATTTTGAATTGCCTCACCGGTTAACAGCGACGGAAAACCAAAATAGTCACCTTGCGCTAAGCGTGTAACAACATCACCCTTACCATCAACTAGGTCATACAAACCAGAGCGAATTAAAAACAGTTTAGGGTTTTCACTTTGTAACCACTGAGTTTGGTTTTCGCGGGTGAGGTAAATAATATCAAGATGATTTACAAAATATTCGCATGCGCTGCTATCAAGCATAGTAAAAGGCGCTTGCAAACAAACGTATTGGGCTATTTCTTGTTGTTCTACACTCATTGTATTCGCTCTTTAAATGGTGATGTACCAATCTAATGTACTTATTTATTAAACAAATAAAAAGCCCGACTAAAGTCGGGCTTTTGGTGCTTTATGTTTTCTAAACTATATCTATAAATTATAGCCTAGTGGTCGTGTGCTTCTGCAGACCCTTTTGGGTTACGAATGCTTTCAACCATTTCTTGAATTTCAACCGGTGTAGGTTTAGTAAACTTAAGAACAATTGCAGCAACTGCAAAGTTAATAATCATACCAATTAAGCCAATACCTTCAGGCGAAATACCTAAGAACCAGTTTTCAGGGCTGTTTAGCTCTGGGCTAACAAACTTGAAGAAGATGATATACGCAGCGGTAAAGCCAATACCCGTTACCATGCCTGCAATGGCGCCTTCGCGGTTCATTGTTTTAGAGAATATACCCATAATAATTGCTGGGAAGAAACTCGCTGCCGCCAAGCCGAATGCAAATGCCACTACCGATGCCACAAACCCAGGCGGGTTAATACCAAAGTACGCGGAGATAACAATAGCGACCATGGCTGCCAACCTCGCTGCAAGTAACTCTTGCTTGTCGGTAATATCGGGCTTGAGAGTTCGCTTGAGTAAATCGTGCGAAACGGAGGTCGAAATAACCAGTAGTAAACCTGCTGTTGTAGAAAGTGCAGCGGCAATACCACCAGCAGCTACAAGTGCGATTACCCATGCTGGTAAGTTAGCAATCTCTGGATTTGCTAATACCATAATGTCGCGGTCTACGTTTACTTCGTTAGCACTGTTCGGATCGGTGATTTTACCCGCCGTGTAGAACATTTTGCCATCGCCGTTTTTATCATCAAATGTAATTAAACCTGTGCGTTCCCAGTTTTTAATCCATCCAGGTGCTTCTGCGTAAGCTGTACCGCTACCGTCTTTACCATTAATAGTATCAACCATGTTTACTCGAGCAAAGGCTGCAACCGCAGGTGCTGTAGTATAAACAATCGCGATGAACACAAGTGTCCATGCTGCAGAAATACGCGTGTCTTTTACGCGAGGTACAGTGAAAAAGCGAACAATTACATGTGGTAAACCAGCAGTACCTACCATTAACGCGCCAGTAATAGCGAACACGTCAATCATGCTCTTAGAGCCTTCGGTATATTGCGCAAAACCAAGTTCAGCGCTTAAGCCGTCTAGTTTATCAAGTACGTACACGCCATCGCTGCCAATTAATGTGGCACCAAAACCGGTTTGTGGGAAGAAATGACCCGTCATCATCATCGAGATAAAAATGGCTGGTACAAGGTAGGCAAATACAAGTACACAATACTGCGCTACTTGTGTGTAGGTAATGCCTTTCATGCCGCCAAGTACCGCATAAAAGAATACAATCACCATACCAATGTAAACACCGGTTTCAATTTCTACTTCTAAAAAGCGTGAAAATACGACGCCTACGCCACGCATTTGCCCTGCAATGTAAGTAAAACAAATGAATATGGCACATACAATTGCCACTAAACGCGCGGTGCGTGAGTAGTAACGGTCGCCAATAAAGTCTGGCACAGTAAACTTGCCGAATTTACGTAAGTAAGGCGCTAAACACATGGCTAATAGTACATAACCACCTGTCCACCCCATTAAGTAAACGCTGCCATCGTAACCTGCAAACGAAATAATACCCGCCATTGAAATAAACGACGCGGCGCTCATCCAATCGGCAGCCGTTGCCATACCATTAGCAAGAGGAGGTACGCCGCCGCCTGCTACATAAAACTCTTTAGTTGAACCCGCACGGGCCCAAATTGCTATGCCGATATAAAGCGCAAAGCTTAAACCAACAATTATAAACGTGAGTGTTTGAACATCCATTGCTTAGCTCCTATTCGTCTACGCCGTATTTTTTATCTAACGTATTCATTTTGAAAACGTACACAAAAATCAAAGCAACAAAGGTATAAATCGCGCCTTGCTGGGCGAACCAGAAGCCAAGTTTAAACCCAAAAAAACGCACTTCATTAAGTACATCAACCAGTAATATGCCAAAGCCGAAAGACACGATAAACCACACTGCTAATAGTTTAAATAACAGCGAAATGTTTTCTGCCCAATAAGCTTTTGCTTGTTCTTCATCTTTAAAAGCCATTTTTGTTTTCCCCTTTAAGCACCGCAATATCGCGATGAGTGGTTTTTTATCTTCGCTTACCAATTTAGCAACGCTGGTTACATATTGAATTGAGACCATAGTCGTAACAGCTTGTTAACGTTTACGTAAACTGTATTTATCATTCAAACGTATTTTATACATTTTCATTTTATTTCAATTGGTTAGCTTAATTTTTTGAATTGGCTTTACTATTAAATTGGTAAGTTGTTTATTAATGCGACATTAGTCTAATGCTTGAGATGATTTTATTTTTGTTATTAATATTCAATAAGATAGAAATAAAATGAAAGTTTTATTTTAAATTCAAGCCTCACACTTAACCTCAGTTCTGGTATTGTGTTAATCCCTCATAGGGTTGAGGGACTATTTAAAATAATAAGGTTTAATAACAACATGACTGCCGTACTCATTATTGTTGCTTTAAGTTATATAGGTGTGCTGTTTTGGCTCGCCAATTGGGGCGATAAAACAACCCCTTTGGCGAAGCGTATTAGCCATCACCCTTTTGTGTATTCACTCTCACTTGGGATTTACTGTACCTCTTGGACTTACTACGGCTCAGTGGGTACAGCCGCCACCAGCAGCTGGAGTTATTTGCCAATATTATTGGGCCCTGCGCTGCTGTTTTTATTCGGCCAAGGGTTTTTACGTAAGCTGGTACTGGTAAGCAAAAAACAAAACATAACGACTATTGCTGACTTTATTTCAGCTCGTTACGGCAAACGCCAAACTACCGCTATTATGGTTACTGTAATCGCCTTACTGGCGACTATTCCCTACATTGCACTGCAATTAAAAGCGCTTAGTACCAGCTTTTTACTTTTGCAAAACAGTAATAAAATATCAGGCGATATGCTCGCGCTTTCTGCCACATTAATTATGGCCTTATTTGCAATATTTTTTGGTACCCGCAAAGTTGACGTAACAGAGTATCGCTCTGGGTTAATGCTTGCTGTCGCGTTTGAATCGATGATTAAACTTATTGCACTTATTGCTGTAGCAGGCCTTGCTGTTTACACCTTATTTAATATGCCAGAGCCTACTTCAAATAAAGTAACCGAGTCGATTTGGGCCCATTGGAGCGACTTTAACTTCTTTAGCTTTAACTTTATTGGCCAGTCTTTAATGGCTGCGGCCGCTATTATATGTTTACCACGCCAGTTTCATGTAACCGTGGTCGACAATCAAAACAAACGCCACTTACTTACCGCTCGCTGGGCTTTCCCGCTGTATTTACTATTAACTGCCGCAATGATTTTACCTATTGCGACTGCGGCAATTCATCCTGAAATTGGCAGCGGCTATTCACCCGACAGCTTTGTACTTGCCCTACCGTTAATTAACGACAACGCCTTTTTAACTACCTTTGTATTTATAGGTGGTTTATCGGCCGCCACCGCAATGATAGTGGTAGCAACGCTTACATTAAGCACGATGATTTCAAACGATGTGGTATTACCCCTAATGCTACGTCGTAAATTTAAACGCAACTTAATTACTACCAGTTATAAGTCTCGAATTTTACTTGTAAGGCGCTTTGCTATTGCAGGCATATTAATTTTGGCCTATTTCTATCAACAATGGTTTGGCCATAGCAGCGCGCTGGCAAGTATGGGCTTAGTTGCTTTTTCACTTGTTACTCAATTATTACCCGCTATTGTGGGCGGTTTATACTGGCGAAAAGGCCATGCTTATGGGGTTTATGCAGGTTTAGTAGCGGGCTTTATTTGCTGGGTACTATTTTTAATGCTGCCAATACTCGATGCCGGAGCAACGCTTGATAGCGAGCTACAACAAACGCTTATAACGCGTGGAACCTTGATAGCTTTGTTTGCCAATATTGGGTGTTATATTAGTTTTTCACTTGGGGCTGAGGAGCGCTTAATTGATAAGATTCAGGCAGCTGCTTTTGTTAACCCTAAAGATCAGGCTATTTTATCAAGGCGCTTAAATAAAGACGTAAAAGCCACTGTTTACGACTTTAAAATACTACTACAAACCTTTTTAGGTATTCAGCGCAGCCAACAAGTATTGGCGCATTACGCACTCGCCCATCACTTAAGCGATAACAACGCACACCCAGAGCCTGAATTTATAGCCTACTGCGAACGCGCGTTAACAGGCGTGCTGGGCGCATCTTCCGCACAAGCATTAATACATACGGTATCGTCGGGTAAGCGTATGGCGTTTGAAGAAGTTGTAAACTTTTTTGACGAAACCACACAAGCGTTGCAATTTAATCAAAATCTGTTATTTACCTCACTCGAAAATTTAAGCCATGGTATTTCAGTTGTCGATAAAGATTTAAAGCTAGTAGCTTGGAATAAACGCTACAGCGAAATGTTTGGCTATCCTGAAGGATTTTTAGAAGTAGGCCAACCCATAGAAGATATTATTAGATACAACGCTAACCGTGGTGAATGTGGCCCTGGCGAAATAGAACGCCAAGTAGAAAAACGTGTGCAGCATTTAAAATACGGCAGCTCGCATCACTTTATTCGCCACCGTCGTAATGGCCAAGTATACGAAATGATTGGTAATCCGCTGCCCGATGGTGGATTTGTTACCAGCTTTTCGGATATTACCAATCACATAAGTACGCAAAATGCGCTTGAAGAAGTAAACA
This sequence comes from Pseudoalteromonas sp. 31A1, assembly GCF_011378815.1. Classification (NCBI taxonomy): domain Bacteria; kingdom Pseudomonadati; phylum Pseudomonadota; class Gammaproteobacteria; order Alteromonadales; family Pseudoalteromonadaceae; genus Pseudoalteromonas; species Pseudoalteromonas sp. 31A1. Next base: position 471,404 of record NZ_WTKY01000001.1, on the reverse strand, counting down.
TGGATCTTGAAAACCGCATAGAAGCGCGAACTCAAGAAGTGCAAACCATTAATAGAGACTTACAAGCTCAAATAGATAGCCGTGTACAAACCGAGCAAGCACTTACTTTAGCCAAACGAGAAGCAGAGCAAGCCAACGACAGTAAAACGCGCTTTCTAGCACTGGCGAGCCACGACATTTTACAGCCGTTAAACGCAGCACGTTTATACCTTGCTGCCATTGACGAAAAGCAACTCGACAGCACTAACCAAAACAGCTTTGAAAAATTAGGCGACAGTCTCGATTCAACCGTGCATTTAATGTCGGCACTACTTGAAATAGCCAAGCTAGAACAAGGCGCTATGACCCCAACCCCTCGCCACTTTTATATTGAAGATATTTTAGCGCCATTGCAAAGTGAGTACGCTATTTTATCAAGTGATAAAGGCCTTAAGCTTAGTGTGCGTTCACACCAGCAAATTGTGCACAGCGATATAACCTATTTGCGCCGAATTATTCAAAACTTGGTCTCTAATGCAGTTAAATACACCGATAATGGCCGTGTATTAATTGCCTGTAGGAACCGAAAGCACAATTTACGAATAGAAGTATGGGATACAGGCCCTGGTATTAGCGAAGTAGAGCAAGCAAAAATATTTAACGACTTTTACCGTGTTGAGTCGGGCGATAACAAAGGCGTAGGCTTAGGCTTAGGTGTTGTAAAACGTATGGCTGATTTATTAAGTTTGCCGCTTGATGTGCATTCTGAGCCTAATAAAGGTAGCCGTTTTAGTATTGAAGTACCTTATGGAGACGAGCAGTTTGTACAACAAAAAAGTACGACAAACAGCTTAATAGAAAACCGTGCAGCAATTAATATTGTTGCTGTAGACGACGACCCTGAAAACCTAGCTGCAATGGCAAGCTTACTTAAAAAGTGGCAAGCTAATTACACACTGTTTGATAATGTAAATAATGTACTGGCGCACGCTAAAGAAAACGGTGCACCCGATGTTATTTTAATGGACTATCAATTAGGTAGTGACTGCGATGGCATAACGCTAATTAAAACCCTGCGCGAAATTTGGCAAAGCCAAGTACCCGCTATTTTAATTACCGCAGTACGCGACACCGAGCTTAAACAAGAAACCAAAGCCGCTAATATTCATTATTTAAGTAAACCAATTAAACCGGGCAAACTAAAGGCACTGCTTAATCACAGTACATAGTCATCTAGTTAAAAGTATTCTAGTAAAAAGTGCTCTAGTTAAAAGCTATCAAGTAATAGCGTAAAACAAAAAGCCCAGTACCTTCACTGGGCTTTGCTTTATAAAGTATTCATAAAGTTAAACTGGATTTACTCGGCTTCTAAGCTTTTGGAACAACCAACTTAACCCCACCAACGAAAGCCCTAATCCAATAAACGAAAGCGCTTTAAGTAAGCCCTCCAAGTTAGCCATATCAATTAAAAACACTTTAACAATAACTGCAGCTAGTAAGCCTAAGCCTACTTTTTGTATTAATAATTGATTTTTTAAATGACCAAAAATAACAGTACCCGCACCCAATACTAACCAAATAATAGAGTAGCTATAGAGCTCTGCATTGCTCGCCCCTTTTGATAAGTAAATATAAGGCCCTTGCCAGTATTGGCGAATAAAGCTGTTTATTGCCAATAATATAAACCCACCTGCAACGGCCAATATAAATGGCGTAGCTTTAGCGTTTATTGGTTTTACAAGCTTGGCCAGCCAAAGCGTTAATCCTGCAGGTACTAACCACAATAGTAATAACCAGTTAAATATTGGCAGCTCACCTATGTAAAGTGATTCAAATAATGGGTTGTCGTCAAGCAGTGTTTTAATAGCAAAAAGCCCTGCTAACCCTACAAGTGCAAAGCCCGCCACTTGGTATAACTTAGCTAAAGTACCGGCAAGTTTTGCTCTGTGTAAATACACACACCCTAATGCCAGCCAGTTACAGGTAAGGAGTATTTGTTCGTAAAAGTTAAGTGAATCAAATTGCGGATAATGCCCTACTAACTGATAACTTGTTTCGGTTGTAATAAAAAGCGCTAAACAATGAAGGGCTGCACCTTCCAGCCATATTTTAAGTTTTGATGAGTCAAAGCACTTAGCTGCGGCAAAAAATAACGCGATACATAACGGATAAACCACAATACTCCAATGCAAACCAAATACCGTAAGTGCATCGTAACTTGGCGTCCAAGGTGAAAGCGTTAAGCGCAGTAATAACACAGCAACCAAGGCTTTTATAGGCCAATGCGGCATAGGCACGTTATAGCGCTTAATAAGTACGCTTATAAGTAACACTTGCACAGCAAGAGCAATGGTTAAGCCGCTGTCACTTAGTAGCATGGTAATTGCTAACGTAATATTGGCATTAGCCCCTACCCAGTAGGTAAAACGCTGAAAAAGCGTTGTATTATGCTGCGCACACTTTATTAAAATAGCCGCCACTACAAACAATACAACGGCCCAAAGTGGATATGCAGTACTTAACGCAGAATTAGGAATAAGCGTATATAAAGTCGCTATCATTACAAATAAACTAAATGCCCCCGTAATATGAAACGCTAAACGCTTAATCTGTTTTTTACCGTAATAAAGCCCAAAAGTGGTAAGTAACAATCCGAGTAATAAACCCAAACCGTATTCATTTTTGAATATAAAGAGCGCATCATCAAATAGGTTTGGCGAAAGGTGCGTGCGCTCAGCACTTATAACCAATAGCGCTGCACTTGCTAATGCTACTGCTTGCCAAATATCCCAGCGGCTATTTTTAAGGACTAAAAATAATATTAGTACAATACTCAACACACCGATTGTTTGCCACTGCATATCAAAGTGACTTATTAGCATGGTAAATAATAAGGGCGCTATAAAGGCGAGTAATAATGCATGATCTGGTAGCACTTTAATTAAACGTTTTAAACTGTGCGGGCGATGTTCAATAACATTCAGTTTTAGACCTAAGCGCGGTATAGCAATTAACCCAATAATACTCAGTAGAGCAAACGTTCCCATTAACCAAACGGTATTAACTTTAAGTAGCGTAAAACCAACTAAATACCAGCCAATGTGCCCAGCCCATAGTAAATACCATAGCCAAATACGTTGTACTTTATGTGCAACTAACGCGGCTGACAAACTTACAAAGCCAACATACATAAATAATGCAAACAAGTTACCACTGCCAGTGCTAACCCATATTGGTACACTATAAGCGCCAATAATACCTAGTACAGCCAATAATGGGCCGAGCCTAAGCGCCATTGCACTTGCGCTAATTGCAATAGCTGCCAGTGCAAAAAATGCCACGGTAGAGCTAAGCATATCGTAGCTACTGTAAGCTAAAAGCGTTAAAGCAAAACAGGTAATAAACCCGCCGCTTGCAAGCGCTGCGGGTATGTAATTATTAAAGCCTTCAAATACAATGCGTTTATGGTGTAAATAAGCCGCGGCTGCAATTAGGCCAAGCCCAAATAAGCCGCCTAAACTCAGCCTCATTACAGGCGATAGTAACCCCGCTTCTAGGCTATATTTAGCTAAAAATATGCCCCCAAACGCAAGCGCTATTGCGCCTATCCAGGTCATCCAGTTCTCTTCAAACCCTGCACGTAATTTATTAAATAGTAATTCTATGGCTGATGCTTCAGCTGGTTTGGCTTTTTTAGGAGGCGCTGATGGCTGATTTATTACAGGTGGCGACAAGTTTTGGGACGTTAAGTTTGGCTGTGCTTTATGAGCAATAGGCTCTGATCTTGAAAGCGCTGCCTGAGCCGTAGATGCTTCACTTTGAGGTTCTCTTTGCGATATCGATTTATGTGTTTGTAGATGTGTTATTTTGGCTCTTAAAACAGCCACTTCTTGTTTTAATCCATTTAACTGCACTAGCGCTATTAAGCCGCAAATAGCACCGGCAACTACAACCAGTATTACTATGACGGCTAACCCAACTAAATCATCCATGGCACACTCTTATTAATTATTATGCCCTGAGTGTACCTAATTATTAATGAGTAGGTAAATTTTGTTCAATAAAAAAGCCTAAGTACTTAAAGTGCTTAGGCTTTATGCTACTTAATATGTTTAGATTTACTCAACACTATCGGTAATAGTGCGCTCTAGGGTCATTTTATAACCTGAGCTTGTTGTTTCATCATGCTCTAAAATCAATATGTAGTTACCCTCTTGTGTAAAGTCCATATCGCTTTGCTGAATAAGCACAATTTGCTGGCCATTATCTTCATATACAACATAAACCGTGTAAATTTCGTTATCTACAACCTGCTCTTCTTGGTCATACTTATCTAGGCCATCGACTACGTTACTGGTGTCGTCTACCGTTTCGCCGTTAAGTGTAAAGTACACATCTACATCTGAAACCGATTGCCCTGCGTAGCTTTCAATTAGGTTTACAACCGATACCGTATGGCTGTAACTACTTGGTGTTAGGTTTTCTTCAACGCTCAACATACGTAAACCGTTATCAACGTCGTTATAAAAAATACCCACCGCACTTTGCTCACGCTCTAGCGTCATTAAAAAGTTATCAGCTAGTTTTGTACCTTCTTCGTCGTACATCGCTACGCTGTAACTATTAGGCGAAAGTTCAACATAATCGGTATAAGAGTCACTAGCGACTATATTTGTTGTGTTTACAGTTGTACCGCGTGTAGCAGAAAAGCTCACTGGCGAGTAGTCATCAACCGTATTTATAAAACGTAATTGCCCCAGGGCAGATTGATGTTTAAGCTCAGTAACGTAGTTGTTATCGGTTACTACATCAAGCGTAATACCGCCTTCTTCTGTAGCGTAACTTGGGCGGATCATTGCTACATAGCTTGCTTCGTCGTATAAATAAACAGATGACGACTCGTACACAACATCACTGCTGCCCGCTTCGGTTATGTAAATAGTGTAATAACCTTCATCAACGCTTTGCAGATCTAACTCACTTAAATATTGAGCCGATGAAAAAAGTGTCGCGCTTTCAAATACGCCATCATCAGTTGCTAAGTAAATATCGTAGTTAGTATCCTCCCCTGCAATATTATAAAACCCTAAGTTAAACTCACCCGTATCGCTTGTAATAGGTACGCTAAGCTCTGTAAATGTAGGCTCATCAAAATTGCCGCTCATTACTACTAACTGTGTTTTGTCACCTTTAATAGAAATTTCTTGGTCGCTAATTGTTATATAGCTGTCGTTAGCATCTAGGTACTCAAAACTTACATCATAAGTGCCTGTGCTGTAGTTATGGCGAGTAGTTACATCGGCAAAATCAGCGCCTGAACGTTCTGTTTCTTCAACAAATAGACGTGTGTATGGGCTGTTATACGAGCCATTATACATTTGAATGTAGCCTGTTGAGCTTGAGCTATCATCAGAGCCACAGCCCGACAAAACAGTAATTAGAGTTAAGGGTAATGCAGCTTTTAAAAGGGAGTTGGTCATTAAGGTTATTCCTTATTATTAATATCCCCATTATGACCCAAACATTCTATTTTAATTTCATGATTTACAAAGCATTACCCTCACTGACATTTCCTTACGAAAACGTTAAAAAGTGTAGTAAATGTGCAAACAATAAGGACGTGTTTTTATATAATTAAAAACGCTTACGGGGCAACTTCAAAACGATCTCGACCATTCTTTTTAGCTAAATATAAAGCTTGGTCGGCGCGTTTCATTACTTTATCTAAAGGCTCATTAGGCATTTGCATTGCAACACCTATACTCACTGTTAAGTGGCGAATATTTTGAATATTAATAGTATGCGCAATGGTAATTAATTGCTGTGAAAAATCACAAGCTTGCAACATGTTGCTTATAGGTAAGTAGCCACCAAACTCCTCACCACCTAAGCGAGAAAATTTATTATTATGTACAAAAGCATTGTCATATTTGGTTGCTAATTCTTTAAGTACTAAATCACCGACATCGTGACCAAATTCGTCATTAATAGCTTTAAAGTGGTCTATATCGATAATTAAAATAACGTAAGGCGAGTTCTGAGCATCTTTAGCGTGCTGATAAAAATAACGTCTGTTATGTACCTTGGTTAAATCATCAATAATTAGCTCACGCGCTAATCGATTATTAATACTTTGTACAAAGCGCATCGTTTTAAATAAACCATAGGAAGTTAAAAGCATGCCGCTGGTTCTGCATAAATCTTCAAAATAAATACTTACCCAGTAAGGCTGTCTCACTATCTCATCGATTAAATCAGCTGTATTACCCATGGACCAAAGCATTAATCCGAGAGTCGAAAATGTATATGCAAGCTTTGAAAGTTTGGAGCACTGAACCATCCAAAATAAAAAAATAAGAACAATTAAATTAATAAAATCGGTAGTAAAACCGTAAACATTATTTTGAACTTGTAAAGGAGGAAAGTTAGTTAGGGAGTAGGCTGAAAAAATAACAATATAAGCTAATAAAAATAGGCTTACAGTTTTATTTTTCCAGCTCATTTTAAAAAAATTAGAAAGCCTGATAGTGAGTTTTACAGTTTCAATCATATTAACCCTAAGCTTTCCGATACTATATTAAAAAACTATAGCACATTACCAAAAAGGCTTATTAGAATAAGCTGGTTAATAACCTTTAATAATGAGCTTAAATCACCAAACTTAATCCCCAAACTCCTAACACAAGTAAGGTTATTAAAACCATTGCCTTAGTTTTATGTTTACTAATGATTCGCTCAGCTTCATTACCTGCATAATAAACAATAATAGCCAGACCAAAGTAACGAATAGAACGCGCAATACCCGAGGCCAACAAAAACAGCCAAATAGAGTACTTAGTCGCGCCAGCTGCAAGCATCGCTATTTGAAACGGAATAGGCACTATGCCTAGTGTTATTACAAACCAAAAACCTTGATCTTGCATTTGCTGTTTAACGTTTTCAAATTGCTCAGGGCTCGAAAAAGTATTAATAATCCAATCGCCAACCGCATCAAATAAATAATAACCCAACGCATAACCAAACAATGCGCCCACTATGCAGCCTAAAGTAGCCATTAGCGCAATAAGCCATAGCTTTTCACGACGAGCTTGCATTAGTGGTACTAATACAGCTTCGAGTGGAATAGGAACTATGGTTGACTCTAAAAATGATGCCACAGTAATACCGCTAAGCATATGCTTAGAGTCAATAAAATTACGCGTTTTTTCTTTTAGCTTTTTTTGAATGGCCATAGTAAATCCTTTTCACTTATCAGTAAGAACAAGAGTATTCAATGAGCTAATAATTACATATTTAGGTTAATACACGCTGAAAACACAGTACTAAATTTATCACGCCCTACTGCATTAACAAATTAGTAATATCCATAAGAATATTTTATTATGTGCCCATGCAGTTAGATTCCCTATCACAGTAGTTATTAATTTATGCAAAGTGCGCGTTTTATTCCCTTTAGAAAGCAAGATATTGTTGATATGTGTAGCGAAGAGCTTAAAAGCAGTACACAAAAAACATCGTTTAAACAATTTTGCGATTTACTAGCAAGCCTTATTCATTACGATTATCACTCAACACTTGAGTCACTTAAAAACAACTACGCCCCTTTTGATCCCAACAGTGACACGCGATCGTTAGCGCCAGTATCGGCGGATCAAAAAGCGCAGTGCCAACATGAGTTTGCTAAAGATTTTGCTAAGGTGCTTAATGCCGCTAATTTTGAAGTGATCACCAATGAAGACTTACAAGATGCATTAAACGAAGAGTCACTATTTAAGGTGCGCCTTGAAGTTGAATTTGACGACTTTGAAGAAGTGGTTTTTTATCGCCGTGGCGAGTCGCAACTCACTGAAACCATTACCAGCTTTTGGGGCCTTCGTAAAAAACCGCTGCACTTTACTAATTACGACCGTGTTGCCGTGTTTATTCGCTTTAAAGACAGCGCTTATTTTGAAGCTAAAAATAAAACGCCAATGGGATTTGAGCCAAGCTCAACCATAGTAAAGCTGTTTCAAAATGTGCCAAAGGCCGATCTCGAAATGCTATTTCCTAATAGCGAAGTACGCATGCGCCCTATTGATAAAGCAATTATTGGCTCATCGGCTTTAGTTGGCGGTGCAGTGGTACTTATAACTAAACTTGGCGCATCAATCGTATTATTGCTTGCTTTGTTTGCTTTTTGGGGTGGTTTTAGAAGTGAAGCTGTAGAAATGACCCAACAACATTTTATTACCTTTGCTATTGGCATGGGAGTATTTGGCAGCTTTATTTTTAAAGAATGGAGTAAGTTTAAAAACCGTAAAATTAAATTTATGAAAGCGCTTAGCGATAACCTCTACTTTAAAAACCTTGATAATAACGCGGGTGTTTTTCACACGCTTATTGACGCTGCCGAAGAAGAAGACATAAAAGAAGCCCTGCTTGCGTATACCTTTTTACTAAAATCAGAAAGCGGCTTAACCGCCCAAACGCTTGATGAACAAATAGAGCATTGGTTTAAAAGCAAATACCAGTGCGATCTTGATTTTGAAATTAGCGACGCACTTGAAAAGCTGGTACGTATGCGTTTGGTAACGTGCACTAGTGATGTGTATAGCGCAATAAATTTAGAACACGCAAAAACGATATTAGATGAGCGTTGGGATAATCTGTTTCAATATAATTAATGTAGTATTTTTGCTAAATAATACCCAAATAAAAAAGCAGCTGTAAGTACAGCTGCTTTTTTTATTACATTATCAATAGCTAGTATTTAAACTAATTCAGCTTCTGCTTTTTTAGTAAATTTAGAATGTACTAACTTATAAAGCGCGGGCAAAATTAACAGTGTTAGTAGAGTTGATGAAATAATCCCGCCAACCACTACTGTCGCGAGAGGTTTTTGCATTTCAGAACCCGTTCCCGAATTAAGCGCCATAGGTATAAAGCCTAAACTTGCCACCAGCGCAGTCATCAATACTGGGCGCAGGCGCTGTAATGCACCGCTGTGAATTGCATCAAACAAGCTTAAACCATCGCTTCGTAATTGCTTAATAAACGACAGCATAACCACGCCGTTTAATACCGCGACACCGCTTAGGGCAATAAAGCCGACACCCGCTGATATTGAAAGCGGCATATCGCGCAGCAATAACGCAAGCACACCACCCGTTAATGCCAGTGGCACACCACTAAATATAATCAATGAATCACGAAGCGATCCAAAGGCGCTATACAGTAAGCCAAATATAAGCAGTAAAGTGACCGGCACAACCAACGACAATCGCTTACTTGCCGATTGTAGCTGCTCAAACGTGCCGCCGTATTCAAGCCAATAGCCACTTGGTAAATTAAGTGATTCATTCATGCTCGCTTGCGCATCACTTACAAAGCTTGCTAAATCGCGCCCCTCCACATTGGCAGTTACCACTACGTTACGTTTACCGCTTTCGCGGTTTATTTGATTAGGCCCTTTTTCAATGCTAATTGTTGCCACTTCGCCAAGCGGTACAAACGCAAGTTCTGGGTTACTATCTTTAGGTAAAGCAACTGGCAAACGAGCAAGTGCTGATACATCGCTAGACCAACGTTTATCAAGGCGTACTAATAACGAAAAACGTTTATCGCCTTCGTAAATTAGTCCGGTTTGCACACCACCAACAGCGGCGGCAAGTGTCTGTTGAATATCGTTTACGCTTAAACCCAATAACGCCATATGGTCGCGCATTGGTGTTACCGAAAGTGTTGGCAATCCTTCCATTTGCTCCAAACGTACATCGGTAGCACCTGCAATATTACGCATTAGCCCTGTGGCTTTTTCGCCAAACTCTTTAAGTACGCTTAAGTCGTCACCATAAATACGCAGTGCCACATCGGCGCGCACGCCAGCAATTAACTCATTAAAGCGCATTTCTATTGGTTGTGTAAATTCGTAATTATTACCAGGGACATCGTTAACACGGGTACGAATTTGCTGAACCAATTCTGCTTTAGTAAGTGCTGGATTAGGCCACTCATCTTGCGGTTTGAGTATTAAAAAAGTATCGGCAACATTGGGCGGCATAGGATCGCTTGCTACATCGGCAGTACCAATTTTTGAAAATACGTTAGCAACCTCAGGCTGATCTAATATGGCTTGCTCAAGCTCTTTTTGCATTTGCACAGATTGCTCAATACCGGTGCCAGTAATGCGCAGCGCGTGCATAGCAATATCCCCCTCATCAAGTTTCGGTAAAAATTCTGCGCCCATGTTTTTAACTTTAAAACCAAGCACTAATACTAATGCAGTGGCAATACCCACCATCAGCCACGGTAATTTAAGCGATATACCAAGTAATGGCTTATACACTTTTTTAACGCCGCGCATGACTGCGTTTTCGGTTTCATCAACCTTACCGCGAACAAACACTGCAATAGCAGCGGGTACAAAGGTAACGCCAAATATAAGCGCGCCAATTAACGCCGCAACTACAGTAAATGCCATTGGCTGAAACATTTTGCCTTCAACGCCACTTAGTGCAAATAAAGGTAAGTAAACCAGCATAATAATAACAATGCCAAATACAGCCGGTGTAAATACTTCTTTGGTGGCTTCGGTCACTACATTTAAACGCTCGTTTAAGGTAAGTAGCCTGCCATGTTTATGCTGAGCTACACCGAGTTGGCGCAGGCAGTTTTCAACAACAATTACAGCGCCATCAACAATTAAACCAAAGTCGATTGCGCCTAGGCTCATTAGGTTACCCGATACGCGATTACCCACCATTCCTGTAACGGCAAACAACATACTCAACGGAATAACCATTGCCGTAATAAGCGCGCCCGTTACATTACCCAGCAGTAATAGCAAAATTACTATCACTAAAACGGCACCTTCAAATAAGTTGGTTTGCACGGTTGCTATGGTTTTATCAACAAGAGTTGTGCGGTCGTAAACCGCTTCAACAATAACGCCAGCGGGTAAGCTTTTTTGCACATCAACTAACTTATCAGCCATGGCTTTTGCCACTACGCGGCTGTTTTCGCCAATTAGCATCATGGCGGTGCCGAGCACGGTTTCTTCGCCGTTATAAGTGGCCGCGCCGGTTCTAAGCTCTTTGCCTAAAAGCACGTTAGCCACATCTTTAATGCGTACAGGCGCATCGTCGCGCTTAGCTATAACGGTATTGGCTATGTCTTCTAGTGTTTTAAGCTGCCCAGGCGAGCGTACTAAATATTGCCCGTCAAAGCGCTCAATATAGCCTGCGCCTCGGTTACTGTTATTAACCTCAAGTGCACTAATTACATCGCTAATAGTAAGCTTATAGGCAATGAGTTTTTCGGGCACTGGCGCTACTTGGTATTGGCGCTCAAAACCACCTTGGCTGTTTATTTCGGTAACGCCTTTTACTTTTAAAAGCTGCGGGCGAATAACCCAATCTTGTAAAGTACGTAAGTCTTCGGCGTTGTAGGCGGTGCCATCTTCTTTTAACGCATTAGGCGTGGCGTGCACACTATAAGTAAATATTTCGCCTAAACCACTGGCAATAGGACCCAAGTTTGGCTCTACGTTATTAGGTAAGTCGGAGCGAATACTTTGAATGCGCTCACCAATTTGCTGACGCGCCCAATAAATATCGGTGCCTTCATTAAAAATAACCGTTACTTGCGAAAGCCCATAACGCGAAAGCGAACGGGTATAATCAAGCTTAGGTATGCCCGCCATGGCGGTTTCTACCAAATAGGTAATGCGTTGCTCTACCTCTAATGGCGTAAAACCCTGCGCTTTGGTATTAATTTGCACTTGTACGTTAGTTATATCGGGTACTGCGTCTACTGCTAAATTTTGAATGTTGTATACACCAAATCCAGCAAATAAAAATGTAAGCGCAAGCACCAGCATGCGGCGTTTAACCGCAAAAGAAACTATCCAATTAATCATGGTGCCTCCTAGTGAGCGTGGCTTGCGCCGCTTTTTAAAATATCGGCTTTAATGACATAACTATTGTCTGTTACGTATTCGCTACCTGCGTTTAAGCCTGTAAGTACTTCTACCCACTCGCTATTTTTTGCACCTAAGGTAACGGGACGCACTTCAAATACATTGTTTTTACGAACAAACACACTGAATTGACCGTTAAACTCTTGAATTGCTTGTGGCTTTACACGCACGCTGGCATTTATTTTAGCCACACTTACATCGCTATTTATATGCATGCCTGGGCGCCAATGCCCGTCTGGGTTATTAAGCTCTATACGGGCGCGCGCTATGTGCCCGCCAGTCATCATTGGAGCTATAAAAAACACTTTTCCTTGCGTATTTAAATGATGATGTAGGTCGTACACTTTAGCGCTTTGACCAATGGCGAGTTTTTCAATGTTTTCAGGAAAAGCCGATAACTCAACCCATACTTTATCAAGGTTAACTACCTGCATAAGTGCGCTGGTGCTTGCAAGCTCGCCACGCTTTAAGTATTGCTCGGTTACAACGCCGCTAATTGGGCTTTTAATGGGGTAATTTTGCAGTGTTTCGCGGTTGGTTACATTGGCAAGTACTTCGCCTTTTTTAACGTTTTGACCAATGCTTACAAAAATATCACTGATCAATCCGGCATACGGCGCCATTACTTCTACCGTGCCGTGTTGTGTTGGAGCAATTACACCAAAAAGCGTATCGGTAATATCTACTTCACCACTTTGCGCTATCTCGGTTTTAATGCCTGCGCGCTCAATAGCTCGCTCTGTTAACGTGGTACGGCCTTCGTGTTGGTCGTATTCATAGCTAATGCTCTCGCCTTTATAATTAGCAGTAACGGTAAGTGCAAACGAATGTGGTTCGTTAATTGATTGCGTGCTAACAAGGTAGTCGCCCTCAGCTGCAAACTGTATATTTTGCGGGGCTTCAACTAAACGTTTTAAACTCATTGTTATGTTTAAGTCGTTTATATTAATTGGCTGATTTTGTTTATAGCCATATACACGTAGCTCAACATTACCTGCAAATTCTTGCAATTTAAGCTCAAGTGTTAATTTAGGGTCAGTTAATAAAAAGCCGCCGTATGGACCTTGCTTTTGCTCGTGTTGCTCAGTTTCTTTATGACCTGACTCGCCATGCTCAGCAGAGGCAAATGCATGTGTACTTACAAAGCTGCAGGCAAACGAAAGTGATACTAGTAATGCGATTATATTTTTATTCATGATTGATGAGTCTCAATTAAAGATTGGCCTGTTAAACGCTCAAGAGTAAGTAGCACTTGGTACAGCTCTGCGTGAGTTGTAATAAGTGTGCGTTTAGAATCAAAAAGTGCTTGTTGAGCATCAAGCAATTGCAACACCGAAATTTGTCCGCGTTGATAACTTTTTAAGCTTTGCTCAATCAATGTTTGTGCCTGAGGAATAATTTGATCAGATAATAGCTTTGCCTGATTAGCTCGACCTTGATAATAAGCGTACAAAGTACGTACTTGCTGGCGTAGCTGGATGCGCAATTGCCCTTGCTGCTCATTTAAAAGCATGAGCTGACTATTTGCAGCTGCAATATTGCCGCTATTAGAATTGCTTAATTGCAGTGGCATAGAAAACGAAAACACTAACGAGCTGGAGTCATTTTGCTGGTTATAGCGCACGCCTCCCCCTATATTAATATCGGTTTGTCCGTTTGCTTTTTGCAGTGTTAAGTTAGCTGTTTGCTGTAAATATTGCTGCTGTAATAATGCAAATTCAGGGGCTTGGTTAACCGCATCTAAAAGTGCTTGCGCTGATTTAAGCGCAGTAATTGCATTAATATTGCCAGCAAAAGTATCGTAGGGTTGCTCCTCACTCCACAGCTCGTTAAGCGATAAACTTGCTCGCTCAAATTCACTATTAAGCATGACTTTATCAAGCTCTACTTGGCTAAGTGCATAACGCATGCGCGTTACATCAGCTTGCGACGCAGCACCCGCATTGGCTCTTTGTTCAATCGCTTTAAGCGCCTGGGTAACTACCTGTTTACGTTCACTATTTAAACTTAATAATGTTTGAAATTTAAGCCCTTGGTAGTATCGCTCAGCAGTGGTTGCTAATAAGGCTAAACGGGTATTTTGATACTGTATTGCTTGGGCTTTAATATTGGCGGTTGCGTAATTAATACGGCTTTGGCGCTTATCGCCCAGCTCTATTAGTTGGCTAAGCCCAAGTGTTATTTCAGCGCCTTGAATGCCACGCGCCTTGTTTGTGCCCAGTAAGTTTTCAGCTTCAATATTCAATACAGGATTAGGCGAAAGAGCAGCTTGAGATTTAAGCGCACTCAATATTTTTTGATGATAAGGGTAGCGTTTTAATACCAGATTTTGTTGTTCGGTATTACTCAGTGCCTGCTTAAGGGTTAATGTTTTAACATTCGCCAAAGTACTAAAAGCAGGTAGCGCGCACATTAGCGCCACCAGCATAATTGGTTTTTTATTCATATAGCGTGTCCGTTTTTTAACAAACAGAGTTAACTTAATCACTACGCCTATTTTAAAAACAAGCGCGATCAAGCAACCTAAATATGTAAATAACTAGCCTAATAGCGCACAAGCGCAGGCCGTTTTTACAAAGTATTTAAAATTAAAAGCTAGCTATAAAAATTTGGTGGAGGTACATCTGGCGGGTAATTTAACCCGTTATAGCACGCAGGCGAAGTTGCTTTACTTTGCTCTGGGCTTATTGAATGGCTAGAGGTGCTGTTGTAGCCACAATGGCAATGTTGGTGGGCATGAATCTCGGTAGTTGATGTTTTATCGCTTTGGTTATCATCGGCTGTGGAGTCGCCTTGCGATAACGAACTGGTTACGTGATCAACGTCTTCTTGCAAATGATACGCAGCACCATCACAGCTAATAAAGCTATGTACAAGCACTAATAATATCACTATTAAAAAACGGTTTGAGCGCATTACCTACCTAAAACTCTAAAATGCAATTTAAGAAATCGCACAATACCTTAAATTTATTCAAATGTAGAGAGCCGCTAACGTTATTTTCTAAATTCGCTTGGCGACACACCTACCGACTTCTTAAAACGTTTGGAAAAATTAAAAATATTAGAGTACCCCACATAACTTGCCACATGCGAAATTGGCCAAGCCGTGTTTAACAATAAGTTTTTAGCCCGTTCAATGCGTAAATAAATAAGTTGTTGTATTGGGCTTTTACCAAATTGCGCTTGGCATAAACGATGCAAATGCGGCGATGAGTAATGCACATGTTCGCACATTGCCTCTATTGTCCAATCAAACTGCAAGCGCTTGTCTACCTCTTCAAACAAACTAATTAAGCGGTTATGCGCTGCACCCTGTGAGTTATTTTGCAGCGTAGCATTTAAGTAATGACTTAAAATAGGCGTGACGCTTTCGCGTAAATTAGCATTAGGCTCGCTATATAAAAGCTCCATAGCAAGGTGTAACGGCTCAAGTTTTTGATCGGTTAATACCAGTGCTTGCGCAAGGTTTAAATGCTGCCAACGTTTAGTGTTTGCAAGATTTAACCAAATCACATCCCAATGTTCACCATCAATTGTCACTTCAAAGCTTTGCTTAGCTGGTAGCACAATAAGTGTATTGGCATTAAGCGTGTACTGCTCATTTTGTGTGGTTAATTTACCCTGCCCTGCAAGCGTATAAAAAAGTGTATGTTCTAGCGGTGTTGAGCGTGCTACGCAATAACGACCCGATAGGTTTGAGCAACCCGCAAGTGCTATTTCAAGGTTTGGCATTTGCGCAAGCGTTTTTGAATCTATAAAGCGCTCTGTGCAGTGCGGGCCAATATCGAGTATATCTTTAATGTTATAGCGCATAATATAATGATAGTTTTGGATAAATAAAGGAGAGCTTTAAGCATAACCCCTGTGATTATTTTTAGCTATATTTAGCGCATTATAATTGCCCGCTTATGCAATAGGATAAACATGACCTCTTTACAGCACATAATTAATCGCCGCGATTGGGAAAACCCAATTTCAGTACAAGTTAATCAAGTAAAAGCGCACTGCCCACTTAATGGCTTTAAAACAGTTGAAGACGCTCGTGCAAATACACAATCGCAAAAGCAAAGCTTAAACGGTCAGTGGGATTTTAAATTATTTGATAAGCCCGAAGCGGTCGATGAGTCACTGCTAAGTGAAACACTAGGCAGCGACTGGCAAAGTATTACTGTGCCTTCTAACTGGCAATTACACGGTTTTGATAAACCTATTTATTGTAATGTTAAATACCCGTTTGCTGTAAATCCGCCTTTTGTACCAAGCGACAACCCTACTGGCTGTTACCGGACTGAATTTACTATCGCACCCGAGCAGTTAGCGCAGCGTAATCATATAATTTTTGAAGGCGTTAACTCGGCGTTTCACCTTTGGTGTAACGGGCAATGGGTGGGTTATTCACAAGATAGCCGCTTACCCAGCGAATTTGATTTAAGCGAACTGTTAGTTGCCGGCACTAACCGTATTGCGGTTATGGTAATTCGTTGGAGCGATGGCAGTTATTTAGAAGATCAGGACATGTGGTGGCTAAGCGGTATTTTTCGCGATGTTAACTTACTTACAAAACCACAAAGTCAAATTAGCGATGTATTTATAACGCCGGATTTAGACGCATGCTACCGCGATGCCACGTTAGCAATTAAAACTACAATTGATATACCCAATCGTAATGACACAGCTAATAACTATAAAGTTGCCATACAAGTATTTGATGGCGAAACACCGTTATGTGAGCCGCAAATTCAAAGCACTAATAATAAACGTGCTGATGAAAAAGGCAGCTGGGCTGATGTTGTTTTTCATAACGTAGCAATAACAAGCCCTAAAAAATGGACCGCTGAAACCCCGTACTTATACCGCTGCGTAGTAAGCCTACTTGATGAGCAAGGCGAGACTATAGATGTTGAAGCCTACAACATTGGTTTTAGAAAAGTAGAAATGCTTAACGGGCAACTGTGTGTAAATGGCAAACCGTTGCTTATTCGCGGTGTTAACCGCCACGAACATCACCCAGAAAACGGTCATACAGTAAGTACCGCCGATATGATTGAAGATATTAAGCTGATGAAGCAAAATAACTTTAACGCTGTGCGTACTGCTCATTATCCTAATCACCCTCGTTTTTACGAGCTATGTGACGAGCTAGGTTTATACGTAGTAGATGAAGCCAACATAGAAACCCATGGTATGTTTCCTATGGGGCGTTTAGCGAGCGATCCGCAGTGGGCTGGCGCATTTATGTCGCGTTATACACAAATGGTTGAACGTGATAAAAACCACCCCTCTATTATTATTTGGTCACTAGGTAACGAATGCGGGCACGGCGCAAACCACGATGCCATGTACGGCTGGTCAAAAAGCTTTGACCCCTCTCGCCCAGTGCAATACGAAGGCGGCGGCGCAAATACAACGGCTACCGATATTATCTGTCCAATGTATGCCCGTGTAGATACCGATATAAAAGACGATGCAGTGCCTAAGTATTCAATTAAAAAATGGTTGAGTTTACCAGGTGAAACTCGCCCGCTTATTTTATGTGAATACGCGCACGCTATGGGTAACAGCCTAGGTAGCTTTGACGATTACTGGCAAGCATTTAGAGAATACCCACGCCTACAAGGTGGCTTTATTTGGGATTGGGTAGACCAAGGTTTATCTAAAACAGACGAAAATGGCGAGCATTACTGGGCTTACGGTGGCGACTTTGGTGATGAACTAAATGACCGTCAATTTTGTATAAACGGTTTATTATTCCCTGACCGTACACCGCACCCAAGCCTATTTGAAGCTAAATACAGCCAGCAACATTTACAATTTACACTGCGTGAGCAAAATAAAAATCAATACAGTATTGATGTATTTAGCGATTACGTATTTAGGGCAACAGATAACGAAAAACTCGTTTGGCAATTAATGCAAAATGGCATATGCGTTGAGCAAGGCGAGCAAGTACTTAATATAGCGCCGCAAAGTACGCACACTTTAACTATTGAAACTAAAACAACGTTTGAGCAAGGCGCACAGTATCACTTAAATTTAGAGTGTGTGCTAATTAACGACTCGCACTTTGCAAACGCTAATCACGTTATGGATACCGCGCAGTTTAAGCTTATAAACAGCAAGAGCTTAAGCCGTAATGTGTTTGCATCAGCTACAGAGCAAAGCGCTATAAGTGTTAATGAAACAGACTCTCACCTAAGTATTGAAGGCGATAAGTTTAAACTTATTTTTAGTAAGCAATCAGGGCTTATAGAGCAGTGGTTACAAAACGATACTCAGGTTATTAGTAGCCCATTAGTTGATAATTTTTATCGTGCACCACTTGATAACGATATTGGTGTAAGCGAGGTAGACAACCTAGATCCTAATGCATGGGAAGCTCGTTGGTTGCGCGCAGGTATTGGGCAATGGCAGCGCACTTGTAGCTCAATTAATGCAGTGCAATCAAGCGTTGATGTACGTATTACTTGTGTATTTAATTACGAGTTTAATGGCGTGCTACAGGCTCAAACACAATGGTTATATACCCTCAATAATACCGGCAATATTAGCTTAGATGTTGATGTGAACTTAAACGACACCCTACCGCCAATGCCGCGTATAGGATTAAGTACAACGCTTAACAAGCAAAGCGATACACAAGTAAATTGGCTAGGGTTAGGTCCTTTTGAAAACTACCCAGATCGCAAAGCCGCTGCACGTTTAGGTTATTATAGCTTGAACTTAAATGATCTACATACACCGTATATATTTCCAACTGATAACGGCCTGCGTAGCGATTGCCAATTACTGAGTATTAATAACTTAACCGTAACTGGTGCGTTTTTATTTGCAGCCAGTGAATATTCACAAAGTATGTTAACTCAGGCAAAGCACACTAATGAGCTAATTGCTGATGATTGCGTGCATGTACATATTGATCATCAACATATGGGCGTGGGTGGCGATGACTCGTGGAGCCCAAGCACTCATAAAAAATATTTACTTGAGCAAAAGCAGTATAGTTATTCTTTAACTTTTTCAGCTAAATAGATTATTTAAACAAAAACAGCGGCCAAATTGGCCGCTGTTTTTTTAAATTTATAAACGTTATTTATTAGCTAGTTTTTTAGCTAATACGTTATCAAGCGAAAAACTTCCTGCCCCTTGAATAACAAGTACAGCCATTACAACAAGTAACGTTAAAGCATATTCGTAGCCATTGTTTGCCATAAACAAACCATTACTAATATGCACGCTAAAAATAGCAATCAACATTGTAAAGCCGGCAACAACCGCTGCTGGGCGTGTTAATAAACCAATTACCAAGGCAATACCACCAAAAAACTCTGCACTACCGGCCATCATTGCTAACCAGTAACCTGGCTCTAAGCCAATGCTTGCCATCCATTGTCCTGTGCCTTCAAGGCCATAACCGCCAAACCAAGCAAATAATTTTTGTGCACCATGCGCCGCTAAAATAAGGCCAACTGGCACTCGTAAAATTAATGCAGCTACGCCTGCTTTTGAGCTTAATAATGTGTTTAATAATTTCATGAGTTTAGTCCTGTTTTAATTTATTTAATCGTTAGGTTTTTCCTAACCGTTGAGCACAGTTTACTATCATCATTTAAAAACATTAATATCGATATTATTGGTTAATTATAAACACTGTGTTTTTAATATGTTTTATGCACAAAAAAGCCGCTAACTTTAAACGTTAGCGGCTTTTAGTTTTAAGTTACTTAAAAGTGATTAAGCAACAGCTTGTTCTAAAATTTCACGGCTTTCTTTAAGCGTAATAGCTTGGTTTTCACCAAGAGCAACCATGCCATGTGCTTCAAGTTTGCCAATAATATTGTCAATAGCAGCGGCTTTATCATCGCCATGTTCAGTAAGCACAGTTGCTACGTCAAGGCTGTGGTAAAACGCTTCAATTGCTGCAATTGTTTTCTCAGCTAAGTCGTCAGATTGCTCAAGACCAAATACGTTTTTACCCATTTGCTCTAGTTTTGCTTTTTTAACTGCAAATTGGTTGCGCAGTAAAGAAGGCTGAACAATAGCAAGTGAACGTGCATGGTCAACACCGTAAGCGGCTGTAAGCTCGTGGCCAATCATGTGCGTAGCCCAATCTTGCGATACACCAGAACCAATTAAACCATTAAGTGCTTGGTTTGCTGCCCACATAAGGTTTGCACGCCATGCATCGTCTTGGTTTTCAAAGTTATCGCCTAATGTTTTAAGCGTTCTTAAAAGTGCCTCTGCGTAACCTTCTTGAACCAATGCTGTTTCAGGGAATGTTAGGTACTGCTCACAGGTATGAACCCATGCATCTACTAAACCATTCACAAGTTGGCGCTGTGGTAATGCTTTCATTACATCAGGGTCCATAATTGCAAACTTAGGTTGTACCGCTGGAGACATAAACGGAAGTTTTTGTTTAGTCGCAGCTTTGCTCACAACAGAACCTTGGTTAGACTCAGAACCTGTAGCTGGAAGCGTAAGTACTGCCCCAATAGGTAATGCGCTAGTTACTTTATGTTTACCAGTAGGAATATCCCAACCTTCGCCATCGTAAACGGCAGATGCTGCAATGTATTTAACGCCGTCGATTACTGAACCGCCGCCTACAGCTAGTACAAAGTCGATATCTTGTTCTTTACAAATTTTTACTGCTTGGTCTAACACTTCAATTGTTGGGTTAGCGCCAACGCCCGAAAACTCAACCCAATCAAAGCCTTCAAGTGCTGCTGCAACTTGGTCGTACACGCCGTTCTTTTTAATTGAACCGCCGCCGTACACTACAAGTACTTTTTGATCCTTTGCGATCAAATCAGTTAGTGAGGCAATTTGTTCTTGGCCGAACTGGATAAGTGTTGGATTTACGTAGCTAAATTTCATTATTTTGCTCCTAGGTGACGGTTAAATACTAAATATAATGCTTAGTTACTAACTAAGCCAAACTTCAATGAGTGCATATTAGTGGCAAAACAAACATTAAAAAAGCCCAATAACTCGCAAAAGCTTGCCTAAAACTGTCAATATTGATATTTTACGCAAAATTCGTACGATAATAGATGTTTTAATGTCCTCAATAGCCAACATGATGCAAAAATTTGCAGAGCACAATCATTTACTCAACTTTGAAGGCAACATGGAAACCATTATTCCAGGTGTGTATTTTCATCGCGCAAGTAAAAGCTCACCACGCCAGCCACTCATATATAACTCAGGTATTATTATTGTTGGGCAAGGACATAAAATAATTCATTTCCCTGAACATCAAATAAAATATGGTGAAGGTGACTACCTTGTTTTAGGTATCCCCGTGCCACTTGAGTGCGAAGCTTTTACTGATAACAACCTGCCTGTAATGGGCATAGTTATAGATATAAACCCGGTAATGTTACACAAACTAGTAAACCAAATTGGTACACATAAACCATTCACTTCAGGGCAAATGGGTGGCGTTCAATCGGCTAAAATAGATGGCGCAATGGAGCAAGTAACCCACCGCTTACTTAGCGTGCTTAATAACCCTATTGAGGCTGACATTTTTGGCGAAGATATCGTAAAAGAATTAGTATACCGCGTGCTTTGCGGCCCACAAGGCGACACGTTAATAGGCCTTGCTATGCACGACGGGCATTATGCGCGTATAGCACGTACGCTTTCGACTATGCACAGTAGTTATGCCAATCAAATTACAGTTGAGGGGTTGGCTGAAGATGTAAACATGAGCGTATCGTCGTTCCATCGTGCTTTTAGGCAAGTAACATTTGAGTCACCTTTGCAGTATTTAAAAAAAGTACGCTTAGCTAAAGCCAAAGAGCTTATAACCAGCAGTGGAAGCAAGGCAAACGAAGCCGCATTAAAAGTTGGCTATACCAGTCCATCGCAATTTAGCCGCGAATTTAAGCGTCACTTTAATAAAACGCCAAGTGAAATGTTAACTCAATTACATAGCTAACTAGCTAAAAATTATGACTTGAGAGATATAAATTAACCGAGCGAGTCAATTTTAAGCACTGCTTTTTTGGTGTTTAGCATAGCTCGCTTACTAAATTGGCGATTAATAAATTGGCTAAAAATAATAGTAAATAATGTTGAGCAAACCGCTGCGGCTGCATATACCTGCCAAATAACAAAGTTAAGCTTAAGCGCTAAGGCAATTACTGCAAAAAACACACAGCCACCTAGTGAACCAATAATACCGCCATTAAGAATTTTAAACGTTGAGGCTTGTTTGTCACTAAAGTGAGCAACACTGCCCATCACCGCTAAAATAACCGGAAAGGTCGATATTAATCCGCTCCAAGCAGACCCTATATGCTGCGATATAAACGTAACAAGCACGATAAAGCTCGTCACTAATATCATTTTTACCGGAAGCTCCCAGCGGGCATTTAATGGTTTTGCATCAACTGATATATTTAGCTTTGTAGAGATAATAGTTAAACCGAGTAAAATACAAAGCGAAACCACACTCGCCACAATAATATTCACTGGTAAAAATAAAGTAATAACGCTAAATACGCACCAAATACTCAACGCTGTAAAAAGCGATTTAAGCATTCCAAATCTTCGTGATACAACCAAGTAACTAAAACAAAATAAGCCTATACCGCTCATACCATAAAGAGAGGCCACCGCTGAGTTAGCTGCAAATAATTTACCTTGCTCTAATGCTATAAAATAAGAAATAGGCCCAGAGGTAATAGGCAAGCCAGGAATTATGCCGCTAACAAAACTACCAAAGCGTTTTTGGGCGAATGTTATTAGTAAAATAAGCAAAGGTGCAATTATGAGTTTAAGCAGCATAAATAACAATAAAGTATGAGAATTGAAATTAAGTCTACGTGTCTATACCTACATTGTAGAGTGAATAAAAATCATGTATGTAGCGTAATTTTTTTTACCTGTAAATATTAACTAATTTATCAAAACACTGATTAATAGTTATAAAAAAACCACTTATTAAAGTGGTTTTTTAGCTTAACTTAAACAACAGCATTTATACTTTTTTAAATAAAACCTCTGGATTTACCATGGTTTTCATTTCAAGCACATTGCCATTTGGATCTTCAATAAAAAACGTTTCTTGCTCAAACTCATCACCAATAAATCGGCGATATGGTTTATCTAAGTATTCAATACCCGCATCTTCAATACGTATTTTTAACCCGTTAAATTCATCTTCAGATAGGTGAATCCCAAAGTGAGGTACTGCCACAGCTCCCATATCTACATCATGGCGAACTGTTGGTAAGCGCTCAACACTCTGGTGCAAGGTAAGTTCATTACCCCAAAAATCTATATCTACCCAGCGACCTTCTTCACTGTTACCCGTTTTACAGCCTAGTACGTCACAATAAAACGCTTTAGCCACTTTTAAATCGCCAGCCGGAATAGCCAGATGCAAACAGTTAGACATAAATAACCCTTGGTTAACACTTTAATACATTAAATTATCGCCATTATACATAACTTGTGATTTATAGAACATTAACAGCGGCACTATTAAGCATATTTAATACCTAAAATCCGTTTAAAAAACACGTTTTTAAAGTTTGTAATTACTTATAACATTTATTTGTTAGAGAGTATTAGAAAGCGCAAAAGGATTAGTTTAAAATGCGCCGCTATGATTAAATTCTTACTTTTAAAATTCATCACTTTCTTTTTAGGCTTTGTAGCTTGCTTTGCTATGCACACTACTTTTGCATTACCTTTAGTGATTTCTGCTGCGCTAACGGGGCTTATTGGCTCGTTTATTCCTTTTCCTGCGCGTTATAAAAACCATCCGTATGCTGCAATTTATGCTGGTAGCTTTGCAGGTATGTGTTCAACTCATTTAATTACCAGTTACTGGGAAATTGCTATTATTTCGCTTATTGGCTCAAGTTTGTATGTGCTTACTATGAATATGTTTACAGGTTTTGGTGGCAAGCTTGGCAGCGTAGCTTTTGCAAGCGTGGCACTTTTTGTATTAGCCAAAGGAATTGTATTATGAGTATTGAATATCCATTACTTGTACTGCTTGGGGCTTTTTTAACATTTTATTTAGCTAAGCATAGTCGCTTTGACGGGGTTAGAGCGTCGTCTTCACTTTCTATTATTGCTTATTTAATTTTTAGCGCCTTAAATTTGAACCCCGATTTATACGCAATTGTATTTTTTGGCGGCACATTCATAGGTATGAGCGCCCCACATCGATTTGGTATTTATACTGTAGCAAGCTCATCTATTTTGTTTTCAATCTTATTTGAATTCCTTGTACCAAAACTTGACGGCTATGGCGGTGCATTGGGTATTAGTGCATTTTTATCTGTATGTATTTGCCATACTTGTATTTTATTAGGTGCCCCAAGAAGTAAAAAAACGCCACCAGTTCAATAAAAAGTGGAAACTAGGCTGATTTTTATCCTGACATTAACTTTAATATATTTAAAAATTAGAGTGTAAAATATTCATGTTTTAGCCTGTTCCTTTTTTCTGCAAGTCTGTTAGAATCTTCCGCGAACTTTATTTACCCTAAATAAAGACAATCATATATGGATTTATGAAAATGAAAAAACTAATCGCAGTAGCAGCTCTATCTTTACTTCCTTTCTCAAACGCAATGGCTGACCAAGATATTGGTTGTGGTCTTGGTTCTATGTTATTTGCTGGTCAGCAAGGTAAAGGCGTTAAAATTTTAGGCGCTACAACAAATGGTACATCTGGTAACCAAACTTTTGGTATCACTTTTGGTACTCTTGGTTGTGATGGTACTGGTACAGTAACTTCTTCAGAAAAAATCGCTTTATTCATTGACGGTAACATGGAGCAACTTGCTCGTGATATGTCAAAAGGTGAAGGCGAAACTTTAGCTACTCTAGCTGAAGCTTGGGGTGTTGCAGATCAAGATAAAGCAGCGTTCAATAAGCTTGCTCAAGCACAGTTTTCTTCAGTATTTACTTCTGAAAACGTAACTTCACAAACAGTTTTAGAAAACCTAAACACTGTTCTTGCAAGTAACGCACAACTTGCTTCTTATACTCTTTCTTAATCAGCTAAATTAGCCGGTTTTATACGTATAAATAAAGCCGCTGGAGTATTTCTCTAGCGGCTTTTGTAATTTAGTGATTATGAAAAAAATATTATTTGGTTTACTGCTCGCTCTTTTTAGTACTTACTCAAACGCTCAAAGTATTGAAACAAATACATTAGCAACACACCCTTACTGGCTTAAATTAGGTCACTACCGCTTGGCCACATTAGGTGATTGGAAAAGTGAAGTAGACAGTGCTGAGTTTTTTTTATCTCCTACAGGTAAAACAAGCCCATATGACGAGCTTAAAGCCACTATAGCTGCATTTAGTGGTAAAAATACTGACCCAAAAACATCACAATATCGTTGTCAGTTTCCTGCACGTTATAAATGGCTAAAAACAAAAATTAAAAATAACTGGCCCGAACTTAATTGCCCAGAACTACAGGCGTGGCAAAAAATAATAAACCCTAAAGGGGTTACGTTAGTTTTTCCAACTGCATTTATGAATAGCCCATCATCAATGTTTGGCCACACTTTACTTCGTATTGATGCAAAAGATCAGACTCGCCATAAAGAGTTGCTCGCATTCGCAGTTAATTTTGCAGCAGAGCCAGACGGCTCAGATAACGCAGCTATGTATGCACTAAAAGGCTTGATTGGCAGCTACCCAGGTAAGTTTTCGCTTATGCCGTACTATAAAAAAGTACGCGAATATAATGATTTAGAATCTCGTGATATTTGGGAATACAAACTTAATTTATCAGAGCTACAGGTAGAGCTTATTTTATTGCACTTGTGGGAGCTACAATTAGCTACATTCGATTACTTTTTTATTGATGAAAACTGCTCTTACCAATTACTTGCATTATTACAACTTGCACAAGAGGACCTTGATTTAACATCGTCATTTAATATGCAAGCTATTCCATCAGATACCGTTGCAGTACTAAGAAATAACAACTTATTACAAACACCTAATTACCGCCCTGCTTTTGGCACTAAGCTATACCATTACTCTACTCAAATGACTGACGAACAACTTGATGATGCAAGAGAGTTAATGCAAGGTGGCTCCCTCAATACTCGTAATTACTCACAGTCGCAATTAGTCGCTATATTAGAAATGGCGTATGAATGGTTAAATTTTGAATTTTACGATAAAGCGTTAAATCGTGAAGAAATTGCCCCGCGACTAACTAAGCTACTCCTAATGCGCAGCAAATATAATGTAGCTTCGCCATTTACTAAGCCAAACCGCCCTATTGCTTCCCCAGAGCAAGGTCATGGTTCTTCTAAAGTATCGCTAGGTAGGGTACAAAATAATAACCAAGCAAACCTTACAAATTTTGGTTATAGGCTTGCGTATCATGACTTACTAGATAGGCCTGAAGGTTTTATAGCGGGTGCACAAATTAGTTTTTTTGATTTGGAAGCCGCTATTACTGACGAAGGAAATGCAGATATTGAACATTTTTACTTATTAGATGCTATGTCGCTTGCACCCGATAACCGCGTATTTGATAGCTGGTCGTGGAACTTTAAAATGGGCTTTGACCGACAACCAAGTGACAATAAACGTTTAGGCCGCTTTTTTACAAAAGGAGGTTATGGTAAATCTTATGGCGATCCTAATAATCTGCACGGCTATATTCTTGGTCAATTTGAGCTAAATACAGGCGATATAACCGACCGACTTAGTACTGGAATAGGCAGCGAAGCCGGTGTAATTTGGCAAATAAACAATAAGCATAAACTCGCTTTGACTGGCAATATATTATGGCTAACTGATAACGCAGCAAGTAAGCACAGCGAAATAGCTATAACATGGAATTACGCTGTTTCTCGCAATGTATCGCTGCGCAGCAAAGTACAGCATGCTCAATGGCATAGCCATAATTCATCAATGAGTTTAGCTATGCAGTTTTACTTTTAACTTTTAACTTTTTCAATATTATTTATATTTAATGCTACTTGTAGGGTAGCCAAATAGTACTCTACATTTAGCTTTTATTCCCGATGCCTTATAAACACTTTTCAATAAGTGCTCCCACTGATGAAACGTAATAACGACTGGGTTATTGCTATTAAGCTGCCCTATAATGCCGTATTTACAAGGCTTTGATTTATCTTCTTCTACAAAGGTGCCAAATAACTTATCCCAAATAATAAGTACACCTGCAAAGTTTTTATCAAGGTAACCTGCATTTATTGCGTGATGAACTCGGTGATGCGAAGGCGTATTAAATACTTTTTCAAACCAGCCTAACTTACCCACTATTTGAGTATGTACAAAAAATTGATACGCCAAATTTAATGCAACCACGCTAAATACTGTTAGCGGTTCAAATCCAATTAAAATCATAGGTAGCCAAAACACCCACATACCGGCTACGGGGTACATTAAGCTTTGCCTAAATGCGGTGGTGAAATTCATTTTAGTTGAGCTATGGTGCACCACATGTGCAGCCCACAACCAATGAATATGATGCGATGCTTTATGAAACCAATAATACAAAAAATCTTGCAGTAAAAATGCAAATGCAATACTTAATACACTCACTTCAATATCAAACAATCTATAGTCATACAACCAATTAAATAAAGGCATTAACAGCAGTAACGCAATAGCATCTGCGCCTTGGTGTAATAGCGCTAACACTGTATTTGCTAGGCTATCTTTTATGTCGTAATAGCGCTTAAACTTAATAAACTCAGAGCAAACAAATATCAAAAATAATGGGCTCAGAGCGAGTAAAATAATTTCTGAGTTCATGCTTTACCCGCCAAAAAATAATTATTTAAATTGTTTAACGCTTGGGTTATATCTTTTGTAATAACATATTTAAGTAATGCATTTGGCATCCACCATGGAGCTGAGCAGCTTATGCAATAGTTAAGTTCGGTAACTAAAGTATTGATGTCTTTATTTGCAGTGAGGTATATATCGCCTCGATGATTAGCTACTGGTTTATCGCCTACTATTTCGTAACGGATATGATTTTGATCGGCACTGATTATTTGCTCTGAAAAAGTTATTTTACCTATTTTTACTTGCCTAACAGATCCTTTTCCGCCTTCGATTTGCCCTTCGTCTTGTGCTTGTAACAGCGTAAATTTGGCATTAAAAAATCGATGCAACTGTTGATGATCCAACAGTGTGCTTATTATTTGTTTTGGCTGTGCATTAAGCGTTTGTTTTATTGTTATAAGTATCATTTTTACAGCAAGAGGTTATTAGGCATTCAACTAGCATATAAAAATTTAACGTGGCAAACTTGCTAATACACGACTATTTTTTAGCTTTAGATGACAAATGCACACATTGGCTGATCATTACTTTTCAAGTATTCTTGATGACTTACAAGCGCAAGGCATTAGTACTAAAACGGCTTTGCACGCTATTAGCTTTGACGAATTTAGTAATCAACGTACCCATCAATTAGCGCCGCGTATTAGTTTAAATAGTTACAATGCTTTATTAGTTTATGGCAAGAAAACACTTAACGATCCTCTTTTTGGTTTTACCCTAGGTCAGCAAATTCGCACTGCTGACTACGGCGTTTTAGGTTACTTAATTGAATCAAGCGATAACTTAAGCAGTGCCATTAAAGCATTGTTAAGCTATGACAGCTTGGTGGCTGATATTGGTAAAGCCAAGTTTGAACTAAATACTGATACAGCAACTATTCGTTGGATTGCTCATCAAAGTTGTAATGAGCATGTTGTTTTACGAAACATGACCGCGTGGGTAAGTGTAATTCGCCAGTTAATAAATTTAACGCTTTCGCCAAGTAGTATTAGTTTCACTTATAATTGGTTGCCATCGCAAAGGCGCGCCCTTGAATCATGGTTTAAATGCCCTGTAAAAAGCAGTGCTGAATATAATCAAATTAGCTTTCCGAGCCATTATTTAACGCTGCCCTTTAAAACCGATAACGCCATTATTAATTCTACTTTTAAGCAATTGTCAGAGCAGCAACTCTCTAACTTTAAAAGCCAGCAGTGTATTGACGATAAAGTTAATCAGTTACTTACAGCTAAAACTACCTTGCAAAACTGCAACCTAATAGGCATAGCTGATGCGCTTAATTTAACACCCCGAACGCTACAACGACGCTTAAAACAACAAGACTTAACCTTTGCTCAGCTACTTGAAAAAGAACGTAAAAAACGTGCAGATACATTAATAGCCAGCATGCCACTTGCTGATTTATCTAATATTTTAGGATTTAAAGATCAAAGCTCTTTTAATCGAGCTTTTTTACGCTGGCATAAATGCTCGCCATTACAATTTATAAAATACAAAACAGCAAGTACAGCCAAGTAAATGCAAATTATTTACGTTATATAAACATAATATATATATGTTTTAGTTAATACTCTCTACACTAGGTGTATTATTGCTTTAAAAGATTTTTTATGTTTTTTCGTGTTTTATTAAGTGCTTTTGTATTTATTTTATATAGCCCCCTGTGTAACGCCGATTCGGTTACTTTTATAGCTGAAGACCTTCCTCCTTATCACTTTAAAAATCAGCAAGGTGAAGTAAGCGGCGCTTTAGTCGACATTGCCAAAGCAGTTGTGAAGCAAACAAACTTAACCGCTAATTTTGAAATAATGCCTATGGCCCGCGTTTTTAAGGAGCATAAAACAAATACCAACGCCATAATGTTGTCTTTGTTAAAAACCCCAGAGCGGATTAATAAATATACGTGGTTAGGTGAGGTGTACGTTGCAGACGCCTATTTAGTTAGTTTAAAAAGCCATATAGATGAAGTCGTTCACTTAAATTTTGCAAAAGAATATAAAGTAGCAACCATTCGTGGCTACCTAAGCGAAGCCTACTTAAAACAAAAAGGCTTTACCGAAAACAAAAATTTAATACTGGTCAGCTACTATCATCAGCTTTGGCAAATGCTTTATAAAAACCGAATCGACTTTGTAGTGACTAATACACTAACTATTGATAACGAGCTAAAAAGCCTAGGACTCGATCCTAGCCTAATAACAAAACGAATTCATTTAAGCGATCTACCCTCTTCACTTAATTTTTCAGCAAGTAATAAACTTAATCCTAAAACAGCTAAAGCACTCTCTGACGCATTAAATAATATAAAAGATAGTGGTGAGTACCATACCATTTTAAAAAAATGGCAACTCCCATTACCAAGCACTACTAACTTGTAGCACTAACCATAGTTAAAGCCCGACATTAGTTATTGGCAGTGGTTATTTAGTTATTTGCTAAACGCTGCAAAGTAACTACAAAGTTACTCCCTCTCAGATAGACTATACTTTAGCGCCAGAGACCACGTTAAACATCACTGAGTGAATAGCCAGCACATAAAAAATACATACCGCAAAAACTTCCATAAGTGCCATTAAAAAACACCACAACCAAATTGGTATAACAAAAAATCATTTAAAAAACATTTAACTTTACTAATTGGTAAGTTTTAATTATTAAATTGGTATGCTAGATTGAGGTTAAACGATATCTGTACCGCACAATTTTTACTTCATCACACAGAGACAATAATGATAAAAAATACATCTACATTTAAACTCACAGCTTTAGCCGTTATAACACCTCTACTTTTTACGGCTTGTTCAAGTACCCAAAGCACTAATCAACAAAGCGATGCGCCGGTACCAGCAACAAAGTTTGATTTATCTCACTGGAAAATAAATGTACCAGTAGATTTAAACAACGACGGTAAAATTGATGAAATAGATGTAGAAGAAATTCAGACTTACGCACACCCTGATTTTTTCTATCTTGATGATAAAGGCTACATGGTATTCACCTCGCCTAATAAAGCACTTACAAGTGCTAACTCTACTAATACCCGTAGTGAACTTAGACAAATGATCCGTGGATCAAATACTAAAATTAAAACTAAACACTCTAAAAACAACTTTGCTTTGGCTGTTCACCCGCTATCTGACCGATTTGGCTCTGTTGGCGGTAAAATGGAAGCAACATTAAAAGTAGATCACGTTGCGCTACGTGCTACTGACCCTAGCAAGAAAGCTGCATTCTCAGTGGTTGTAGGGCAAATTCACGCTGGTAAAGATCAGGCACTTATTGATACCAAGCTTGGTTATGGCTGGGGCAATGAGCCGCTTAAAATTTATTACAAAAAATGGCCAGGACATAAAACGGGCTCAGTTTTTTGGAACTACGAACGTAACTTACCTAAAACAAATCCTGACCGTACAGACATTACTTACCCTGTTTGGGGTAATACATGGGAAAACCCTAACGAACCAGGCCGTGCCGGTATTGCACTAGGTGAAGAATTTAGCTACACGGTAAATGTGTATAAAAACGTTATGCACCTTACATTTAGCGCAGAAGGCAAAGAAGACGTTAACTACTCTATTAACTTAGGTAATAACGTAGATGCTTATGGCAAAGTGGACGAAAAAGATCATCCACATGGCTACGCAGCAGATTGGCATTACTTTAAAGCCGGCGCTTATAACCAATGTAGTACTAAAAGCGCGAAAGGTATTTGGTACCCAGGTTGTTTAGGTACTGGCGATTGGTCTACAGATAAACAAAATGGCGATTACGCTCAAGTAAGCTTTAGTAAACTAGAGTTAAGTCCAGCGACACCGCCAACAAAATAACTAGGCTAGTACAGCCTCAGATAAGTAATTTTTTAGTGATGTAAACAGTGGCGTTGGTAGATTATTAATATCGCACCAGCGCCACTTTAAACATTTATTAGGCTCTTTAAGTTCAGGCTCTCCGCCTTCAAAGTCAGCTTTTACATACAACGTAATATAGTGTTTGCTCTCTGCTGTAAAAATATCATTGGTAAAATCAAGCTTAGTAATTTTACTTACCTTTAAACCTGTTTCTTCAAACACTTCTCGTATTGCACATTGCTCAACACTTTCACCAAACTCTAAATGCCCACCAGGTGTTGCCCATGTATTAGCACCATGCGCGCCAATACGCTCACCTAGTAAAATTGTGTTTTGATGCTTTATGATAACCGCAACCCCTACTCTTACTACGTTACTCATATCGTGTTTTCTCTTGTTTTTACTGCCCGCCATGCTGAACCACACACTTTGTATTGTCAATTTTGTATTTTTAAAACCAGTGCATTGATTAACTTTTAGCCGACCAAGGTCGAATAGCTTGCTTGCTAAAAAAAGCCTACATTTTGTAAGGTCTCTCACACACAAATTTAGTTTTAGGAGCCTTACATGTCAGGCAAATATAAACAGCAATATAATGCCTTTAAAAAAAACCCAGCCCAATTTTGGCTCGAACAAAGTAAAAATATTCCATGGTATAAAACCCCCACAAAAGCATACACACAAGACGACGACGGGCTTTATCATTGGTTTAGCGGCGGGCAATTAAACACCAGTTTTTTAGCGCTCGACCAACACGTTATTGCCGGGTTTGGCGAGCAAACTGCACTGATTTACGACTCCCCAGTCACTAATACAAAGCAAACTTATAGCTACTCACAACTACAACAAGAAGTTGCTAAATTTGCAGGCGTAATACAATCGTTAGGTGTTACAAAAGGCGACCGCGTTGTTATTTACATGCCAATGATCCCACAAGCTGTTATTGGTATGTTGGCGTGCGCTCGTCTTGGTGCTATTCATTCGGTGGTATTTGGTGGGTTTGCTGCACACGAATTAGCAGTACGCATTGATGATGCCAAGCCCAAACTTATACTTAGCGCCTCATGCGGTGTTGAAGTAAACAGCATTATTGAATACAAACCACTTATTGATAACGCAATAGACTTAGCTACGCACAAAGTAGAACACTGCGTTATTTATCAGCGTCCACAAGTCACCGCCACTCTTAAGCCTAAACGAGACATAGATTGGACTCAGGCAATGCAAACAGCTGCAATCGCAGATCCGGTGCCTGTAAATGGTAACGATCCGCTTTATATTTTATATACCTCAGGCACGACAGGCACACCCAAAGGCGTAGTGCGCGAAAATGGTGGTCACGCAGTGGCAATGCAATACAGCATGGAAACCGTTTATGGTATGAAGCCCGGCGACGTATTTTGGGCAGCGTCTGACATTGGCTGGGTAGTTGGGCACTCTTATATAGTTTACGCGCCGCTAATGTATCGCTGCGCGACCGTATTATATGAAGGTAAACCGGTTAAAACCCCCGACGCCAGTGCATTTTGGCGCGTGGTTGAAGAGTATAAAGTAAATGCATTATTTAGTGCCCCCACCGCATTTAGAGCGATTAAAAAAGAAGATCCAAATGCTGATGGTTTTAACCAATACAATACCTCTAGCTTAAAACGCTTGTTTTTAGCCGGCGAGCGATTAGATCCCCCTACTTACGAATGGCTTAAAGAAAAAACCAAACTGCCAGTGCTCGATCATTGGTGGCAAACAGAAACCGGTTGGGCTATTGCGTGTAACCCTGTAGGGCTTGAGTACTTAGCAACAAAACCTGGCAGTTCCACCGTGCCTACTCCGGGTTTTGATGTGCGAATATTGGATATGGATGGCAATGAATGCGCAGCTAACGAGCAAGGCGCCGTCGTAATTAAACTGCCCCTTCCACCGGGTTGCCTTCCAACCATTTGGCAAGATACCGCTCGTTTTAAAGCAAGCTACCTAAATGAATACGAAGGTTATTATTTATCTGGTGATGGTGGTTATATTGATGAAGACGGCTACCTATTTATTATGGGCAGAACCGACGACGTTATAAATGTAGCAGGACATAGGCTTTCTACCGGTGAAATGGAAGAAATAGTAGCTGCGCACCCCGCCGTTGCCGAATGCGCTGTTTTTGGTGTAAACGATCCTCTTAAAGGACAACTCCCTATGGGAATGATTGTGCTTAAAAATGATTTTATGGGCTCAAGTACCGACGTAGAACAAGCGCTTGTTTTAAGTGTTCGTAATCAGATTGGCGCTATTGCGTGCCTTAAAAATATAGTTAGCGTAGATAGGTTGCCCAAAACACGCTCGGGTAAAATACTGCGTAAAAATTTGCGCCAACTGGTTGATGGCGAAGAGCTACAAATACCTTCAACCATAGACGACGCGAGTATCTTTGAAGAAATAAACCAACAACTAACACAAAGATAAACCCAACCAACCTATCTAAAGCCATTTTTATAATGGCTTTTTATTTGATCCTTTTACTTAAGTTTAGGTTTAAGCTTTAATTAAACAAATCACTGAAATTTTTTACAGTTTTATGCTTTCTTCTTTTAATAGCGTTATTAATTTAATCAATTTTAAAAGGAATGGTGTATGCCCCGCTTGCTACAAAAACTATTAACTACAGCCTTGTTATTTATAGGCTTTGCCACACAAGCCTTTGAGATTGAAGACTTAGGCGATGGCTTACACCGCTTTATAGACGACCGACACCGCTCAGTATTTTTAATCACTCCTGAGGGCGCAATTGTTACCGACCCGCTTAATAAAAAAGCCGCCACCTGGTTAAACGAGCAAATTAAAACTCGCTATAACGTACCGATAAAATATGTAATTTACAGCCATAATCACAGCGATCATATTTACGGCGCCGAGGTATTTAAAAGCCCGCACACCACTTTTGTAGCGCATAAACTCGCCGCGCAAGATATTAAAAACACACAAATGAAAACGGTAATGCCCAGCCTTACTTTTGATAACGAGCTACTACTTACCCTTGGTAATTCAACAGTAAAGCTTAACTACCATGGTCCAAACGATGGTCCAAACGATGGTCGTGGTTCGGTTAGTGTATTGTTCGAAAAGCAAAAAACCTTGTTTGTGGTTGATTGGATTGTTATTGGCAGAATGCCGTGGCAAAAACTGTGGAGTTACGACATTCAAGGCATGATTAACTCAACCCAAGCGGTACTCAAATATGACTTTGGTACTTTTGTGGGCGGACATGCCGATATTGGCAGCAAGGCTGATGTAGCGCGTTACTTAAGTTACTTAGAGCTTTTATATAGCCAAGTAACCGCAGGCGTTTTAGCTGGTAATACACTTGACGAAATTAAAAAAATATAAAGTTAGACCAATTTAGTGACTTTAAACAGTTTGATGCATGGTTACCGCTTAACATAGAAGGTGTTTACGAGCATTTAATGGAAGAGTCTGGTATGGGCTGGCGCAGCGATTTATAAGTTTGAATTCAGCGGACTAAGCTCTGAGCTCTAAACTCAATATTATAAGCATTGGTATTGGCGTATTTAACGCAGTACCAATGCACTTACTAATTAAATAAGATTACTTCCGAGTAAATAACCTTAATATGCCTGCTACTTTAAGTAATTGCCTTCACATAAGGGGGGAAGTGAACCATCATCCTGCAAGCTAAAATTTTTTCCCTTAAATATCTAAAATTAGGCATTTAATAATTTGGTAATAAAAAATATCACTTCATTTGCTTACATCACTATATGAAATATTCGGCTTCACCATCTGACCATTTTGACTTAATAGACCTATCAGAAACAGCCTTAATATATAATTGTTCAAAAGCCGTTTGTTTTGATTTGTTATTCGAAATTACAATATTTTTTTGGATTCTTAATACTTTTATTTCGTATAGATGATCACAACCAAATTTGCACAACGGCATTACAATGTTTGGATCTATTCGTTCATTAAAAGAACACTCAGACCTTTTCTTTTTGTGTGCAGTAACCAAAGAGCTAACACTAAATTCTTTATCACATATTGCACATGACTCTACATCTTTACCATTAAACAACCAATCGCGTAAAATCTGCTGCTCCTTGCGCCTATTACTTTCTATGTTAGCATCACTACCATCTGAACAGATTTTTATAAGCTTTTCTTTAAACAAGCTATATCTTGTCATGTACTCAGAGTTAATGAACTTAGAATTTGAAATTAATCTGTATTTATAACTTTTTCTCAGGCTTTTGTCTGCATGCACAAGTGTCGAATTCAAAATAGCTTTGTCAATTGAAGGTTTAGTATAGCCCTTAGATTCTAAGTAGTGCTTAGCCTCAACGAAATTAACTTCCTCCTTTGCTTTCATAATACTGATGACATCACTTTCAATTCCTCTCAAAATCGAAGGTTCAACGTTTAACTTTAAATTTTTCCCATCATAAGTGGTATAACGCGAGCTGGTTAGGTATTGCTCAATTACATTGATGGATGGATAAGCATTACCTTTAGGGGCTGTTCGAGATTTAAAAGCATTGCTCAATACAATAGCTAAAGTTTGTAGCTCAACAGTATCAGCAATATTTTTTATTTTCTCTAAATTATTTACAAGCGTATTGTCTCGATCTTCAATCGTATAATACAATTCACCTTCAACAGTTTTGAGCCATACATCATCTCTAGAGCGCATAACATCAAGTAATAAATCTCTGTAATCGTTACACTCAATATTTTTTAATAAAAAATTATTCCAACTAGCTACACCTACAAGTCCAGGATAAACAGTTAGTTTTTTAAGTGCTAATTTAAGAATTTTGACTTCATCATTTCGAAGTAAATATAAGTTATTTTCAGAATTTACGGATATACGCGTTGCAGGAATTAGTTTGTTTGTATATATATTAAAATTTTTGCAAACTCCCAGCTGCTGTAATAA
This sequence comes from Pseudoalteromonas sp. 31A1, assembly GCF_011378815.1. Classification (NCBI taxonomy): domain Bacteria; kingdom Pseudomonadati; phylum Pseudomonadota; class Gammaproteobacteria; order Alteromonadales; family Pseudoalteromonadaceae; genus Pseudoalteromonas; species Pseudoalteromonas sp. 31A1. The sequence continues at coordinate 434,859 of NZ_WTKY01000001.1, read as the reverse complement.
ATTCAGAATTCCCTTGAGGCTGTAGTTCTTGGGTAATAAATTTTCTTTATTAAGGGTTTCTTCAATCATACTTAACGTACAGCGTGTGTTTAATTCAAAAATTCGTGAAACCTCTTGTACTTTAGGTAACATTGAAATGTTTACTTTACTTGTAAATTTATTTTGAATTATTTGTCTTGGTCTTTCTGATCTTCGTTTTTCTGAGTCCCCGACCCCAAATTTTAATGCAGCTTCTTCAAGTGTCGGCCAAGCTTCATCATTAAAACCAAAGAAGAATAATATAAGAGCAATATCTCTATTTTTTTGATCATTACTTCTTATATTTTCATGGAGGAAACTCTTTAGCTCTTCTTCGATGTTTGACATAGTTGCTCATATCCTTTGATAGTTCGTTAGTGGCTATACTTTTTTGCCTAAACAAATTTAATGACGTGCTTAATGTTTTTTAAGCTCTACTGCATACACAGTATTTAATTTTATTACATCTAATTTTTATTAGTTAAGCAAGTATACATTTTAGGAAAAAATTAAATCCTAAATGTAAAAAAACGCGCTAAAGCTTTTTTAAAAGTCCCTTAGTGCGGTTTTTATATTTCAAATCTAAGTATTAAAAAAGTCTATTAACTAAAATCGACCACCACTTCATAACGCCCTGGCATGTCGTTTACTTCGTATACCCAACCGTGTCGTTTTATTATTTTTTCGCTTAACTCTAACCCTAAACCGTAGCCAATATTGGTCGGCTTATTTGCGCTATTAGTAACGTGTGGCGTTTCAATTTGTGCGCTTCTATTTACTATAATTACGCGGCTACCTTGTTGAGTAATACGCACTTGCCCTTGTTGCGTATGCTGATACGCATTGCGTATCAAATTTGTAAGCACTATGTGGCATGCGGTGGCTTCGGTACTAATAGTCGTACTGTGGTTATCGGTATTTATAAGTACATCAACTTGTTTTGAATTGAGTAAATAATCGAGTTCGTTACCCAAGGTCGTTATTTTTTCGGCTAGGTTTACAGGCTCTGGTGAACTTTGCTGGTCGTCATTTCTGCTAAGCCACAATAACGTCTCAGTTAAATCACTCATGGTTAAACCGGCGCGCTCAATTCGCTGCAGTGTAAGTTGTTGCTTATCGCTTAAAGGCGCTTTTTCGCTTAAGCGGTTCAGTAACTCAACGTTGCTGCGAATAACCGAAATTGGCGTACGTAACTCGTGGCTGGCATAACTTAAAAAGCGCTGCTCTCGCTCAAGGCTATCATGAGCCGAAAGTAAACTGCTGCGCACTAAGGTTGCCAACGTATTTAGCTCATTGTAAGTAAAGTCAGGTGGCACCTGTTGTAAATTTGTTTGATTTAACGATTTAGCCCAACCCCGCAGGGACTCTACAGGCTTTGCTATTTTTTTCATTACCATAAACAAAAAGAAGGTAAACAGCGCTATTGCCGTTATCCCTGTTAACGCTATCCATAATAACCTTTGTATTGGTTTTTCGGGTGTTCCTTTTTTTGGAAGGCGGTTTTCCTCAAGCATAATACGTGATACATAACGAGCCTCACCAGTAGAGCTTTCAAAATACACAACAAAATATAAGTCTTTTGGCATAGAAAAAAACGCTGTTTTTTCTTGGCTTTTTTGCAATATACCTCGCTCTGTAGGCTTTATAAAACGTTTCTTAATCTCATTTGGCACATCCTCCCAACGACTCGCTATATTAAAGCCAATCATTTCTTTCGGTTGCCCGTTTTTAACTTCAGCCGATTGCGAAAGTGCATGCATTACGCCATTCAAGCCTTTGTCTAAACCATCGGTAAAATAGCTAACACTTAAAAACGAAAAACCAATAGCCATTAACGAACTTAAAAGCACCATGCTGACAAAAAAGTACAACCTTAAACTAGGTCTTATTTTCATGCATGTGTCTCATTTTTTAGTTTTAATACAAACCCTACACTGGGAATTGTCTCAAGTACCGCTTGGCAATTAGCTTGCTCTAACTGTTTTCGTAAATGGTAAATATGTACTTTTAGGCTGTTACTGTCGGGCTGCTCTTCTCCCCAAATGGCTTGCATAATTGCGTGTCGGGTAACTGGCTTTTGTTGCTCTCTAATAAGTAATTCTAATAACTTAAAAGTAATAGGAGATAGCTTTAAGTTACCTGCTTCGACTGTTGCCGTATGCGCGGTTAAATCAAGTGTTAAATTAGCAAATGTAAGGCGTTTTACTTCACCACTTTTGCGTTTTGCTAATACTTTAACGCGCGCTACTAACTCTTTCATAGCAAATGGTTTTACGAGATAATCGTCACTACCGGCTGCAAATCCCTCAAGCTTATTGTCGAGGCTATCACGCGCTGTCAGCATTAATACTGGTGTATCTATGCCTCGCTCACGTAATGTTTTGCACATGGTTAAACCATCCATTTTTGGCATATTTACATCCAAAATAATCATCTGATAGTGATTACGTTCTATTAAATTTAAACCCATTACGCCATTGCTTGCATGGTCACACTCTATTGACTCAATTTCGAGATAATCAACAATGGTGGTTGCCAAGTCGATGTCGTCTTCAACCAGTAGTACGTTTATCATTAAGAGGCTGTTTCCTGCGTTTTATTTTTAGCACCTAGCGATTTTAGCACAGCATCAATACCGCGCTTAGCGTCGGTTTGAATCATCAATAATGCAGGTATAAGTATTAAGGTAATAACCGTGGCAAACAAAATACCGTAACCAAGTGATGCAGCCGCAGGGATTAAAAATTGTGCCTGAATTGAGGTTTCACTAAGAAGCGGCACCAAGCCTGCGTAAGTTGTAATTGAGGTTAGTAAAACAGCACGCAGACGACTCGTACACGACTCAACTATGGCGTCATGCGTATTCATATCCTCTTCTTTTGTTAGTTCGTTAAAGCGCGAAACAAGTAATAGGCTGTCGTTTACCACCACACCACTGAGCGCCAATATACCGTTTAATGACAATATGCTAATGGTTAAGTCGTTCCACCAATGCCCAAGTATTGCACCAACTACACCAAACGGAATTGCCACCATAATCAACATAGGTTGAACATACGATTTAAGCGGAATAGCCAGCAGTACATATATAACTAATAAAGCAGCGACAAACATGGCAAGCATTGACCCTGTTGTTTCGTCTTGCTCTTCAGCTTCACCCGCAAAATGAATATTCAAAGTAGGAAATTGCTGAGTTAATTCTGGTATTAAGTCGCGTTTTAAATCAGCCACTAATTCGTTTGGAGCAATCACACCTTTATCTACTTGCGCACTTAAATAAATTGCACGAAGTCCATCAATACGCGTTATTTCATCGTGTTGGTATTCACTGTTAATTGTCGCTACGTTTACAAGCGGTACAACGGTGCCATCAGGCAATCGGATACGCGATTGCATAATATCGGCAGGTGTTTGACGGGCGTTCTCTGGATAACGTACACGTACTTTTATTTCGTCTTTATTACGTTGATAACGCTGTACAATTGCGCCGCCAAAGGCTTGCAGTACTTGCTTTGATAAGCTCGCGGTATCCATACCTAGGGCGCGACCTTGCGCGCTTAGTGTAAATTTTAACTGTGGTTGACCGGGATTTAAATTGTCGTCTATTCCGTTAACGCCTGCCGTATTTTGTAAGTGCTCTTTAAATAGTGCGCCCGCTGCCATTACAGTTTCGTCGTCCCATGCTTTAAGCTCAACTTTAAAATTATCAACCATTTTACGCGTAGCTAATATTTGTAGCTTTTTACTGCCCTCAGGACTTGCGGCTAAACGCTGCCATTCTTGAGCAAATTCACTTGCTGTGAAAGCGCCATCATCTAATAACTCAACGCTTACCGTACCACTTGTATCGTTGCTACTAATTACTTGTAAACTGGTTATTTCACTTTTATCTGAATTAAACTTAGTCATTAAGTTTTGCTCAGCTTGTATTGCACTTTGCTCAAGCATTAGTAAGTTTTTGTTTGTTTGACCATAAGCAGCATCAGTTTGCATAACCAAGTTGGCGGATACGGTATCGCCCAGAATGCTTGGGAAAAAACCTACTTTTACTACGCCTGTCATTGGCATACCTATGACGAGTATAAAAAAAGCAATAAACCCAGCAACGACTGCATATCTAAAGCGCAATGAGAGTTCAATAACCTTACAATAAATGTTTTTGCTAAACCAATTTAGACCGCTATCGGCGCCATGTTGTATTTTGGACCATACCCCACTTAACCCTTTTTTAATTTGGCGCTTGGTACTTACATGGGCTAAATGCGAGGGTAATATAAGCTTTGATTCAACGAGCGAAAGCAGCAAACAGATGGTCACTACAGTGGCAAATTGAGAGTAAATTTTACCTAGATTACCAGATACATTCGACAGTGCCATAAATGCAGCAACAGTGGTCAATACCCCAAATATTGTCGGTACAGCTACTTTCATCGTACCCAAAACCGTGTTATTTATTGTATCGCCATGTTTTTTACGTGTTGTGTAAATACTCTCGCCGACAACAACGGCATCGTCTACCACTATGCCCAGCGCCATAATAAAGCCGAAGGTAGTCATTTCGTTTATGGTCAGTGCGGTGTAGCCATCGGTCATAAAATACAGCGTGCCAAAAAATACAAATGGCAAGCCACCAGCAACCCATAAAGCCACACGTACATTTAAAAATATGGCTAGTATTACAAACACCATAATAATACCGGTCACTGCATTTTTAGTCAGTAGCGATAAACGTTCGGTGATCATGGTGCTTTTGTCATTCCAGCTTTCTAGCTCTACATTTTGAGGTAATAAACCATTTTCATGCCACGTTTTTATTACATTATTAGCCTGCTCAACAATGGTGATTATGTCGCTGGTATCACCCATTAGAATTTCAACGCCGACTGCATTTTGTTGGTTATAACGACTTAGTGAGTTGTTATCTTCAGAAAAACTGTCGCTAACAATAGCAACATCACCTAATTTGATTTGTGCGCCAGATGCGGTAGTGAGTAAAACGATATTGGCAAAGTCGCGCTGCCAGTACGCTTGGTCAGCCGCTTTCAGACGTATAATTTTACTGCTATCGCGTAAACTAGTTGATAATGGGCTTGATGACTCGTTATTAATCACCTCACTTATGTCACTAATGGTTAACCCATAGGCTTGTAATTTACCCTCATCGATTTCTACTGACATCATCGGATCGAGAACACCCGACTGAGTTACATCACTAATACCTGATTGCGCTAATAAATCGGCTTTAAGTTTTTCACCTAGGTTTTGTAATGTATGGCGATCTGCATCCCCAAAAAGCTGTAGTGTTAATGCATGATCTTGCCTGCGCGCTTTATCAATAACAGGTTGCTCAGCATCAACCGGGAAGTTGTTAATTGCATCAACTTGATTTTTTACATCAAAGAGTAGCTCATCTAGTGAATAATCAGTATCTTTTTCAATGCTGACATGACTGCCGCTAGCATCAGATGTAGAGGTAATGCGCTTTATACCTTGTACTGTTTCAAGAGCTTCTTCTATTTTGAGCGCAATCCCCTCTTCAGCCTGTAATGCATCACCACTGTCATAAACAACTGACACCGAAACAGTATCAGGCTCCAAACTCGGAAAAGCTTCTTTACGCAACGTAGAAAGCGACATAATCCCCATTATAATCACGCTTATTAACAATAAATTAGCGGCAACAGAGTTATTTGCAAACCAGTTAATAATACCGTGCAACGGGTTATTACTGCTAGGTACTTGAGGTGGCTGATGAGGGCTCATTATTGTACCCCTTCAACAATTGGATTTACCCTCATGTCGTTTAAATAACTAACAAGTGGACGCACAACTACTTTTAATTTACTAACACCCTCTATTGGTGAAATGTATACGTAATCTCCACGCTCAAATACTTTATTGGCTTGTGTGCTTACTAAGTTGTTTTTATCATTCACGTACCAAATTAAGCCATCTTGCGATACCGCTGAAGCAGGCAGTTCAATTACGTTACTTAATTGTTTACCAGCAATTTCAACCGCTAAAAATGTACCTGGTAATAATGGTGTCGCTTGTTCAAACGGTTTATCAAGAGCAACTATGACGCTGCGCTGACGCGAACTGTCATCGAGGTGTTGCTCAAAACGTGCAATATAACCATTCCATTTAGTATTAGTGGTTACATCACTTAAAATAACCTCGCCTGATTTATTATTTGCCAGATTTTGCCACTGATTCAATGAAAGCGGCACGTTTATTTCTACTTTGTCAGTGCTGTTTAATGTGGCAAGCGTATCGCCAATACCAACATAAGTACCTAAATCGATATCTCGCGATAAAATAACACCATCAAACGGAGCACTTAACTGGGTATTATTTACATCACGCTGTGTTGTTTTAAGTGCATATTGAGCGTCATCAAGCGTGGCTTGCGCGGCTTCTAGCTGCAAGGTTCTAAATACCAGCGGTGAGCTTGGCGCCTGCGTAACGCCTGAGCGTTCCCATTCACGTTTTGCTTGCTCCCCTAAATCTTGCTCTTCTTGCAGTGCGAGTTTCGCATCAGCGAGTGTGGCTTTGGCATTTGCGAGGGCTTGTAAGTATTCAGTATTATCTATTTGTGCAAACACCTGCCCTTTAGATACAAAGTTTCCGGTTGCAAATTGCTCACTCATATTAGTCACTTCGCCTTTAACTTGTGCTTTTAAGGTCAGTGTCCAATGCGCCTTTGCTTGACCATGTCCGTTCACATAAGCTTGGTAAGTACCCGCAACAGCATTAATTACCGATACATTTGGTGCAATAGCTCTAACCGTGACAGATTTTGAGCTATTAGCTTGTTCATCCATTTTTTTAGCGTTATACGCAACAGCAAGCCCTATACTAATAATTGCAACAAGGGTTACAATAACAGGTGTTGGCGAAATTCTCATGACGATACTCCAAGGCCCAAAGCAAGGCCTAAATCTATGCGGTTAGTTAAAAGGGTGTAGTTTATTTGACTAAGTTGAGCTTGCAGGTCGTATACTTTTTGTTGCACTGTTAGCAAATCTAAAATATCAACCAAACCTTGTTGATATTTACTTTGATAGTTACTAAAACTGCTTTTAGCGCTGGCAAGCGCATTGCTTATTTGTAGTCGTTGCTCGGTTAATGACTGCTCCTGCCCGAGTGCATTTTCAACTTCGTTTACCGCACTTAGCAGCGTATCTTGGTACTGCCAAAACGCTTGCTCGGCATTTAATTTTGCAATATCAACTTGCGCACGCAGTGCTCCACCTTCAAATAAAGGGGCACTTAAACTCCCCAATAAACTCCACACAGGGCTAGTTAATAATGCTTGGCTTGGCGTGCTTGCTAAATCACTCAGTGATGCCGAAAGCGAAATACTCGGTAGTAGCTCTTTGTACGATACATCAACCAAGTAATGCTTTGCCTGAATGTTGTAATAGGCACTTTGTAAGTCAGGTCGGCGCGCTAAATCTTGCTCTGGTAATGTACTTAATGGCTCAATAACGCTTGGCAGTGTTAATGTACTTGGCAGGTTTTGAAGTTTATCAGTGCCTACAATTAGCATTAAAGCACGCTTTGCTTTTGCTATTTGCTCTTGATAATCGGCAATGGTTGCGCGAGTAGATGCAGTGCTAGTACGGGCAGTATCAAGCGCTTCTAAATCACCTAACCCATATTGGTAACGCTCTACAATACTTTGCTCATTATTTTGTAAAACAACTAAACGTTGCTGCTCTATATCGAGCAAATTTTGCTGCAAAATAATATTTAAATAAGTACGAATAACACTCGCTACTAATGTGTCTTTAGCACCTTGATAAGTAGCTTGGTTACTGGCAATAGTCATATCTTGCGCGGCTACGTTGTCAGCAATTTTTTGCCATATATCGGCTTCCCAACTTATACCTACTGATGAGCTATATTGCGTGCCTTCGGTTTCACTGCGCTGCGCGTCAAATCCTGCATCTACACTAAACCACTGACTTGCAGCGGTTACATCACGCTGCGCATAAGCTAGTTTTAATGCAACATGCACTTGATTAAACGATGGGTTATTAGTAACAGCTTGCTCAATAAGCGAATCAAGCCCTTCTATATTCACCAAATCGGTAATGTAATTTACTTGCTGTGCGTTACTTTGCGTGTACTGCCAATTTGCATGTTGCTTTAGCGACTGCTCAGTACTATTACCTTGATAGCTTGGCTGACTACTGCATGCAGCAAGCGTGCAACTAAGTGCAAGTAACAAACCGGTTGAGTGCTTTTTAAAATAAACCATTTAACTATGCCTAATTCATACCATTGCACATAGCTTATTCGGTCGAGGGTTAAGGAGAGGTTAAATGGCATTAACCTATTTAATTTTGATTAATAAATTTATTAAAAATACTAAGTCGATGCAAACTCATATTTTAAGCTATTTTATAGGTGGTAATTTTGTTCAGCTCCTACATTTAATAATGAGAAAAGCTTTCATTAGTTAAGTATATGAGTACTTTTTAGCTGAACTTAAAATATTTACATTAGCTATACACCTTTCTACTTTAACGTCTCTTTGTTTTTTAAACCCTTGATTAGTTAAAGGTAACATTCTTATTTTTAACATAAATACCGACTTCGAACTGTGAAACACAATTGATATGCGTTATCATTCGCAACATCATTAACTTCTAATATTAACAATAATGAACAGACTTATTAAATTTATCCCTATTTTATGCGCACTCGCTTTAGCAGGTTGTGGAAGCGGCTCGGGCAACAGTGCACCATTATTTACCCAATCAAATTTAAGTTTTACGCTTAACGAAGATACCGCTTTTTCAGGACAGGTTTCAGCCACTGACGACGACCCGCTTAGTTATACTTTGGCGCAATCTCCAAGTAACGGCATTATTACATTAGAGGCTAACGGTGAATTTACTTACACACCACACGCTGATTTTTTTGGTGAAGATAGCACGACTATTTCAGCAAGTGACGGCAGTTTAAGCGCTGATGTTGTTGTACGTTTTATTATTGAAAACATTAATGATGCACCTACTATTTCAACAACTAATGTTACATTTACTACCTCAACAACAAGTGTAGGTAAAATAAATACTAGTGATGTTGATGGCGATGCAGTGAGCATTACGCTACTTACACCGCCAAGTAGTGGTGTAATATCTATAAATAGTGAAGCTGGTGAATTTAGCTATGAGGCACAAACACTCACTACGCAAAATGATGAATTTACCGTTAGTTATACCGACGGCATTATAAGTGAGCCATTAACTGCGACTATTTCACTTAGCCCCTCTTATGTAACAAATGAAGACAAACGTAACTACTACTACAGCTCAGATAAGTCTCATTTAAAACAAGCCGATTTAATAACAGAAAATATTAACGATGAACTATCTCGTTATAGTATTTATCAAACTCAAGCTGCAGCTTATGCGCGCGCTGGTTTTTTAACTACCGCACAAGAGTATTTAGCGCTGATTAACGAACAAACAGCCTATGCCGATGGGCTTTTAAAAGTAGCCAGTGCACTGGATACGATTAATCGCTCTGAGCAAGCTATAGAATATAGAGAGCTAGCTTTAACATCTTATAACCAATACCTTGCTGAAAAAGGATTGGATAATATAGACAGAAATGATGCATCTTGGTTGTTAACTATTACACGAGACTATTTAGATGCATTACAACTGTCGCAAGCAACTAGCTTAATTGAACAAATTGAAGGCTATGCATTAAACGCAGCACAGGATGAATTTACAACTACATTTGGGTACTTTATTACTGCATTTTCAAGTGCTGCAAGCTCAACTCTTGAATCATATGCAGCGACACCCACTGCTGAAAACTTAGAAACTGCAAAGTTATTCGCTAAATCGTTCGCTCAATTAAGTAATAAAACAGGCTACGTAATAGCAAAAAATGGTGATTATAAAGGAGAGCCAACTCACCGCTCTCGTATATTATATTTAGCATGGTCGGCAGAGTTTTTATTACAAACTAATCAGTTAGAACTTGCACGTGAATATACTAATAAAGCACTCGCTCTTTATGGTATTACTAATTTCGATAGTAATTATAATTATGCTGCCTCACCTTATTCACAAGCAACTCTTAGCTACTACCCGTATGCACTAAGTAATTTGGCTACACTTATCGAGGCGCTGTACGACACAACTCAAAACCCTGCATATGAACTAATTACATCTGAGTGGGAGCAATCATTTGCACAACGCTCAATGGTTTCATTTATTGTGGCGCAGCGTTTATTAGCAGGCGAAGATGCAACAACAGTACTCGATGAAGTTGCTCAACCTTTTAAAGATAAAGATGAATATAACGTGCTATTTCAGGGGTTAACCGATACTACAAACTTACCTGGTACTGCACTTATTTTGAGCCAATTTAATCGAAATGATTTAGCTCAACAAGTAATGAATTATGCCGGTGACTTACTTATTTCAGATGAGTACATACAAGCCGAGAGTTATGCAACGTATCTTACTGGTTTTAGAGGCTGCTCTGCTTTTGTTGAAATAAGCGGTCGCGTTGGTATGGATGAAAAAGTTCAAGCTGAAAAGTGCATTACTATGCTCGAAAAACTACAAAGCGGTGAGCTACAAACACTCTCATCTAGCAGCCAAATTTCAGTTCATAGCAATGTAATAATGACGCTAACTCGATCTGGCTCAACAGATGGTATCCCAGCTATATATACGCAATTACTTAACCATATATCAGAACTAGAAACCCCTGAAGATCGCTTTGAGAACCGCTTAGAAACACTTGGTTTTATGATTGATGCGGGTTATTCAACACAAGTATTAGACACATTTACTTTATCGGTTGAAGAAATTACGCCTTTAATTTCAGAGTTTGATAGCAACCAATTAACCGATCTAGTTGAGCTTTTAAAAGAGTATATTTTAGATATTGAAGCGCCTAAAACTGGGTATTTCACTATTTACAGTGCGTTGTCATCTATGGGGGCTAATGCTCAAAACATTAATGACTATGAAGCTAAATACCAAGGATTTAAAGCACCAACGTCTACGTTAATTAATACTTTAGAGGAACGCATTACTGCGCTTTCAGACACCGCATTACAAAGTAATATGATGGACTTAGTTTCTGCTCATGTGCTTCTTGGTGATAATGCTAAAGCAATTTCGTTAATTGAAAATAGCGTAAATGGCTCAGCAGATAAACTCAACCTTTATACTGAAATGGCAAGTTTAATAGCTGCCCGTGATGACTTTAGAGAAAAAGCAGTTGCCAGTGTAGATACCGATCACGACGGACTTCCTAACTTTTTCCTACCAAATGTAAGCGAAGACGACATAACAGCCTCAGGTTTAATAGCCGATCAAGATGCCGACAATGACGGCATTATTGATAGCGAAGACAGTACTCCACTTGGTAATTAATTAAGAGATTTAAATGCAGACACCTAGCACCTTAGCGTGTCTGCTTTTGCTTACCCAAAACGCTTATGCAGCGAACGAGCAAGAGCAGACCGACCAGTCAAAACCCATATGCAGTACTTTACAAAATGAAGAAAAAAAACGTTGTGAAGCCTTAGAACACATAGAAGTAAAAGGTCAGTACATAGGTATTGAAGTGCCTGAAGTAATTGGTCGCTCATACCTCGACCGTAACTTTATAACCTCGACCGCTAAAGGTAATGGGGATATAAATGAGTTAATTGCCCTCCTCCCTGGAGTACAACTCAGTAACGACGCTTTTAGTATTGAAAGCTTGGCTGAAATTAGCGCACCCGAAATATCTATTTCTGGCGCGCAACCTTGGCAAACAGGGTTTTCGATTGATGGCATGAACTACAACAACCGTATTGATCCCGCCAGTGCTACACGAGTTACAGCTACCAGCAATGATGTGTCGGGCGGTGTGCAAAGCATGAATGTAAATTCAGATATTGTTGAATCAATAACCGTGTACGACCATAACATTCCAGCCGAATTTGGTGGTTTTTCAGGTGGAATTGTTGATGCTAAAACCAAAAGTGCTTTTGCAAAAGACAGCTTTAGCTTTGGTGTGCGTGGGAATCAAAGTAGCTGGGGAGAATACCATTTTCTTAAAGCTGATGAAGAGTCTGGACAACGAAATGTTGATGATGAAGCGCTAGAAGCCCCAGAGTTTAAAAAAATAAGTTACTCATTGAGCGCCAATAAACAACTCAATGAACGCCACGGACTTATGGTAAGCGTTAATTACCTTACCAGCGACATTAGTGATTTTTCACTGGGTCAACCAAAAACGCAAAGTCGCCGAAATATTAATGCATTAGTTAAATATGGATACAAAAATGGTTGGGTCGATCAGCTTGATATTAGTTTAATGTACGCCCCTTACGAAGTTGATAACTTTATTGTTGATACCAAAGACAGTAACTTTCACTTAGAAGGTGGAGCAGTAGGCGGCGTAATATCGCTAACAGAAAATTTAAGCTTTGCTACATGGCACAGTAACCTTAATGTAAATTTAAGCGATAGCAGTCGAGAGTCCCCAGATCACTTTTATAATTGGTTGCAGGCAAAAGGAAAGCAATGGGGAGAATTTGCGGACCAAGGATTATCTAATACGCGTTACTCAAAGCAAGGTGGATATGGGGCGCTCGATAACACACAGTTAACCACTAGTTGGAAAAACACTCTCGATTTTAATACGTTTAAATTTTTGAGTGTAGAGCACAATATTAAAGCTGGTATAGAGCTTATACACCAAGAAGTGAAACGTGAACGTTTTCAAAATAGTTACACATACGACTCTCCTATTATTTGGTCAAGCGCCAGTGCACCACTTAATTGCAGCGGTTACACGCTTGATTGCCAATCGCTTGAATCTGCTATTTCTATAGAGCAACTTACCGAGCAATTGGGAGGGAGTATTGATTTTAATAACCCTGAACATATTGCAGCTTATAGCGATAACATTGTAAGTACTGCACAGTATTTTAATGGTCGTAAAGTTACACCTGCTGAATATATAAATGTAGGACTTAACCGTGGCGCTTTATATATCACCGATCATTTAACGCTTGGTCATGTAAATATTAACTTAGGAATGCGCTATAACTATGATGATTTTTTAAAAAATCATAACTTAGCCCCGCGTATTTCGCTTGGTTACGATGTGTTTAATGATGGACGTACAATAATAAGCGCAGGCGTAAACCGTTATTATGATTCAGGAATTATTGGTTATAAAATAAAAGAGCAACAAAACTTTTCGTATAACGAATACCGCCCTATCGAAAACGGCTACTTACAAGGCTGGTTACCCTCTAATTACACTGGCGCATTTAAATATCGTTTTAACGATGTGCAAACACCTTTTGATGACGAGTTAGCTTTTGGTATAGCTCACTCATTTGAAAAAATTGGTAACTTTTCACTTAAGTATGTAAAACGGAAAAAGCATCAACAATTGTCTCGCTCAACTGCTGATACGCCAAGTGAAGATGGCTTCAAATATATTGAAATAACAAACAGCGGTACAGGTAGCTCTGAGCGTTACTCGATTGCATGGAGTGCACAATTTAAAGCACATTCATTCTGGGCAAATGCTTCATATGCGCAAAATAAAGTGTCAAACGACAGCTACAATGCAACCGCAAATAACACCCCTCTTGATGAGCTAGTTTATTACGTTAATGCTAAAGAAGAAGGTGAACTTGTTACACTTAACCAGTTATCTCAAATTCGCACCAATTTTGGAACTCCCGTAACCGGCGCTATGGGTTGGAATGTTGACTGGCTTGATTCACTTAGTACAGGCTTAAACATTACCTATAGTGGTAGCTTTGATACAGCTGTTAGCACAGGCGCGAGTGAAAGCGTTGAGCTAGACAAGAGCTGTATTTGTTGCCCTATTACATCTACTTTGGTTGATGTTTATGAGCAACGTGTTATTCGTGCCCGCACTATGGTCGGCTTAAGCTTACGATATAATCCTAAAATTAGTGAAAAACACAACGTAGAAATACGCGCTGATGTATCTAACCTTTTAAACGCCCGTACTTACAATGTAAACGAAGGAGCCGCTGGCATTGAACCTGGCCGAATGTTTTGGCTTGGAGTAACTTATAAATATGATTAAGCTACTTGGTTTAATAACATTATTACTCCCTCTTAGTATGCACGCTCAACAATACAGCAACAAAGAGCTACGTGGTTTGTATAGTAAGAGCCAAGTAAATTGGCCTGCCATTCAAACCAGTGATGAGCGTATAGTTGAGCCTCTTTCGCTATTGCCAATAGCCACTCCACTGGCAGAGCACGTTGCACTTGGCAATAAGCTTTTTCATGATACACAGCTTTCGCGCGATAAAACCGTAAGCTGCGCAAGTTGTCATGAACGAGATAAGGGTTTTCATGATGGTCGTGCCACTGCAATCGGTATAAATGATCAAGTGGGCACCCGCAATACCCCTGCAATTTTTGGTATAGATCAGTGGCAAAGTTTTTTTTGGGATGGTCGCGCTAAAACAGCTGAGCAACAAGCACTTATGCCCATTAGCAACCCAATTGAAATGGACTTAGATCCACAAAAAGCTTTAATGCGGGTCAATAAAGATAAAAGCTATACGGCATTTAATAAAAGTGCTTTTAATTCAAATACGCTCTCCATGGCACAAATGGCAGAAGCCCTCGTAGCTTTTGAGCGAACACTCATCGCACCTAATACTCGTTTTAAATCATTTATTAATGAGGTTCAGAGTAATCCAAAAAAAGCGGTTAGACGCTTATCAGATAGTGAATTAAACGGGTTACATTTATTTAGAACCAAAGCAAAATGTATGACTTGCCATAATGGCGCGCTATTAAGTGACAACCAATTTCATGGCACTGGCCTTCATTACTACGGCCGTAGTTTTGAAGATAAAGGCCGGTTTAATATTACAAATAATCCAAGTGATATAGGGTTATTTAGAACCCCTTCTCTACTTGGTTTAACACAAACATTTCCTTGGATGCACAATGGGCTTTTTGATGATCTACTGGGTATAGTAAACATGTACAACCATGGTGGAGCAAGACCTAAGCCCAGAAAAACCCAGTTGAACGATCCACATTTCCCTAAAACAACGAAACTACTAAAGCCATTAAAATTAACTAAGCAAGAGCGTTTAGATCTCGTTGCATTTCTAAGAATTTTATAAATTTTGCAGCTGCTCTATCAGCCATTTATGAATAGGGCTGTTATTAGTACGCGGGTGCCATGCGCTATTACTTTAAAGGTAGGAGGCAGAGCTTCTTTTTGAAAGGTATCGAAGAAGGATATACACTCTCAATACATATGAGTATTAGGTGAATTAGCTTGCTATATTTTTCAATAATAAATTACTAGCCGTTTAATAACTCAATAATTATTGAGTTATTAAACCATTACTTTATTACGGCCTGCATTTTTAGCTGCGTATAATTTTTCATCAGCTCGTCGGGATGCATCTTTTGGGGCTTCGCCCGCTTTAACTTGTACTACACCAATACTTACTGTTGATTTTATATGGAGTGAGGTATGAGTAACATTCTCAATACTTTCGCGTATACGCTGGGCAACTTCATGCGCAAAACTAAGTGCAATATTAGGTAAAACAACTAAAAATTCTTCTCCACCAACCCTACCTGCACAATCTGTTTGACGAATGTTTTTTTCTATAAATTTAACAGTAGAAATAATAACTTCATCACCAATATCATGTCCATATGTATCGTTTACTTGTTTAAAGTGGTCTATATCAATAACAATGAGTGAACACGCATTCCCTAAAAACTCGCTTTTTTTAATCGCGTTGTATTTAAATGCAAATATTGCTCTACGATTAGCGATACCTGTTAATTCGTCTTTTAATGCAAGTGTTTTAAATCGCTGTTTATGCTGAGTTTGTTTATAAGTTATGTAAGCTAAAATCAATATCAGCCCAATAGAAAACAGCAAAGATGCGATTTGCCAAAATGCTTTTTCATCAGCTAAATTTAATAACTGCTCTTTTACCTCTGATGACTCTTGCAGCCTTGTTATTTCTCGTTTTTGCTGTTCCCAGTCAAACGCTAAACGTTGAGATAGTAATGTATTATCTGCAATTTCTTGCACTTTTCTATCTGCGATTTTTAATAACTCTCTTTGAGCTAAGGCTTCTTGCTGATAGTTATTTTTTTGCACTGCTAATTCACGCTTAAATTCTAAAAAACGAGTTAAAGAGTCAACTGACCATACTTGAGAACTATTTTGTTCAAAATCTAAATAAAGAAATTCCGCTTCATCTAGGCGACCCTTTTTAATTAACCACTCAGCTGTTGTTATTGATTGAATAAATTTAATCCACTCACTATTTAGCGTTAAATCCCTGGCTTGATTTAAGTATTGTTTAGCCTCTTGCAGCTTATTTAATTGAATATTTATTTGTGCAATTTTAAAGAGTAAGTAAGCATTCCCTTCATCGTCTTCATACTTAGTTACAGCAGGAAGTATACTGCTGTACAACACTATCGCTTTTTGATAATTACCTTGAGATTCGTAAGCTTGGGCTAGGCTATCTGTGGCTATGTACCACTCTTGCTCATTATAATTTGTCAGCTCATTAATCGCTCTTTGCAATTGTTCTTCAGCGAGCGAAAAATTGTGAAGATCGGCATGAATAAGCCCTATCTCTTTAAGTATAAGCGCTTTATCGTAAGAAAAACCGCCTTGTTCAAAGGTATTATAAGCTTGTTGAAATGCCAAAAAAGCTTGCTGGTACGAACCTTGTGAACGAAAAATTATCCCTAATATTAAGTTAGCTGTCGCATGTTGATAATAAAGCTCTGGATTTTTAGAGGTGGCACTAATAACATTTTTAGCCATTGAAGTGGCTGTACTTACTTTACCTTGTTGGTATAAATGAAATGCTTGGCATGTTTGTAAATCGAGTTTTAATTTAGGCGAGCCAGCTTTTTTGATTGCTTGATTAGCATCTGTCAGTAAATCATTTAATGCTATGTAATTTTTGTCATTTTGGGGGTCATAAAACCAACACTTTACAGTTTTAACGCGAGCAGTATCGAGCGATGAAGAATAAGGTAAATTGCGCTCTAACTTATCCATAAGCCCACGACTTTCGCTACTCGTTAAATATCCACTTAGTATCTTTTCAACATCTTCTTTTACTGTGTTAGCAAAAGTACTAAAACAAAGTAGAGAACAAAAAACACCAAAAAATAACTTAAACATTTAGCTTTATAATTCCTTTATCGTACTTAAAACACAATTGTAGGACACTGTAATTAGCTGACGACAATCTTTAAT
Organism: Pseudoalteromonas sp. 31A1; assembly: GCF_011378815.1. Lineage (NCBI taxonomy): Bacteria > Pseudomonadati > Pseudomonadota > Gammaproteobacteria > Alteromonadales > Pseudoalteromonadaceae > Pseudoalteromonas > Pseudoalteromonas sp. 31A1. Next base: position 417,543 of record NZ_WTKY01000001.1, on the reverse strand, counting down.
AACTATTGTTAATTATGGTAACAGTATTTGCTTTAATACTTACATTAATACTTGTATTAAAGTTTGCTGTTATAGGTTTTGTAATTGCTCTATCAACCACTTATGAATTAGGCTGTTGTTAGTACGTGGATGCCATGCGGCTATTACTTTAAATATAGGAGGCAGAGCTTCTATTTTTAGCTGTTTAACTTTGCTATTTGGTAATAATCTTGATGGGTAAAACGCTAACATATCGGTTGTATGTAAAATGTCGGGCACGGCTGAAAAGCTCGGTACCGACATTACAATATTACGTTTTAGCCCTTGGCTTTCAAACCACTGATCGTGCGACCCGCGTAAATTAGCACGCGATGGCGATACCACTAGCTGAGGATGCTTTGCAAATTGCGCCAAGCTCAAAGGCTCCATGTAAGTGTTGTTACCAACACCAGAAATACACAAATGCTGCTCTTCAAACAAAGTAATATAAGAAAGATTGTCGGGTATAAACTCAGGAAAGCTAATCAATAAATCAAGCTCGCCTGCCGTTATAAGTTGATTAACGTTATCGGATGCAAAGTCGCGCACTATCAGCTTTAAACCGGGGGCTTCGCGACGGGTAATATTAAATAATTGCGGTAGTAAAGCCTGCGTGGCGTAGTCGGTTGCGCTTATGGTAAACACGCCTTTATAGGTTTTCGGACTAAACTGCTCGGGCTCTAGTAACGACTCTAATTGCTTTAATATATGATTAACTGGCGTCTTGAGTCCTTGCGCTTTAGGAGTAGCAACCATGTTATTGCCCTGTCGAATAAACAAGCGATCGTCAAATAAGTCTCGTAGCTTTCGTAGTTGCTCACTAATGGCTTGTTGCGTTAACCCCATTTTTTTAGCTACTTGCGACAGATTTTGCAGCTCTAACAAGCTACTGAGCACTCTTAACTGTTTTATATCGAGCCGGCTAATACCATTCATAATTGTATGCTGTACAAAAAAGTGTTGTTTCAAATTGTATCTTTAAATCTCTATGCTGCCAACGTTGCTTAACCACTATTTAAGCCTTTATTTGCTTTATAAGAGAATTTAAAATGAAATCAGAATCAGTTAATACCGCCCCTTTATTCTCATCAATTGAGCTTGGCCCTTTTACACTTAAAAACCGTATTGTGATGCCTCCTCTTACTCGCTCTCGTAGTACACAACCGGGCAATATTCCTAATGAATTAATGGCTGAGTATTATGCACAGCGCGCATCGGCTGGCTTTATGGTTACCGAAGGCACGCAAATAGAACCTCGTGGCCAAGGCTACGCTTGGACACCTGGTATTCACTCGCAAGCACAAATTGAAGGCTGGAAAAAAGTAACACATGCAGTACATGCTAAAGGCGGTGTTATTTTTGCTCAGCTTTGGCATGTAGGCCGCGTATCGCACGCCACACTACAACCAAATTCAGGTAAACCGGTTGGCCCTTCAGATATTATTGCTGACAATGTAAAAGTATTTATTGAAACCGCACCTGGTGAAGGCGCATTGGCTGACCCAAGTGAGCCTCGTGCACTAACAACAACTGAAGTTGGCGAACTGGTAAACATGTATGCGCAAGCTGCACGTAATGCTCTAGAAGCAGGCTTTGATGGTGTGGAGCTGCATTGTGCTAACGGGTATTTAGTTAATCAGTTTATTTCTGAGCATACTAATAACCGTGACGATCAATACGGTGGAACGCTTAGTAATCGCCTGCGCTTTTTAAAAGAGATAGTTGAAGCGGTAAGTGACGTTGTAGGCTCCGATCGTTTAGGTGTTCGCTTTGCTCCTTTATTTGAAAGCACAGATGAAACACGAGTGTATTTAGGACTTGTTGAATCAAACCCTCATCATACTTATGTACAAGCCGTTAAAGTGCTTGAGCAAGCTGGCATTGCTTACTTATCAATAGCGGAAGCTGATTGGGAAAATGCTCCTGATTTACCACAAGAATTTTATAAAGCAGTACGAGCTGAATTTTCAGGTCGCATTATTTATGCTGGTAAATACACAGTAGAAAAAGCGGTACGTATTTTAGGTGAAGGTTACGGTGACTTATTTGCATTTGGTCGCCCATTTATAGCTAACCCTGATTTACCAGAGCGTATAGCGAATAATTGGACGTTTAACGAGGCCGATGCAGCCACTATGTATGGCGGTACTGAAGTCGGTTATAGCGATTATCCTTTTTATCAAAAGTAACCAACCTAGACTCTAAACGATATATGGAATTGGTATAGAACCGATACGGTTTTATACCTGGTAGCTTAATCAAGCTACCTGTTTTGAGGTAAGAAAACGGTGTTGATAACACAGCTAAAATTTTGTTATTAGTTGTTCTCGACAATTGCTCTTTCATTGCCCTACCCTCTGCATTTATGCAGCCATATATCAGTCATTTTTTAATAGAGTTAGCGTTAGATTTAATCCCTCAAATTGATTAAGTATTACTGCGGATTGGTATTAGCGTCAAAAATAGTAAAGATAAGTAAAAGGGTGTAAAGCCTCCCTACAGTTGCCCTTACATGCAGTTGGCATTCAGTTTCAAACGTCAATACTAGCCATGTTAACCACAATCGAGGCAATATTATGAAACTTACATTTATACTACCTGCACTATTAGTTATTGGCACTTTATCTAATTCTGCATTTGCAGCACCACATGATAGATATACAAAGCAAGAATATAAAAAGGTTCAGCTAAAACGAGAACTGAAAAAAATTAACCAAACTAAGGTAATCAAGTATGTTCCAGTTAAAGTTGTTAAAAGAAACGTTAATAACACAGCATTTATTAAAGTTAATGTCATAACGTATCACCCTAGCCTTAAATTTATTAAAAGATAGATGCGCCCTTTAAAATATAAAGTCATGTTTGCGGCAATAAACAACGCGCCGCAAACTTAGCTTTTTACACCATTTAAACTCTATTATTGGTATTTTCCCATCTAAAAATGCACGGAAATAACGTTTTCTAAGCACAACAAAAAAGTCCAAATATATAATTTAATAGCAGTATTATTAAAATATCTCTCGTAATAACCCCCCTTAAAAATCGTCAAAAACTAGATATTATGTCAAGAACCGTCAGTAAAATGTAAAAAGCTGTAAGCATAGCTCCGTTTGCTGTTGTATGTCAGTTAACATTCAGTTTGAACCGCTAGTATTGAACCCAGTTATGTAAAAACATAAACGAGGCAATACTATGAAACTTACTTTTTTACTACCTGCACTGCTCGCCATTGGCGCAGTATCAGGCTCTGCGCTTGGAGCACAAAACGAGCGAGAGAATGATAAAAGCTTTAAACGTGACCACGACAAACGTGTTGAATATAAACGCGATGAACGCCGCCATGAAAAAAAGCAGCGTATTGAGCATAAAAAAGAAAAACGAGAAGACCGTAAGCAAGAAAAACGTAAACTTGCTAAGTACAAGCAGGAAAAGCGTGAACAATACCGCTACAACCAGCGCAAATATAACTACTTAACAAGCCATAATAATTCAGTCGCTTACAGACAAAATCGATTTATGAACCATTTACCACGCAATAGCGCATCGATTAGATTTAATGGTATTTCGTTTACGTTTAACGACGGCCTTTACTACCGTAAAGCTAAAAGAGGCTACCATGTAGTTACGCCACCTAGAGGCCTGCGTATAAATACGCTACCAAGAAATTACAGGCATTTTAAGCATCACAATACCACCTACTACACATATCAAAACGTGTATTACGTCGCAAATAATGACGGTTATACAGTGGTTGATGAGCCACCAACCCGTCTTAATCAGGCAATAAAAGTGGGGAATGTGAATGATTATAGCTTGGGCCAAACTTACGATTCATTGCCTCAGGCAGCACAGGCCGTAATAATTAACTCGCAGCAGTATTTTAAATACGGCGATATTTATTTTTTACCGCAAATAAGTGGTGACGACATAAAATACCTTGCTATCAAGCTAGGTTAAATCCGCTATAAATTAAAAGACCTTGCTACCAATAGCAGGGTCTTTTTCATTTCCCCTGTAGGTAATAACTTAAAGCAATAAAATCAATTCCCTCTCTAAACATTAACATGTCTTAGTATTTGTAAGCTTTTTTGCTAAACTAGCTCGCATATTAATAGTGAGAGTGTATTTATGTCGGGTGAGTTTCCACGTGCTGGTTTTTGGCGCCGTTTTGCGTCGTTAGTTTACGATACGTTAGCCATTATTGCGTTTGCGATGTTAACTGTAGTGCTGTATTTATTTGCCGTTCAAGGGCTTATTTCTCTCGATGTAATTAGTTTAAATGGCGCAGAGGATGTATCTGCCTTTATTCAAAATTCAAATCTTCTTTCGGGTATTCGTACCGCTCTTTTAATTATTGTTACCTTAGTATTTTTTGGCTACTTTTGGACTAAAAGCGGGCAAACCATTGGCATGCGTGCATGGCGTTTAAAAGTACAAACTCTTGAGGGTAATTTAATTAGCTGGCCGCAATCAATTATCCGCAGCGTTAGCGCTTTACTCGGTTTAGGTAATTTGGTGGTGTTAGTAGATTTTAAAAACAAAAAAGCACTGCAAGATTACATCTCTAAAACAGAAGTTATTGCACTTACTAAAGAAGAAAACAGACGTATTTATAGTGAGCTTGATTAATACCAACTTTTCAAATCGTGAGTTAAGCGGTAATTAAGCAGTAGTTAAAAAGCAAAAAGGGTGACCAGTGGTCACCCTTTTTCATGCTTTGAATAGGTAAATCTATACCCGTTTATTCATCAAATATGTCGCAAAGCCTATAAATATAATACTGGGTAATACCGCCCCTATAATGGCAGGTATTTGGTAAACCATAACGACAGGGCCAAATATTTCATTAGTTAAGTGAAACACAATCCCTGTAACAACTCCCATAATAATACGTGCGCCCATAGTAACGGTACGCAGCGGGCCAAATATAAACGAGAGCGCCACCAGCAGCATTACCGCAACAGATACTGGCTGCATCAACTTACGCCATAGAGCAAGCTCGTAGGTACTTGTGTCTTGTTCGTTTTGCTCTAAGTAACTTAAATACGACCAAAGCCCAGTAAATGAAAGTGACTCCGGTTTTACCGAAACAACCCCTAACTTTTCAGCTGTGAGTTGCGAAGGGTAAAACTCTTCTGGTAATTGCTCTGTTGTGGTTTTTTCGCTAGTGATAATAACTTTATTAACGTCACGAAGTAGCCAGCCATCTTTTCGGCTCAGTGCATCTCTTGCTTTAGTAATTTGGGTAAGCTCTAACGATTTATCAAAGTGGTACATATGCACCCCGTTAAGCCTGCCGTTTTCATCAACATCTTCAATATTAATAAAATTATTGCCGTCTTTAGCCCATACACCTTTTTGTGTATTAAACACATCGCCGCCATGTATTGCTTGGTTACGCATTTCTTTAGCGTGCAATTGTGCTTCAGGTGCGCCCCATTCGCCCAATGCCATCATACAGATAGCCATAAATATGGCCGTTTTCATCACAGAGCCAATTATTTGTAAGCGCGACATACCAGCGGCTTGCATCACTACAAGCTCACTGTTTGAGGCAAGTGCCCCCAAACCCGTTAAGCCACCAATTAGCGCAGCCATCGGAAAAAACACCACTAAATCGCCAGGTATTGTGTAAAGCGTGTAAAGCATTGCAGTCATTAAGTCGTAACTGCCGCGCCCTACCGACTTTAACTGGTCGATAAATTTAATTAAGGTGCTAATACCAACAAGTACCAACAATGCAAAGCCGGTAGTTTGTAAAATACTGCGGCCTAAATACCAATCAAGCGTTTTCATCATGAGCCTAACTCCCGCTTAGTTACTACGGCTTTAAGCCAAGCGCCCAGTGGTCGCCCTTTTATAATTAATAACCCACCTATAAACAAGGCACTTAGATGAATCCACCACAAGCCGATTGAAGGCGGGATTTTGCCATCTTCAACTGCAAATTTAGCGGCATTTAGTAAAATAAAGTAGCCTAAGTACAAGCTAATAGCAGGCACTAGTTTTGCAAATTTACCTTGGCGAGGATTAACCACACTTAGCGGTACTGCCAGTAAGGTAAGTAGCGGGATTGATAACGGAATAGCGAGTCGCCATTGCCATTGAGCAATAGATTCAGGAGTGTTTATAGCCAATAATTGGTTAGTTGGCACAGCCTCTAATTTACGGCGTTGATGCTCTATTTCTTGCTCTCGTATTTGTACGCTGTAACCATCAAATTCTGTTAAATTAAGTGCAGGCGTTGTGCCGTCTGTTTCGTAACGTTTACCGTCTGTTAGTACTAGCTGTTGCTCACCATTTACGGCTTCAACCACAACACCTTGCTCTGCATATACTAAGCGCGCTAGATTGCCTTTTTCGCTATCGGGTAACTGTGCAACAAATACCTTATTGAGCTCTTTGCCGCCTTTTTCAATATTATGAATAAACACCACGGCTTTTTCGTTACCGGTTTCTTGGAACCGCCCAGCTCTGAGCGCAGATAACCCCGCATCGGCTTTGGCTTGTTCTTTCAATTGATACTCTTGCTCGCTTGCCCACGGCGCTATATACATAGTCAATGCAGCGGCTAATATGGCAAGCCCAACGCTTGATATAAGCGTTACGCGCACAACATACCATTCACTTACGCCACAGGCTTTAAGGACGGTCATTTCGCTATCTGCATATATACGGCTGTAAGCCAAAATAATGCCTAAAAATATACTCAGCGGAAGTATTAGCGAGGCTAGTTGTGGAAGCTTTAGTGCAATCATCGATAGCACTAATTTAGCAGGAATGCTGCCCTCAGAGGCATCACCTAAAATACCAACTAACTTTTGTGACAAAAATATTGTCATTAAAGTTAAAAATACGGCGACCTGCGATTTTAAAACCTCAGCGGTCAAATAACGGAATATTAGCAATGCTCGCCCCTGTTAAACATGGAATTTCACTACGATAGTGAGAATTGAATAGTTAAATAGCTATTTTACCCAATTAATACCGGCAAATAGGCTATTATTATAAGCCATCAAATTTAATTATCCTACCTAAGTGCACGATATAATGTTGCATTAGTAGCCCTTAAGCATATAAAGTTCAATTACACAGTAAGAGTCTAGCAAAATCAGCTAAAATAAGAATTATCCTTACATAAGTTACGTAGATAAGACTAGAAAATACTTTTTTAGCCCCAACTTACTAACTTAAATGACTCAAAATCAGGAGTGACAATGGAATTTAACGTAAAAAGTGGTAGCCCAGAAAAACAGCGCAGCGCATGTATTGTGGTTGGCGTTTACGAGCCACGTAGGTTATCCCCCATTGGTGAACAACTCGATAAAATTAGTGATGGCTATATCTCTAATTTACTTCGCCGTGGCGACTTAGAAGGTAAGCCAGGCCAAGTTTTATTATTGCATCATGTACCCAATGTATTAAGCGAGCGCATATTGCTTGTTGGTTGTGGTAAAGAGCGCGAGCTTGATGATAAGCAATATAAACAAATTATTTCTAAAACTATTAATACCTTAAACGAAACAGGCTCTATGGAAGCAGTCTGCTTTTTAACAGAGCAACACGTTAAAGGTCGCGACACTTACTGGAAAGTTCGTCAAGCAGTAGAAACAACACAAGATTGCTTATATACGTTTAACCAATTAAAAAGTAAAAAAGTAGATCCTCGTCGTCCGCTTCGTAAAATGGTGTTTAACGTACCAACACGACGCGAACTAACGATTGGCGAAAGTGCCATTGAGCATGGTTTAGCCATTGCTGCAGGTAGTAAGCTGTGTAAAGACGTGGCTAATATGCCACCAAATATTTGTAATCCAGTGTACTTAGGCGAGCAAGCACAAGAGTTGGCAACTAATTTTGACAACATCACTGTTGATATTATTGGCGAAAAGCAAATGGCAGAACTAGGTATGAATTCTTACCTAGCTGTTGGCCGAGGTAGTGATAACGAATCGATTATGTCGATTATTAACTACAAAGGCGCCGCTGACGACCAAGCCCCTATTGTACTTGTTGGTAAAGGCTTAACGTTTGACTCAGGCGGTATTTCATTAAAACCAGGCGAAGGCATGGACGAAATGAAATACGACATGGGCGGCGCTGCAGGTGTTATTGGCGCAATGCGTGCACTTGCACAAATGCAATTGCCAATTAACGTTATTGGTGTTTTAGCTGGCTGTGAAAATATGCCTGGCTCAAACGCGTATCGCCCGGGTGATATTTTAACAACAATGTCGGGGCAAACAGTTGAAGTGTTAAACACCGACGCTGAAGGTCGTTTAGTATTGTGCGACGCACTAACGTACGTTGAACGCTTTAATCCAGATACCGTTATTGACGTAGCAACACTTACTGGCGCTTGTATTGTAGCCCTTGGCGCGCATGCGACTGGTTTACTATCAAACCATAACCCACTTGCACACGATTTATTAAAAGCGTCTGAGCAAAGTGGCGACCGTGCATGGCAGTTACCGTTATGGGATGACTATCAAGATCAGCTAGAAAGCCCATTTGCTGACTTTACAAACTTAGGTGGACGCTCTGCGGGTACTATTACTGCGGCATGTTTCTTGTCTAAATTTACTAAAAAGTATCATTGGGCGCATTTAGATGTTGCCGGTACAGCGTGGCGCAGTGGCGCTAAAAAAGGCGCAACGGGTCGTCCTGTACCAATGCTTACTCAGTATTTATTAAATAGAGCTGGCGTAAGTGAAGCCGCTCAAGATTAAACACACTGTTTAGCTACTTATAAGGCGCCATTTGGCGCCTTATTTATTTGTGTATTAATTGAAGCAAACCCCGTTATATGGCAAAATCTGCCTCTTAATTTATGTATATCAATTTGGTATACATTCAATGTCATGGGAAACCCCGATACAATGAACATGAACGCTAAATTTTTCGTTCTAAAGCAACAAGATGAGTCTAAAGCGAAGGCTGACGATCATTTTGCTTTGGCTGCTCAAATTGCGGCCGATCAGTATCGAAATGGGCAGCGTGTGTTTATTTGTGTTAACGATAACGAAGCAGCCTGTGCCATTGATGAAATAATTTGGGCATTCGATCCAGATAGTTTTGTGCCACATAATTTACAAGGTGAAGGCCCTAAAGGCGGCGCACCTGTAGAAATTGGTATTACGCCACCTGTTGGCAATCGTAAAGTTTTAATTAACTTGGCTACTCAATTACCGGATTACATTCGTCGGTTTAACCAAGTTTTTGATTTTGTACCCGTAGAAGCAGCGGCTAAACAAGCAGCCCGCGAGCGTTTTAAAAAGCTACGCCAACTCGGTGCCAATCTCACCACGCAAGATATTAATAGCTAGCCAATCAGGCAAACTAACCAACTAATTTAAGTACTTATTTAAGGTTCTGTGTAATGGATAAAACCTACAATCCGCAAGATATTGAACAGTCTCTATATCAAGACTGGGAACAAAAAGGCTACTTTAAGCCATCTGGCAAAGGCGTACCATATTCAATTATGATCCCGCCGCCAAATGTCACTGGTAGCTTACACATGGGCCACGCCTTCCAAGATACAATAATGGATACCCTAACGCGTTTTAAACGTATGCAAGGTAACAACACATTATGGCAAGTAGGTACTGACCACGCAGGTATTGCAACGCAAATGTTGGTTGAGCGTAAACTGCATGCCGAAGAAGGTAAAACACGCCACGATTTAGGCCGCGAAGATTTTATTAATAAAATCTGGGAATGGAAAAAAGAATCGGGTGGCACTATTACCAAGCAGCTTCGTCGCCTAGGCGCATCGGTTGATTGGGATCGTGAACGCTTTACTATGGACGATGGCTTATCTGAAGCCGTTAAAGAAGTGTTTGTACGCCTTCATAAAGAAAACCTAATTTACCGTGGCAAGCGCCTAGTAAACTGGGATCCTAAATTACACACGGCTATTTCTGATCTTGAAGTTGAAAACAAAGACAAAAAAGGCCATATGTGGAACTTACGTTACCCACTGGCTGATGGCGTTACAACACAAGACGGAAAAGACTACATTGTAGTAGCAACAACACGTCCTGAAACCATGCTTGGCGACTCAGGTGTTGCAGTAAACCCTGATGACGAACGCTACATAGATTTAATCGGTAAAGAGATTTTATTACCTATCGTTAATCGTCGTATTAAAATTGTTGCTGATGAGCATGCCGATAAAGATAAAGGCACGGGTTGTGTAAAAATAACGCCAGCACACGACTTTAACGATAACGAAGTGGGCAAGCGTCATCAAATGCCGATGATCAACATTTTCGATAAAGACGCCGCTATTCTTACCCAAGGTGAAACATACACCTTTGACGGTAAAGAACTTGAGTTTGATGCGCCAATTCCTGAGCGTCTACATGGACTTGATCGTTTTGCAGCGCGTAAAGCAATTGTGGCAGAATTTGAAGAACTTGGCCTACTTGAAAAAATTGAAGACCATGGTTTAACTGTTCCTTACGGCGACCGCTCTGGTGTGGTAATTGAGCCACTACTTACAGACCAATGGTATGTACGTGTTGCACCACTTGCTGAGCCTGCAAAAGACGCTGTTAAAAACGGCGATATTCAATTTGTACCTAAGCAATATGAAAACATGTACTTCTCGTGGATGAACGACGTACAAGATTGGTGTATTTCACGCCAGCTTTGGTGGGGTCACCGTATCCCAGCTTGGTACGACAATGAAGGTAACGTATTTGTTGGTCGCGACGAAGCTGAAGTACGCCGTGAAAACAACATTGCAGATAACGTAACGCTAAGCCAAGACGAAGACGTACTTGATACGTGGTTCTCATCAGCGCTTTGGACTTTCTCTACACAAGGTTGGCCTGAAAATACTGATGATTTAAAAACCTTCCACCCATCTGACGTGTTGGTAACTGGTTTTGATATTATTTTCTTCTGGGTTGCACGCATGATTATGATGACGCTGCACTTTGTAAAAGACGAAAATGGCAAACCACAAGTTCCGTTTAAAACCGTATATGTAACTGGCTTAATACGTGACGATAATGGCGATAAAATGTCTAAGTCAAAAGGTAACGTACTTGACCCACTAGACATGATTGACGGCATTGAACTTGAAGACCTAGTACAAAAACGTACTGGTAATATGATGCAGCCAAAACTTGCCGCTAAAATCGAAAAAGATACGCGTAAAGTATTTGCAGGCGGTATTGAAGCACACGGCACCGACGCCCTTCGCTTTACGCTTGCTGCAATGGCATCAACCGGTCGTGATATTAACTGGGATATGAACCGCCTTGAAGGTTACCGTAACTTCTGTAATAAATTATGGAACGCGAGCCGTTACGTACTAATGAACACAGAAGAGCTAGATTGTGGTTTTACTGGGCTAGGAAGTAATGTAGATACTGTATTAACAGATAAAGAGTTCTCATTAGCTGACCGTTGGATTTTAAGTCAATATGAAGCTACCGTTAAAACCTACACAGAACATCTAGATAACTACCGTTTTGACTTAGCTGCTAACACGCTTTACGAATTCACATGGAACCAATTTTGTGATTGGTACTTAGAGCTAACTAAACCAGTATTGTTTAAAGGTAATGAAGCGCAGCAACGTGGTACACGCCATACGCTAATAACAGTACTTGAAAGCTTACTGCGTTTAATGCACCCAATGATGCCATACATCACTGAAACTATTTGGCAACGTGTTGCACCACTTGCAGGCCTTGAAACAGATAACACCAGTATTATGGTTCAGCCGTTCCCTGTATACAACGAGGCGAGCGTTGATGCTAAAGCAATGGAAGATTTAGAGTGGGTTAAACAATTCATTTTAGCTATTCGTAATATTCGTGGTGAAATGGATATTAGTCCAAGTAAACCGCTTAGCGTATTACTTGCTAATGCATCAAGTGACGACATGCGCCGTATTGAAGAAAACAAATCATTTTTAGCATCACTTGCAAAAATTGAAGAGTTTACAATGCTTGAAAACAAAGACGATGCACCAGCATGTGCAACGTCTTATGTTGGCAACCTTGAGATCATGATCCCAATGGCGGGCTTAATTGATGTGGAAGCCGAGCTTTCGCGTATTAATAAGCAACTCGAAAAAGCAGAAAAAGGCCTAGCACAAGTACAAAACAAACTTGCTAACGAAAAGTTTGTAAACAACGCACCTGAAGCGGTACTTGCTAAAGAAAATGCAAAACTGGCTGAATTTAGCGATGCTAAAACTAAGCTACTTGAGCAAAAAACTAAAATAGAAAGCTTATAAGCTTTCATAAAATGCCTATTAACACTATTTAATAGGCATTAAAAAAGCCGCTCACTTTAATTAAAGTGAGCGGCTTTTTTGTGCCCTGTGATTAACCACAAGACACTTCTACATTAAAACTTGTAGTTGTACTGAGCGCCAATAAGTACTGCATTACCTTCTGACTCAAACTCAAATCCATCTTCTTCAAAGTTCTGAGTTTTACCACGGATAATACTTACACCAAGATCAACGTTAGAGCTTTGATCAATTGTGTAGTTACCACCGAATGAGAACCAAAAACGATCTGTATCTGGGATAGAGATCGACAGGTGATCTTGTGATACTGGAGACTGATCAAATGCTACACCAGCACGAAGTAATAAATCTTCGTTATATTGGTAATCTGAACCAACAGCGAAACGGTATGAATCAGAGAAGCTTTCATCTTTATTAAATGCGCTAAATTTATCGCCAGTTGGAGCTGTAACTTGTGCTTCTAATGAATCAAAGCTACTCCAACCTGTCCATAAAATACTGTAATGAAGACCAAGTTTTTCATCTAACTGATGAGAACCTGAAAATTCAGCTATTGCAGGAAGTGTTATTTCAACAGAACCAGGTAATTCAGTTCCATTTAATCCACCAAAAGCTGTTGGTATTTGATTCGAGTAATCACCTTCGAATGTAATATCTGTTTCTGTACGATAATTAAAACCAAAACGGCTGTTATCATCTAGCTGATACATTAAACCAACATTTAAAGCGTAACCTGTATCATCACCTTCCAAGTTCACAACTTCAGTGCTTGAAGCAAATGGTAAACCAGAGCCAGCATGACGCACAATAGTTGCATCAGCGTAAATTACGTTTAAGCCAATACCATAGCTAAACTTTTCAGTAACTTTATAAGCAACGCTTGCATTTAAGTTAACGGTGAAGATTTCTGTTTTACCAGCAATCTGTCCTGCTGAGTAGTCATCGTCAAAGTCTGTTGATAAACCAAAGTTAGAAAATGCACCAAAACCAAGCGATACTTTATCGTTGTAAGGCATAGTAAAGTAAGCTGCTGGTACCACTGCACTTGGTGCAATGCTATCGTCATCTAATGAAGATTGATCAATACCAGTTGGCGCGCCTTCACCTTCTAAGCTTACATCTGGGATTACGCCAATAGCAGCAACACTTAGTTGCTTTTCTTTAAATAAAGTCATTAGTGCAGGGTTACGTGCAACTACAGACGCGTCGTCTGCGATAGAAGCTTCACCAGCGTATGCACGGCCTAAACCCGATGCATTTTGCTCTGATAATTGAAACGCAGCTGCAAAGCTATCAGCTGAAACAAATGCAAGCGAAGCTGCAATAAGGGTTTTAGAAAATTTCATTGTTGAGTCCTTAACCAAACTGACTGTCTGGGTACTATGTGTGTTGTTATTAGGATTTAAAACCCGATTACACTACCTTAATTTTTTGTAAAAAACTCTATGAATACGGCAAAAGACAGTAAAAAACATGTTTTTTAACGACATTTTAACAACTATTTAAAACTCATCGGATGAGAAGTGTGGTATTAGAGTAAACACTCTAAATGTAATTAATTATCATTTAGATTGACTGGGAGTTAGTAGCAACTTACACTCATTATAAAATCGCAATGGAAGTAAAACTGTGATCATTTTATTTATTATTACAGGGCTAATATTTTGTGGGGCGAGTGTGTTTTGCTTTTACAAAGCAAACTACTGCGCATGTACTCAAGCAGGACAATGCGATAACCCCGTAAACCATTATTGGCTAGGGGCAATGTTAAATGCGTTGATCTCTTTAGCGCTGTGTTGTTTTGCATTGCACGTAGAGCTAGGCACTTTGTTATGGTTAACACTGATGGGAAATTGCTTTTTGGGTGCGTTTATTTCTGCAAAACAAACTAAAAAAAGACAATGCAGTAAGGCTAATTCAACAAATGCTCTTTTAGCAGGCGAGACAAATTAATCTGATAATCTAAGGGCTTAACACTTGATAGTATTTTAAGCTCTTGGGTGTGCTCACTTAAATCGATGTCTTTCGGTGTAACATGATGATTGTGCTTAGCATTATAAAATAGCTTAATTTTAGGTTTAATAGGATTTAATACGTTCCCTTCAAGCACTAAGGCTAAACGTTCATTCGTTAATTTTACAATAGTTCCTACCGGATGAACCCCTAAACACTTTATAAAACGCTGTACTAACTCACCATCAAACAATTGCTTATTGGCTAATAAGTACCGCAATGCGTTGATTGGTTCATCACCATCTTGATGCATTCTATCGGCAGTCATTGCATCGTACACATCTACAATTGCCATTATACGCGCTGGACGACTTAACTTCTCTGCCTGTAGGCCTCGCGGATAACCAGAGCCATCTAAGCGCTCATGATGATTCACTATCATATCAAGCATAAGGGGTGTTATACCCTTCTCGCCTTTAACTAAACCCAAACCTTGAGCTACATGCTTTTTAATCGCTAAGAGCTCATTATTAGTAACCTTAGTTGGCTTTGAAAATATACCCTGCGGTAATTTAGCTTGGCCTAAATCATGAAGTAACGCGCCCATGGCAAGCTCTTGCACAACAGCCATTTTGTACCCTAAGTATTTAGCAAATACAGCGGTAAAAATGGCGCAGTTGATCATATGCCGCCAGTTATAGCTGTGTTTATCTTTTATACGAGTAAGAATAGTCATGGCGTTGGCGTTACGAAAAACTGAGCTGACTATTTCGCTGGCTATTTCATCAAGCACTTTTATATTAACACTCAGGCCAGATGTTAAGTCACCGTATAACGACTGTAGCTTTCGGCCATGCTGATCGTAATTGACACTCGCTTTAGCAAATTCTTGTTCAATTGAGATTGCTATAGGTGTTTTTTCGGCTTTTTGCTGGCTATTAGATGTTTTAGGTTTGCTTTGAGGCTTATATTTGGCAGGAACTGGGGCATCACCTTTAGCAAAATCTATAAGCAGCTCAAGCACCCCTTCAGAGACTAAACGCTTAATAATAGATCTATCGCGCACTAAGCCACTGGTCTTAATTTTTATGCTATTGATCCCTTCATGTTGCTTAGTAACGCTATCAACATACATACCAGGAGTAAGCTCAGATACGGGCAAAGTAATTAGCATAAAGGCGGGATTTTTCTATTAAGGAATATGTACCTTAAATAGCATTAATTAAGCCTAAAAGTCTAGTTTTTGAGTTGTAAGTAGTTATATATAACTAAAAGCATTATTTACAGCCCTATTTGAGCTGCATTGTAATTCTGATTATTTTACTTTTTAATAATTAAACGCTTTCATCTCAACTACACTAAATTGCTTATCACTAAAAAGCAGGTGATTTAGCTATAAAATTTATCTAATCATTATAAAAAAGCGAACTTTATTAACCTTTCTTGAACATAATATTGTTTTGCCTCGGTCTCAATATACACAGCACTTAATAACAACTGCTTTAAATTCTTAAGAGTACTAATATATGACAAAACTAAACCACCCCGTATCAAACCTAAGTGTGGCTGCAATAAACACAGCCTCGCCTTTGGGTCATATATTAAAAGCAGCCGCTCCACTGCTCGATAGCTTATTAGGTATAAATAAACTGCGTGATATATACCTCTCTAATAATTTATCGGGTTTAGATAAGCAGGAGTTTAGTGAAAAGCTTTTAAATGTATTGGGTATTAATGTACTTGGCGCACAAAGTGTTATTAACAAAATACCTAAGCAAGGCCCTTGCATAGTAGTATGTAACCATCCTTATGGCATGATTGAGGGCGTAATAATTGCCAAATTACTCACCCATTATCGTAGCGATACTAAAGTAATGGCTAACGTTGGTTTAAAAATATTTACAGAAATTAAAGATTATTTTATTTTTGCTAATCCACTAAAACCAAAAGCAGCCATTAATACCAGCGCAATTAAACAGTGTTTTAGTCATGTTAAAAATGATGGCCTACTTGTGGTTTTTCCTGCTGGCAGGGTTTCGTTTTTTCAATCAAAAAAACAACGTGTAACCGACGGTCAATGGAATCGCTTAGCGGCTCAACTAGCCTTAAAAACACAAGCCCCTTTATTACCTGTGTTTATTAGTGGTCAAAATAGCCCTATGTTTTACAATTTGGGACGTATTTACTACCGATTTAGATTATTAATGCTAATACGTGAATTACTTAAAATTCAAAAAAGGTCCATTAATTTAGGTGCTGGTAATTTACTTACACCCAAGTTATTAAATAAATTTGAGAAAACTGACGACATTAACGATATTGCACGCCTGCTTTGCTATTTAAACGATGAACGCTTTGTAACACCTTGGCAAGACGATGCCCAGTCAATGCAACTAAAAGCGATTATGCAGGATGTTGATAAAACAAAAATGACGAGTGAACTTGCTAGCTTACCAAGCGAGCAGCACTTATTAGACTTTAAAAGTTACTCCGTTTATTACGGTTATCAAGATCAAATACCTAATTGTGTTGCTGAAATAACACGCCTTAGAGAAATAACCTTTCGTACATTAAACGAAGGAAGCGGCGAGCCATGTGATACCGATAAGTTTGACGCAACCTACATGCATTTATTTATTTTTGATCATAAAAATGAAGAGATCATTGGAGCTTATCGAATTGGACAAACTGATTTATTACAAAAAAATAGCGACGTGAGCGCCCTTTATTTATCGCAAATGTTTAATTTTGAACCCTCTTTTATTAATCAACAACAGCCGTGCTTGGAAATGGGTCGCTCGTTTATAGTTCAAAAACATCAAGGCAGTTACCATGGCTTATTACTGCTATTTAAAGGGATCGGTGCGTTTATGGCGCAAAACCCACGTTATAGGACTTTATATGGCACTGTTTCATTAAGTAAGCTTTACGACCCTCGTTCTGTCGCAATTATTGACCATGCAATGGTTAATAATAAACAAGGTGTTAGCGCCAATACGCCTTTTAATAATAAAATTCATCCAGAGTTTGAAGACTTCATTAGTGATCACACGTTAAACATAGATCATGTATCAACATTGGTTATGGGAATAGAAGAAGACAAAAAAGACATACCAATTTTATTAAAGCAATATCATAAGCTAGGCGCTCAATTTCATTGTATGGGAATTGACAGTAACTTTAATCACACCCCAGGATTACTTTTAAGTGTGCACCTACCAAGTGCGCCTGAAAAGCTACTTAAGCTCTACCTTGGTGATAAAAAAGATGATTATATAAATCACTCATAATTTTCATCTGCTGTATTAATACTGCAGATGAAAATAGAGCAACAAAAAAGTCGACGCAATTAATTGCGTCGACTTTTTTAGTTATGTAACAGCTATAAAAATATTTAGTTAAGCTGCAGCCACTTTTAAACAACTAATGCTGCTAATGAGCTGAGACTGCTTATCAAAATAATTAAAGCGTATAGTGTTACCAACTTTAATATGACTAATACTGACTGTCATTGCATCTTCTCTTTGCATATTTACACCATATTGGCCTTGATCAGCTTTGCTGTAATGAAATGCTAAAAACTGCTCACTTGCAGGATATCTTAAGTCAATAAATTGCTTAAATTGTTGTTTACGCTTTTGTGTAACTGTTTCTAGCTCAACGCCAGACGACGTTGCAAGCGATTCAACTTGGCAATCGATTAATTTTTTTGTGTCCCACCGAACAAAAGCGATGTGCCCATTATTTAGCGATAATTTATCCGGAAAAATACACAATTTAAAAGGCGCGTAACCCGATAAATCCATATTTTTTAATTGAGACAATGCAGGGGTATTATTGCTTAGTAAATGCGGGATTAAGAGGCCTCTGCTGTGCTTTACGGCAGTTATATCAAATGCACTTTGATAATCGTTTAATAAAGCTAATGTTTGCCCCCAATGCGATACACCAAGCCAAGTACCACCCCCTTGCGGATCGATAGGGTAAATTGCGTTATCTGTGTGCTTACTCGGGGCGATTGCCATTTCTCGCGTTTTTTGTTCATCACGATTAAAAAACAACTCGTAGCCATCATCAGTTAGAAAGTAACTTAAAGTGCACATATTAACTTTGCAGTGATTTTAATTGGCTTTGTTGGCTTTTTTCTCTCAAAAAAGTGGCTGTACTTGGTGCTAACCCAAAGTTCTGGTCGAATGATGCTTTTTGTGCAAAGGTAATTTGTGAAATCATCGCATAGTGATGTACTGCATGGCTTCCTACAAATATAAGCTCTCGTGCTAATGAGGTTGTTACAGTTTGTACATTTTTACTTTTAATTGATACTTCGCTTGAAAGTAACAGCGGTTTATTAAAATCATCTGGACTTAGCTGTTCAATCCACGATGCTATCTCGGCAATTTTTTTTATAGCTTCACAGGGGTTACTTTCAATATTACTGCCGCGTAGGCGACTATCGTAATCAATATTATTTATACCAAAGCCCGTCATTAAAGATTGGTAATGATCGATAATGTGGCGCATATGTGACCCAACTGAACTAATGAAATTAGGAGCAACGATTTGCGAATAATCCTCTTTAGTTACACTTTCAAGATAAGCATGTCCTTGAGCGAGTATTTCTAACTGACTATTTAACATTGAATCGGTTTTCCTCATTTATAATTTCGTCGTATATGCATACATAACGTTAGATAACATTTTGAATAATGCAATTTTGCATTGTATAAATAACTAGAAAGCTGTTCTTACAATAAAATTTCAAAATTTATGCAGTAATACATTTTTAAATACAAAAGTAATTAATGAAAAGCTAGATAATATAGAGGGGAATATTAGTAGATGTAAAAGCAAATGGCGCTCTCGGTAGGGATCGAACCTACAACTTAGCCTCCGGAGGGCCACGTGATATCCATTTCACCACGAGAGCACATTTGTTGCCGCCACACCAACTCGCGATATCAGTGCTTTAGCATCAGCAATGATAAAGAGATCTTTAAATAAATACCAGTAACATCAGCTTATATGCTTATTAATTAAACTCTTTTAAATAAAACACTTCACAATGGCTTAAAAACACGCTATTTATTCTTATTGAATAGGAAACAGTAACGGTTTAGTAACATTGAAACTATGATTGTCGCTGTGCGGATGGATTTAATACGAGGAAATAATGATGAGTTTAATGTCTACTGAGCAAGTTGCTGAGTTTTTAGGTGTAAAAGTAGAGCGTGTAAAACGTCTCTCTAGAGAAAGTTTATTAATTGCTAAATCAGAAGATGAAAATGGTGAACCACAATTTGATACAGCCGAAGTAACAAAATACAAAGAGCTCGCCGAGCGCTTTGGTGGTCTTTAACATCTACAAAAAGTATTATTAACGAGTTTAGTTAGCTGCGCGCGTAACATTACAGATTTACTAGTTATGCTGCGCTCTTCATACCAGCCAATACATAACACTAAAAAAAACAGCTTATAATAATTCAGCTTATCCATTGAAGGATTAAACGTTTTTGTTTTATCGATACTATTTTTATAGTTATTTAACAATGCACTTTCACTGCTCTCATTAAGATTAAAGCTCACTGCAAGGGCTGACAAATCAAAATACACATCGTTAGTTTGTGCATATTCAAAGTCAATTAAATACAT
Source organism: Pseudoalteromonas sp. 31A1 (assembly GCF_011378815.1). NCBI lineage: Bacteria > Pseudomonadati > Pseudomonadota > Gammaproteobacteria > Alteromonadales > Pseudoalteromonadaceae > Pseudoalteromonas > Pseudoalteromonas sp. 31A1. The sequence goes on along the minus strand of NZ_WTKY01000001.1, from coordinate 397,646 downwards.
GCCTGAAGCATTTACAATAATGTTATCTTTTACTAAGTCGTTATGACAAAAGCCTCCATTAAATGACATAGCTGCAACGGCTTTGAGTGCCTTCTCTATTTGAGGTTTGTATTGCGTATATACGTGGGTGCTTTGATAAAAATGAAGCTCTTTAGCTATATCCATTGGCGCGGTAGACACTTTGTAATTGTGCACTTGAGCAAGTTTATTAATAAAGCAAAGCGTTATATCCGATTGCGCGCTCTTGCCTTCAATATAATTAAATACCGCACGACCGTTTTCTTTATCAAGCCAAATAGGCGCAGGGCATATATTAAAGTCACTTAAAAAGCGCTGCGCTTCAAGGCTGTCACTTGGCCAATGGCTTTTATAACACTTTAACAAATACCCTTGTTGCTCGGTACGTATTAAAAAATTATCGTTACTAAAGCCATTAAGTAATCGCTCGCTTGAAACAATGCTTGTAGGCTCTATAAACGCACTACACATTTTTACTAACTGGGTATGCTCAATCATTGATTAAAGCTGTGCTAGAGGCTTAGCTTGGCTTTGTTCGTACTCTTCGTACCAGGTTTTAAAGCCCCACGCTGCCATAATGGTATAAAATATAAAGAGTGCTAGCGTTGGGTAATAGCCTTTTTCGTAATATAAATACATAGAAGCGGCATCTATTACAATCCAGTACAGCCAGTTTTCGAGGACTTTTTTAGCCACTAAGTAAGTAGTTACTACGGCAAAACATGTTGTAAAACTATCAAGATAAGCAAAATCGGCATGAGTATAATTTTGCATAACGTAACCAATAACTATTGCAGCTACGGTTGTTAAACTAATTAAAACAGCATGACGGTTTATCGACCACGATGTAATATTTAAATTTGCAGCTTTGCCTTTACGCCATACAACCCAGCCAAATACAGCCATATACATATAATAAAAATTAAGTAACGACTCCATAAGTAATGCGCCATTCCAGTACATTATTGTATAAATGAGCGTGCTAAAAAATGCCGCAGGCCAACACCATAAGCTTTCTTTTATTGCTAATAATAAATAAGCCATCGACAACCCTACCGCAATATACTCCCAATGCGACATTGCTGTAAAACCACTTAAGGTTTGTGTTAAAAAGTCCATATTATGCAATTACCGTTTAGTTGTGCCGATTGTTATACCAATCTGCTTATATACGGGGTCTATTTAACGTTAAGAAAATTACGCTAGAACTAGGCAAAAATTTTTGTATCTAGTTGTTCTAAATAAAAAATTTTTAATGACGTTATAGTGCAATTTAATTCGTTAAATTGATCAAATATTTATGCAGGTTGGTATTATAGGTTATTCAGGCGATAAGTCGCCAGAGAGAAACTTACATACAAAAATAGCTTTACCAAATTCTTCATATGAACGTTTAATTTCGGTATTTAACACCTGCATTACTAAATCGTAATCACCAAAAATTTGCGTTGATAACGTGTTAGTAATCACTTTTAAATCATCGTATTCGTTTAATCTGTCAATAAAGCCCTGAATAAACGGGATGTAATCTTGGTGAAGTGGATATTTACTGATCTCTACAGATAATTTCATTTTTGACTCTTTATTTTAATTACCAATTACAACAAGTCATTCAATGCTAGAGCCGTTATTAAATACAGTGTAAAATCACTGCAACACTCAATTGAAATGAGCTTAATATGGCACGTAGAATAACCTACAAATTTAAAAACGAACCACGCGAGATTAATTTCGCCAAAGATAAATACCATGACATGTATCAAGCAATTGCTGCCGCCGAAGGTATTGATCTGACTAATTACTTAAGCATGGTACAGCAAATAGAAATGACCTCAAAAGGGTCTGCTTCTGTTCGTAACTTTCGCGACCAAGAATTTGCCCGTATGGGCTTTAGCGACGTTTACTTTATAAAAGAGTAAATACCGCTTTATAGCTGTATTAACGCTGATACTCATAACTTACGCGCGGTGTAATATTACATAATAGCTCGTAAGGGATAGTATCAGCGCATAATGCTATTTCTTCAACTGGTAGCTCAGGGCCCCACATAGTGACTCTGTCGCCCACTTTAATATTGTGCTCATTAGCGCCTATATCTACGCTAATCATATCCATAGCAACACTGCCAACAATACCATAACGCTGCTTACCAATTATTACTGGTGTGCCCTCTTTAGCGTGCCGAGGATAACCATCGCCATAACCCATAGCCACAACAGCTAACTTGGTTGGTTTATCGCTTTTCCAACGTCCGCCATACCCTACCGCCTCATTAGCTGGTACATTACGCACTGCAATTACGCGCGTAGTTAAGCGCATAACTGGTTTTAATTTATGTTGTTGCCCAATACTATTTGCCATTGGCGATACGCCATATAGCATAAGCCCAGGGCGCACCCAATCACCATGACCGCTCGGCCATGCAATAATACCAGCAGAATTTGATAAACAATGTGCTTGGTCAATGCCATTCACTAAGTTATCAAATAACGTGATTTGTTGAACCGTTTTGGCATTATCAACATCATCAGCACACGAAAAATGGGTCATTAAATTAACGGTATTTTTGGCGTTAGGTGTTTTTTGTAAGCGGTTATAAAACTCTTCAAACTGCTCTGGCGCAATACCTAGTCGATGCATACCTGTATTTACTTTTAACCAGCATGTTATTGGCGCATCGAGCTTTGCTTTTTCAAGCGCGGCTAATTGGTATTCGTCATGAATAATAGTTTGAAAGTTATTAGCGAGTAAAATAGGTAAGTCGGCTTTGTTAAAAAAGCCTTCTAGTAAAACTATTGGCTTTGTTAAGCCCCCAGCTCGAAGGGCAAGCCCTTCATCTATTCGCGCCACAGCAAATGCGTCAGCATTATTTAAATGCTGCGCAATCGTTACTAAACCATGCCCGTAAGCATTTGCTTTTAGCACCGCCATTACTTTGCTGTTAGGTGCAAAGCACTTAACTTGCGCTAAATTATGCGCAAGTGCAGCTAAATTAATTTCAGCAGTGGCTAGGCGCATTAGTAATCGTCATCTACCGCTGGTCCCGCGTAATTATCAAAGCGAGAAAATTGACCTTGGAATGTTAAACGCACTTTACCAATTGGGCCGTTACGTTGTTTACCTATGATAATTTCGGCAATACCTTTGTCAGTACTGTCTTCGTTATAAACTTCATCACGGTAAATAAACATGATTAAATCGGCATCTTGCTCTATCGACCCCGACTCACGTAAATCTGAGTTAATAGGACGTTTATCGGCACGTTGCTCTAGCGTACGGTTAAGCTGCGAAAGCGCAACAACCGGACATTTTAGCTCTTTTGCTAGTGCTTTAAGTGAACGTGAAATTTCAGCAATTTCTAGCGTTCGGTTATCAGCAAGGCTTGGTACACGCATTAACTGCAAGTAATCGACCATGATCATACTAATGCCACCGTGGTCACGGGCTATACGCCTTGCACGTGAACGCACATCGGTAGGTGTTAAGCCCGATGCATCATCAACGTACATTTTACCTTTTTCCATCAATAAGCCCATTGTTGATGAAAGTCGTGCCCAATCGTCATCATCTAATTGACCAGTACGTACCTTAGTTTGGTTAATACGGCCAAGAGACGCTAACATCCTCATCATAATTTGTTCTGAAGGCATCTCTAGAGAGTAAATTAATACTGGTTTGTCTTGAGTCATTGCAGCATGTTCTGCAAGGTTCATCGCAAAAGTGGTTTTACCCATAGATGGACGCGCTGCAACAATAATTAAGTCAGAAGGCTGTAAGCCCGTCGTCATTTTATCAAGATCGGCATAACCTGTACTTACACCCGTAACACCATCTTGTGGTGATTGATAAAGCTCTTCTATTTTATCAACGGTTTTTTCAAGGATGCTATGAATGCTTTGCGGGCCTTCATTATTTTTTGTTCGTTGCTCAGCTATTTTAAACACTTTGCTTTCGGCAAAATCGAGTAAGTCGTGACTAGTACGCCCTTCGGTGTTAAAGCCGGCTTCTGCAATTTCGTTCGCTACGCCAATCATTTCACGTACAACAGCACGTTCGCGTACAATACTTGCGTAAGCGTCAATGTTAGCAGCACTTGGCGTGTTTTTAGCTATTTCTGCTAAATAAGCAAAGCCACCAATTCCTGCCAGTTTATTATTTTTTTCTAAACTTTCAGAAATAGTGATTAAATCTATCGGATCGCCAATCTCAGCAAGTGCCGTCATCGCCTCAAAAATTAACTTGTGCGTGCGGGTATAAAAATCCTGTGATACAACAAGCTCCGCTACGCGGTCAAAAGCTTGGTTATCAAGCATTAAGCCACCTAAAACAGATTGTTCAGCTTCTATTGAATGGGGAGGAACTTTAAGTGTATCGACTTGCTTATCTGGTTTGGCCATAACTTCACAGTAGTAAAATTGAATGGCTCTATTCTATCGACTTGAAGGGGCTGTGCAAATAGAAAAGCAGGAAATCTTTTCCTGCTTTTTGTAATCGTGAAGGTGAATGAGCGTTATTTAATACGAAGCTCTATGCGCCCGCTAATTGTATCCATTTCAACATTAGCATTACCGCCATTAATGCTAAATTCTAAATCACTGGCTGGGCCGTATTTAGCTTTACTGACTTTATCGCCAGTAACTTTATTAATGATTTTGCCATTAGCGTGCGCTTTAATTTCAAAATTTGCAGATACGCTGTCAGGAAAGTAAAAATCACCATCGCCACTTACCGATTCAAAACGTACATCACCGCCTTTTAAAAGCTCTTTAATATGTACTTCGGCTTCGCCATTCACCGTGTTAATACGTAAGTTTTTAATTGACGATAGCGTAAAATCTATATCGCCATTTACATTTTCAAGGCGCACATCATTGGCGCTTGAGGTTGATTTAATATCGCCATTAACAGCGCTAAAACGTAGTTCACCACTTGATTCTCTATCGTTAATTTCGCCATTTACGGTTTCAAATTGAATATTACCACTTAGGTTTTCTGCATTTACATCACCATTTACGGTGGTGAGCTTAATGTTGCCAGTAATATCATCTACCGTAATTTCGCCATTAACCACGTCAACTTCAGCGCCATTTTTTAGCTCTTTTGCAGTCACCGATACATTAACGCCAGCAAACTCTAAACTACTGCTTTTAGGCATAAATATGGTTAGGCTTGAGCCATCGCCATTATTACTCCAATTTGATTTACGTGGCATTTTTACAATAAACTGAGTTTTATCACCATTTGTTTTAAGCTCATAACCCTCGGCTTTGTCATCAAGCTCGCCAGATACTTTAAATTCGTTTTTATCCCAGCCTGTAATATGTATATCACCGCGTTGGTTTTCAATAAAAATAGTGCCGCCACTTGGTACGTCTATTTGCTTATCTATTTTTTCACCCGCTAATACCGCCAACGGAAATAAGCTCAGTCCTAATAAAATCGCTTTCATGTAGTACTCCTAAATGTGCTGCCAACGTGGCGCATGCACCTTGTTAATTAAATCAAGTTGTTGTTGATATATTTGCGCTAACATTGTTAGTAGCGCTTGGTTTTGTGGCTCATTTTCAAGAACTTGCTTTATTGCTTGCTCTGCGTTTTCAAGCTCTTGTAGCTGCGTTTGCCAGTTAGTGGTCAATGCTTCTTTATTTTCATATTCAACCAACAAACTGTTTTTTTGCGCCGAAAAGTAATCACTTATAGCCACTACGGGTTTTGGCTCGGGCGCTATAACAAATAAATTTACAGCAATTAAAGCCGCTAATGTGCAGGCAGCTATTGCTGTTAGTTTTGGCCAAATAGCAGTGCCTTTTAGGTCCTGCTTATTACTAACCATTGCTCGCTCAATTCCCGCCCACAGGTCTTTTTGTGGCGTAATGTCTTTATCAAGCGTGTTTAATGACTCATTTAAATAGTCGTCAAAATTTGGTTTATTCATTTTCATACCACTCTTGTAGTAGCTGCCTAGCACGATGATATTGCGACTTACTTGAACCAACAGCCATACCTAACTGATCGGCTATTTCCTCGTGCCTGTAACCTTCGATTGCAAACAACACAAACACCATACGTGCGCGCTCAGGAAGCCTTACTATTAATTTATCGAGACCATTTAAGCCTTTGCAGTCATTAGCTGATTGCTCATCCATACCGCAGTGTTCAATGCTCACTACTTTTTGCAGCCAATTTTTTTGCTTGCGTAAGTAGTTAATCGCAACATTACTGGCAACGCTGTAGAGCCAAGTAGAAAACTGCGAGCGACCGTCAAATTGCGCTATTTTACGCCATACCTGTACAAACACTTCTTGGGCTGCATCTTCAGCATGCGCTTGGTCCGCTAATAAGCGTAAACATAAACCGTAGACTCGTTTTATATGTAACTCATAAAGCGTTGTGTATGCGCCTTGATCACCTGATTTAACTCGCTCAATGAGTTTAGCTTCGCATAAAGGCGTTTGTTCGGGTTTAACGTGTAACATCCGTGATGTCGCCTTTTAATTATTATTATTGAGTTAGTGTATTGATAAGTTAGACGTAATAACAGTTCAAAAAGGTTTAAAGGGAATGAAAAAATAATTGAATAAAAAAGGGGCTTGTACGAGGCTTTATACCAATTCGCTTAATTAAGTGATCTATTTTGAGGATGGAAAAACGTGTTGATAGCTAGACAAAAAATTCGCTATTTAGTTGTTCTCGGCAATTGCTCCTGCATTGCTCTACCTTCTGCATCCACGCAGTCGTAAATGAGAATTTTTTAACACAGGTAGCGACACGTTTAGCCCCGCAAAATGATTAAGTATTATTGCGGATTGGTATTATTTAACTGTGCCCTTAACTAATTAAAATTAGCCAAATTACAGACACAAAAAAGCCGTGCTAATAGCACGGCTTTTGTCGCTTAATTAAAAATTAAGCTTCAGCGATTACGATTACTTTAATAGTAGCCGTTACGTCTGAGTGAACTGAAATTGATACGTCAAATTCACCTGTCTCACGGATAGTACCTAGAGGCAAACGAACTTCTGACTTAGCAACTTCAACACCAACAGCTGAGATAGCGTCAGCGATGTCACGAGTACCGATTGAACCGAATAACTTACCTTCGTCACCAGCTTTAGATACTAATGTAACTTCTGCTAATGCTTCTAGTTTTTCAGCGCGTGCTTGTGCAGCAACTAACTGTTCAGCGATTTTCGCTTCAAGTTCTGCACGACGAGCGTCAAACGTTTCAATGTTAGCTTTAGTCGCAGGAACTGCCTTACCTTGAGGGAAAAGGAAGTTACGTGCGAAACCAGATTTAACTACAACCTGTTCACCTAGGCTACCTAGGTTAGCGATCTTATCTAGTAGAATAACTTGCATGTTTCTACACCTTTTAAAAACTGTTAATCCGCTGCTTACTTATGTAAGTCAGTGTATGGAAGAAGGGCTAAGTAGCGAGCACGCTTAATAGCAGTTGCTAGCTGGCGCTGAAATTTAGCGCTAGTACCTGTGATACGGCTAGGTACGATTTTGCCACTTTCTGTAACATAGTTTCTAAGAGTAGCTAGATCTTTGTAATCGATTTGTTTTACGCCTTCCGCTTTAAAGCGGCAGAACTTACGACGTCTGAAATAACGTGCCATGAGATTAATTCCTCAAATAATTCTTTCTATATGCTGAGCATGCAAAACCAATTGGCTAAGGCCGTTACGACCTTCGTGGCGATTTAAAAAACCACTCACTTGCAATGCCTGCCCAACGTGCAAATGTTGAGTCTGTTGTTGCATTTGCTTTCCACTGGCAACTACCTGAAGCCTCACGTAACTATTACGGTTAAGGTCTGCTTCGGTTTGCATCGATTTATGTTCTACAACAAAAATACAATGCGGGATGCCAGCAGGGCTTTGGCTAAACTTGGGAGTTTTACAAACTACCCCAGATATAACCAGCTGATTCATATATGGGCTAACCATTATAGTAACTGCTGATTACATGCCATGCTAGGACTCAAAACAATTAAGCAGCTGGTGCTTCTTTCTTCTCTTCTCTTGCAAGAGGAGACGCTTCAGTTTCAGCAGTTTTAGTGCGGATAACTAAGTTACGAAGCACTGCATCGTTGTAGCGGAAAGTAGTTTCTAGCTCGCTGATTACTTCAGTTGGTGCTTCAACGTTCATAAGAACATAGTGAGCTTTATGAAGCTTGTTAATTGGGTAAGCCAATTGACGACGGCCCCAATCTTCAAGACGGTGGATAACACCACCAGCTTCAGTGATAGAACCAGTATAACGTTCGATCATACCAGCAACTTGCTCACTCTGATCTGGGTGAACCATGAATACGATTTCGTAATGACGCATGGATATTCCTTACGGTTAATAGAGCCTTCTACCGTTTCGGCCGGTCGGTTTAAGGCAAGGAATTAATAGTTTAAAAGCCGAAATGAGCGCGCATTTTACGCTTAGACGGATAATTAAGCAAGCAGGTTTTTTAAGCTTTATATAGATAAGAGTTAAAAGGTAATTATTACGAGCTTCGCTCGTCGCGTCAGCAAGCTGCTCGCCTACCGCAAAAGTTAAGCACAGAGTGTAATATCTCTTGTAGAAGCCGAGCTTACTCGCGTGAAAAGCGATAGCTTTTAATTGCTTAAGCTTTATGTTTACCCCGAAAATATAAACATTTACTCAAGCTTAAAGCCGTGCAATTATTAAGCAATACATTATTAAATAAGGATATTTATGAAGCTCTTACTATCGCTTGTATTAATACTTACTTTTAGTACACCATTTTTAAGCCACGCAAAAACCAATACAACTGACATAACCGTTGGTAAAAAAGTCATTCTGCAGTCAAAAATACTTAACGAAGACAGACCCATTAAAATTTTCATACCTGACACTGTAAAAGACGATCAGCCGCTTTATGTTATTTATTTACTTGATGGTGTTGAGCACTTTCATACGGCGTCTGGTGTTATTAAATCCCTTGTTGATTACGAGCAGATACCTAACGCAATGCTCGTTGGTATTGATACAACTAACCGTGTTCGCGATTATTTACCCAAAGTAGAAGGCGAGCCTAAAACAGAGTTTCAAACTTTTGTTAAAAACAAATGGCCTGAAGCTGGGCAAACCGACAAGTTTTTAAACTTTGTGTCTGATGAACTCATGCCTTATATAAACAGTAATTACTCAACTAACGGCTACAACACCTTAATTGGCCACTCTAATGCAGGTACTTTGGCGCTTTATACTTTAGTTAATCAGCCTAAGTTATTTAATAACTATATAGCTATAAGCCCAAACAGTTGGTGGAGTGATGAGGAATTAAAAAATAATATTATAAAATACACTAAAAACCCTAAAGGTGATCAGGCGTTATTTATTAGTGTAGCAAGCGAAGGAGCACGCTTTTATACAGGCGTATTAAATACTTTGATAAATTTAGAACAACAAACGCCCTCGCAGCTTAAATGGGAATATAAACATTACCCCGCTTTTACTCATATGGGCACTATACTACCAGCGCTTAGCGATAGCCTAATTCACTTATTTAGCGACCTAATATTTAAGGTTACTGACGAGCACGGAAAGTTTGCTGATGTATCGCTCATTACAGGTTATTACCAAGCACTTAGTGATAAGTACGGGTTTGAGCTTAAAATTCCACAAGATGTATACGTAGAGTTTGCTCATAGCCAGCAAAAGTTTGGTAATACAGCTAAAGCTATTACCACGCTTAAACACTTTACTACCCATTACCCAAATGCAACTTATTCTCACATGCGTTTATCGCAAGGGTACACTGCAGACAAACAGTTTAAAGAAGCCGTTACCAGCATGAAACACGCACTCGAGCTTGCAAAAGAAAACAAAAAAGACCCGCTGTTAATTGATGCGCTCAAAGATATGGTGAATGAAGCACAAAAGAATTTGTAACTGATTTAACGCAAAGCGCTTTTTAACTAACGATAGTAATTACGAGCTACGCTCGTCGCGTCAGCAAGCTAAACGCCTACAGGTAAAATTAAGCTCAGTGTTAAACTTTGCATGTAGGCGCCGAACTTGCTCGCGTGAAAAGCGCGGCTTTAAATATGTTCAAAACTATTTTAAAACAAAAAACCGATGTTTAAACTAAACATCGGTTTTTTATAATAACTAGTAAATTTAAAATAGGTTTCGAGTTAAAAAACGCTCACTCATTTATTTACAAGTGTTTTTTAAGAAACTCAGTAACCTCTTTGTATTGTACTTTTAAGCTTTCTGGGTCATCAAAAAAGTGTGTTCCGTCATCAATTTCAACATACTTTATATCTAAATTTCGCTTTGCTTTATCATAAAAATATTTTGATTGTCGATAGTCAACTCTCGTATCTTTTGTCCCATGGATAAGTAAAAGTGGGGCTTTAATTCGGTTAATCATATTGATTGCCGAAACCTCAGATAATGCATCAACGGCTTTACTATCAGTCATATCAACAATATTACCTAGGTAGGCATCTTGTCGCTCTTCATCTTCAACTAACCCTTTTAGATCCGATATTCCAGAAATACTAATAATACATTTAAAGCGATCGGGCTCTTGCCATGCAGCTGTTAATGCAACATAACCACCATAACTTGCGCCATAAATACATGCATTATTTTTTGATGTTAATCCGGTTCTAGTAGCCCAATCCATTGCATCATATACATCTTGTTGCATACGTTTACCCCACTGATAATAACCATCAGTTTCAAAAGCACTACCAAAACCTTCTGAGCCCCTGAAGTTCACTTGCAATACCGCATAACCTAAACTAACTAAATATTGAAGCTCTCGATTAAAGTATTTGTAGTCTCGACTATGAGGTCCTCCGTGAGGCATTACAATTAGCGGCGGAGTTTTAATCCCTTCTGGTTTTGTAAAATAGCCTGAGATTTCAGCTCCATCGCTCGCTTTAAAGCTATAGTTTTGCACTGGTACAAATTTATTACGTGCTAAATAAGGAAATTTAGATAACCAAGCGCCGCCCTTCTTTGTGTTTAAATCAAAATAATAATAAGTAGGGCTGACTGAATCACTTATTACATTAACAAGAATTCGTGTTCTATCTTTACTGCGGCTAACAATACTAGCTTGCTTATCACCAAATAAATTAGTAACCATAAGCTCTTGCTTACCGTCTACCTCTGAAAAATAATGGCTCTTGTAGAAATCATCATAGTAGCCAACCCCTATAAAATCGCCCTCACTATTAACGATTGCATTATTTATATCGTATTTATCATTGCTATAAACAAGCTCTTCAAACTCCCCTGACTCGATATCATATGACCATAAAGCTTGTCTGTGTAATACACGATCAGAAAGGACGTAAGCTTTTGTACCATCTTCATTAAGGCCTTGGATGGAGAAAGTACTATCTTCACCCAAAATATGGGTATGAATCATTTTTAATGCTTCATCTTTCTTTGCTCGATACCATATTGAAGCAATAAACTTATCATCTTTTTTATCAATTGCGATCCCCAGGCGTAAAACTCCCTTAGGGTCTGCATACCAACTTCCAATATTTTCTTTATTCCTCTGAATTTTATCAAAACTAGAATCACCTAATTCAACTTTAAAAACAGAATAAGCTTTATCTTTTTCATCAAACGTTGACACTAGCGCGAAATCTGGCTCATTTTTAAGTGAGGAAACGAGTCTGAAACTCTGATATCTATACCACCTATATTCAGAAAAACGTCGCGTAGTTAGCATTTTACTTTCATTGGTTTCAACATTGATCGAATATAACCTTGAAACTCTCATGTATTGACCATTGACATATTCAGGGTAACTAGCAGAAACAATGATATATTTATTACCTGACCAACGAATAAAGTCGACTCTGTCTTTATCTTTTTTGAGACTTGCTAATATATTGAATTCGATACTAGGAAATTTAGCTAAACTGATAGTAGGACCTTCAGCAGTATTATAAAGTGTTGCTATCATTTCTCCATTTGGCGATATTTGTGGTTGCTCTACCATTGGAAGTTTAGCGTAAGACTCCCACGGTTTATCTTTTGCATGAACTACAGACGCAGTTAATAAAAAAAATAAGAGTGTTATTTTTAACATTTATTTCTTCCTTAAAATTTAGTAAAAACTTTTTATCATATTTAATGTAAAAATAACAAAATTTACCGAAAAAACATACAAAGTAAGTACTTAATTTATTTTAATAAAAAACCGATGCTTAAATTAAACATCGGTTTTTTATTAAAAGCGAATAACTAACCGCTTTTCTCGTTGGGTTTTGTTTCACTCAACCTACATCACTTTCCTATCGCTTCTTTGGCGAACAGGTGCTTGATTGGCCCAAGATTATCAACTAATGATAGCCCTACTCCACGAATAAGTTTTTTAACTGGGTTTGCACCTTCAAATAACTCTTTTAGCCCTTGCATCATAGCTATGTGCTTTTGTGCATCGAGCTTACGAGTGCGCTCGTAATCGCGCAGTGTGCGAGTGCTTGCAAACTCCTTGCTATCGCTTGTCAAAAGCTCAATTAAATAAGCCGCATCTTTTAGGCCTAGGTTCATACCAAGCCCTGCAAGTGGATGGATTGTATGTGCAGCGTCGCCAATGAGTACCACTTTGCCTGAAACCCATTGCTGGGCGTAGCGCATTTTAAGTGGGAAAGCAGTGCGCGCACTTTGCACTTCACACAGCCCGCATTGACCATCAATTGCAGCCATTACGGCTTTATTAAAGGCGGTGTCGTCCATTGCTAATAATTCATCACAATGATTGGGGCTGGTAGACCACACAATTGAATGAGTATGCTCATCGCTCAATGGTAAAAACGCGAGTGGCCCTGTTGGTAAAAAGACTTGGCGTGCGGTGTTTGCATGTTGCTCTTTAGTTTTAACTGTCGCGACTAGCGCATGGTGATCGTAATCTTTAAAACTAAGCGCCATATTAAATTGTTTACGTATAGCTGAATTTGCACCATCAGCCGCCACCAGCAGTTTTGCAATAATTGGCTCGCCGCTTTTAAGTGTTATAAATACATCAGATTCGCTTTGATGTATTTGCTGATACTGTGTATCAAACATTAGTGTTGCACTGCTTTGTTGCTCTAGCTCTTTTATAAGCGCAAAGCGGATAATGTCGTTTTCAACAATATGGCCTAAATGTTCAAGCTCAAGTTGCTCGTTATTAAACGCTATTTTGCCAAAGCTGTCGGCATCACGTACATCCATATGTGTATAAGCGCACGCTCGCTGTGCGATAATTTCGGGCCATACGTTTAATTGCTCAAGCAAGGTTTGGCTTGCAATGCTTAACGCACTTACACGCAAACCATATTCGTCAGTTGGTAACGCTTGTGTTGGTGCGCCGTCGAGTACAACGACGCTTATATCGGCTTTTGCCAATCCAAGTGCTAGTGTTAGCCCTACACAGCCGCCACCTACAATACAAACCTGTGCTTGCTTCATAAACGCCTACCTTGTTTAACTTGCCCCATTAACTGTTTAGCTAATGGCGCTTTTAATGCGGGAAATAAATCCATCGAAAACAACCCAATACTGCGCCCCAATGCGAGCACTCGCGATGAGTTCGAAAAAAGCCTAACAAGTGCATCGGTTAAACTCATTACGGTTTTTATATCATCACTGCGCTTTTTTGAATATTCACGTGTAAACGCATAGCTGCCTAAATCGTGTTGGCTATTTGCTATTAAATTACTAAGTACTTGTACGTCGCGAAGACCTAAATTAAAACCCTGCCCTGCGATAGGATGAATCGCATGTGCAGCATTACCAATAACCACTGTACGGTGCGCAGTTAAAGACTCAACTTGCCCGTAAACGAGCGGGTAACTCGTGCGCATGCCTACTTTAGTAAATTGACCACCGCGATAACCAAACGCGCTTTGCAGGGCACTTAAAAAGCCTTGTTCACTGAGTGCCATGTATTGTTCAACCTGATCTTGGCGCATACACCACACTAACGAATAACGGTTATTGCTCATGGGTAATAACGCCATAGGCCCGTTTTGTGTAAAACGCTCAAAGGCATGATTATTATGCCCACCAGCCACTTCTACATTAGCAACAATTGCGCCTTGTTCATAAGGCTGGGTATTAAAACCAAGCCCAAGTAAACTACGTGTTGGTGATTGTGCGCCATCAGCAATAACCAATAGCTTGGCGTTTAATTGCTCGCCGCTTTGTAAGGTGAGTGTATTGCTATGCAAAGTTTGCTCAATGGCAATTACGCTATCGGGGCACAAAAGCGTAATATTTGACTGCGTTAAACGCAGGTGAAGCGCTCGGCCAAAAGGGTTAACTTCTACTACGTAACCAAGTGAGGGCTTAGCAAATTCGTCGCAATTAATGTGCGCTTTGCCAAAATGGCCTCTATCAGACACGCTCACTTTTTTGATTGCTGCGGTGTAAGGGGCATTTTGCTCAAATAAATTGAGGCTTTGTAAATACTCTACCGATTGCTGAGCAAGTGCAATGCTTCTGTCGTCAAAGCTTGGGTGGTAGTCGCCGGTTACTTGATTAGCTTCTACAACGGCAATATTTAACGCGGGATTAGTTTTAGCCACACTTAATGCGCAGCTTGCTCCCGCTAAACCACCGCCAATAATAACTACATCAAACTGCTTAGCCACTTTACTCTCCGAGCTTTATACGTTTTTAGCACTTTGCATAAGTGCTTCTATATCGCTAATTTTTTTAGGTACGCTTAGGGTCAAGTTTTCATGGCCGGTTTCGGTAACTAGCAAGTTATCTTCGATACGAATGCCAATGCCTTTGTATTTTTGCGGTGCGCTTGAGTCTTCGCTTATATAAAGCCCTGGCTCTATGGTGAGTACCATACCCGGCTCAAATGCACGCTCAGCGTTATTTACTTTGTAATCGCCAACATCATGTACATCTAAACCAAGCCAATGCCCAAGCCCGTGCATGTAATATTCTTTACACGCACCTTTTGCCATTAGCTCGTCAAAGTCGCCAATTAAAATACCTAAGTCGAGTAAACCTTGGGTCATTACTTCCATTGCTAGTTTATTAGCATGCGACATATAACCACCGGGTTTTACGTCATCAAAAGCAACTTCTTGCGCTTTAAGTACAATATTATAAAGCGCGGCTTGCTCTTCGCTAAATTGACCATTTACCGGAAATGTACGCGTTATATCAGCAGCGTAACCTTGTAACTCACAACCGGAGTCTATAAGTACTAGGTCACCACTTTTTAAAACATCGCTATTTTGTGTGTAATGTAAAATATTGGCGTTGTCGCCACTACCAACAATTGTGCCGTACGCAGGATGAGGCGCACCATTCATAGCATAATGATGATGTAGCTCAGCCTCTAGCTGAAATTCAGTAGCTCCGGCATGTGAAAAACGCATGGCGCGCATGTGCCCTCGCGCACTAATTTCGCAGCCTTCTCGCATAACATCTATTTCACTTGGCGATTTAAACAAACGCATTTCGTGAATAAGGCCGCGTATTTCTTTTAAATTACTCGGTGCTTTGAGGCCTTTTCGAGAGCCACTTCGAAGCGTACCTAGTAACGAAAACACTTTGGTATCAAATGAGGGGGAAGCACCTTGTGCAAAATACAGCGCATTTTTTGCATTTAGCATATCGAGTGTCTTATCGTTTAATTCACTTAGCGGGTAAGCTTCATCAAACAGGTAGTCACTTTTAGCTTTATCAAAGCCAACTCTACGGCCATGCCAAATTTCTGCAAGCTTGTCTTTATCTAGGCAAAATAAGGTACTGGGTGCATCGCTGTTATTGCAGAGTACAAGTACGGCGTCGGGTTCGTTAAAGCCAGTTAAGTAAAAAAAGTCGCTATCTTGTCTAAATGCATATTCGGTATCGCGGCTGCGCGTCACTTCGCTCGCAGCGGGAATAATAGCAACGCTATTTTCATCCATTTGAGCAAGTAAGCGCTCGCGACGTGCTTTAAATTCTGACTTTTGTACTTCAACCATTATTAACCAACCCGTTTTACTTTTTAAAAGTTAATGAAGTGTTTTTTTAGTACTTTGCGTGCTTTGCTCTTTACCAAGCTCTGCAAAACAAAGTAGTGCTGATACACGCACATATTCAATTACTTCGTGCAGCGCTTGGCTGTCTTCTTCGGTTTCTTCAAAAGTAGTATCTAGGCGAGTGATTTCGCTAAAGTCAGTAATAACTTCTTTAACATCGCTCGATAGTTTACCGTAGTCTTTTTGCTTTAAACCAAAACCAAGCATAAAACCCGCTACCCATGATACGAGGCCATTAGCCTGATCGATGAGTGTTTCGTCGTCGCTTGGTAAAAATAAATCAAACTGAAATTCATCATTATTAAAGCTCGCGACTACTTGCTTATAAATAGTGCCAAAAAACTGCTTTAAATCGTTACTAAATGATTCACCATCGTTAAACACATCGCTCAAAAGGCCTAAGTATTCTTTGTCGTCAATGGTTAAACCACACGCAAGTAAACCACTAATCACACCATGCGCTTCGGCAGGTGATACAAATATTTCGTTTTTTTCTAAAAGCAGTTGAGCTTTTTCGTAATCGGGTAAATCGTTCATAATCGAATCTTCGCTTTGCAAGTTAAGGCAATGCTACCACTCGATAAAAAGCAACTCCAATTAATTGTATGATCAAGCTCAAAAACCATGCGATAAAGTAAATGATGAGTTAAAGGTGCGGAAAAACTAAGCGAACGGTTTAATTTTTTACGTTTGGGGTTTAAGGATTGGATTATGTCTTATATACTTAAATTGTTCCCTGGGGTACCGGAGCTTAGTTAAGTCCCTGAGCCGATAAATTTTATACCAGGGTTTCTGTTCGTCTACTATTGTGCAGGCTCGGCATGTACCGAGAAGCCTACGGTAAACCGCAGATTCCCGCCCTGAAACCTTCTGGTTTCAGGACTGAAACCGAGTACCGTATCTTGGGGAACACCTTTTTAGCAAACCCTCGCCTTTAAAAGGCTTTATCAAAAAAACTTAACCTTCCTGTTTATTCTTATATTTATCTAATTTTTTTATTCACTTATCTTCAATTGTCTAATATTACTTTTTAGCTTATAAAAAAGCCGCAGGTAATTTCTTACCTACAGCTTTAATAATCACGTATTTAAGAGTGAAGTTATTTAAACCAACCTTGAAAACGCTCCATTAGCATGTAGTTTATTGGTACTAACAATAAGGTAATAAAGGTAGCAAAAATAATCCCAAACCCTAAGCTCACCGCCATTGGTATTAAAAACTGTGCCTGAGTCGCTTTTTCAAACAGTAATGGCATTAAGCCAATAAAGGTCGTTAAACTAGTTAGCATTACAGGGCGAAAACGTGATGCACCTGCAATTTTTATAGCATCGAGAACTTTACCACCTTCACTGCGCTTTTTATTAATAAAATCAACGAGTACAAGCGAATCATTTACCACCACCCCGGTTAGCGCAAGCATACCGAGTAAACTCATAATAGTTAAGTCCATTCCCATAATCCAATGCCCTACTACAGCACCTATCATGCCAAATGGGATTACACTCATTACTATGATTGGTTGTAAGTAAGATTTAAGCGGTATTGCTAATAGCGCATAAATAATAAAAAATACAAACACAAGTGCCCAAGCCAACGAACCAAACGACTCTCTTTGCTCTTTAGCCTCACCTTCTAGTTTGTAATCTACTCCAGGATATTGCTGCATTAACCCATCTAAATACTCCGTTAGGTCAGCCTGCAGTATGGTCATGTTGGTATTATTTTTTTCGATATCGGCTGTTACGTTTAATGTGCGGTAACGGTCTATTCGATTAATAGTTGATGGACTTTGCCCAGCAGTAAGTGTTGCCACGTGCGATAAAGGCACTGAGCCTCCATCAGGCGTATTTATAAGTATGTTTTGTAGGTCAGCTACAGAGCGGCGCTCATCTATAGGTAAGCGTACCATTACACGTACGTCATCCCTGCCTCGCTGAATACGTTGTGCTTGCGA
Organism: Pseudoalteromonas sp. 31A1; assembly: GCF_011378815.1. Classification (NCBI taxonomy): domain Bacteria; kingdom Pseudomonadati; phylum Pseudomonadota; class Gammaproteobacteria; order Alteromonadales; family Pseudoalteromonadaceae; genus Pseudoalteromonas; species Pseudoalteromonas sp. 31A1. The sequence continues at coordinate 379,646 of NZ_WTKY01000001.1, read as the reverse complement.
GCCAAAAAACGAGTTACGTACTTGCCCAGCTACATTGACTCTATTTAAGCCCAGGGCTAAACCTTGTTGCGTAAGCTCTATTTGTAACTCTTCTTTACCGTCGGACATACTATCGGCAATATCAAATACCGTTGGATAGGTCGATAAACGGGTTTTAATGTGATCAGCCACGTCTTGTAAAATAGTCAACGAAGTGCCGCTAAGCTGAACATCAATTGGGTCAGAACTTCGGCCAATTTCGGCTCTAAACGTTAAACTTTCGGCACCTGGAATGACACCAATTAAATCGCGCCATTCGCTGGCGAGTTCTCGTGATCCTATGTCTGATTCACGCTTTTCAGCCGGTGTTATTTCAAAGCGTACAGAGCCTGAATTAGATACACCACCACGCCCGCCTGTTGTGGCTAATATATTTAAAATAACGCTTTCGCCAGTATCTGGGTCGCGGTATTTTTCTTGTAATTGCTGCGCCTTTTGCGACATGTCAATTACGTATTTATTAGTTACTTCAAACGGTGTACCTGTTGGTAGTGTTAAGTTAACGCGGACTGTTTCGCTTGGTATGCGCGGGAAAAATACAAACTTAGTCCAACCGCTGGTGATCATGGTTAAAATTATAACAAATACACCAATAAACAAGCTTACCGAAGCCAATTTATGGCGCAGTGCTAAATTTAAAGTGGGTTGATAGTATTTTAAAATCGCGTTTTCAAATCCATCTGCAAAACGCTGTTGAATAACATCAAACTTTGAAGGTTCGCCTTTTTCGTGGCGTAGTTTTATATATTTTAAATGTGCTGGTAGTACAAATTTAGATTCAATCAATGAAAACAATAATACCGGAATAACCACTACCGGTATTTGTGCAAACAAGGCACCACGCGCCCCTTCAATAAAGGCCAAAGGTAAAAAGGCAGCAACGGTAGTCAACACACCAAATGTTACTGGTGTTGCTACTTCTTGAGTACCTAAAATTGCGGCTTGCTCGCCCGACTTAGCCGTTTTTAGATGGGTGTAAACGTTTTCACCGGTAACTATGGCGTCATCAACAACAATCCCCAGTACCAATATAAAGCCAAATAAGCTCATAATATTAAGGGTTACGCCAAAAATAGGCATCGCTATAAACGCGCCCATAAACGAAACCGGAATACCAATAAATACCCAAAATGCAATTGCAGGGCGTAAAAACAAAGTAAGTAAAGCCAGTACTAAAATACCGCCTTGTAAAGCATTGGTAGTAAGGGTCGAAATACGACTTTTAACCAGCTCCGAATCATCATCCCAGTAACTTAGTTCAAACCCTTGCGGGAGAGAGCTTTGTTGCTCTTTTATGTAGTTTTTAACATCGTCAGCAACTGTAATCGCACTTTGTGGACCAATTCGATATACGTCGATAAATGCAGCTTGCTTACCATTAAAGCGAGTACGTACTGGTGTTTCTTCAAAATCATCTTTTATAGTCGCTATATCGCCTAAGCGAATAATAGTGCCATCGGCTTGGTTTTTAACAACAATGCTGGCAAATTCATCTTTACGATATGCTTGCCCTTTAGAGCTTATAAGTACGTCCCCGCCTTCTGTTTTTAAGTTACCAGCAGAAATATCTGAGCTTGAGTTTGAAATAGCACTCGATATTTGTGCCAAGCTTAAATCGTACTGACGAAGAATATCTTGGCTTACTTCAATGGCTATTTCGTAATCACGAACGCCACTTAGCTCTACCTGCGTTACATTAGGTAAACGTAGGATTTGATCGCGTACTGTTTCTGCGTATTCGCGGGTTTCTTTTTCGCCATAGTCACTCGATACGGTAACCGCGATAACTTCACGAATTCGCTCAGCAAGCGCTACTATCGGCTTTTCAGCATCGGCTGGAAAAGTGTTAATTGCGTCTACACGACTTTTTATATCAGCTAAAAGCTCACGAGGGTCGTAACCGCTTTCCACTTCTATTGTCACAGAGCCTGAACCTTCAGAAGAGCGACTAAATATTTGCTTTATGCCCTCTAAATCTTGCACTGCTTCTTCTATTCGTATAGTTACACCTTGCTCTACATCCTCTGGTGTTGAACCACGCAAACTTACATTTACGCTTATCATGTCAGTTTCGAATGAAGGAAATACCTCAAGCGGTATTTTGCTTGATAAGCTAAAAAGTCCCGACAGTAACAGCGTTACTAGCAATAAGTTAGCAGCAACATGGTTTTTGGCAAACCAAGCGATCATGGCTTATCTCCTTGCTTTGCTGCGCGGCGTTTTTTTAGCTCTTCAACACTAATACCCTGCTCTTTTGCTTTTTGCTCAAGCTGCTCTGGCGTCGGGCGCTTTCCTTTGCCTTGCCCATTAGCTCCTCGGCTTTTAGGTTGCTCTGTGCTTTGTTCGCCTAAAATACTTACCTGAGTACCAGAACTCACTTGCCCTAGTGGAGTAATAACCAGTTTATCATTTGGATTTAATCCCGTTTTTATCATCGCTTGTGTCGCATTTTGCCAAGCAAGTGTAATGTCTTTACGCTTAAGTACACCCTCTTCAACAACATAAACATACGTCCCTTGATATATTGTACTGTTAGGGATTATAAGTGCGTTAGGAACTGTTTTACCGGTAATTTGCGCTTTTATGTATTGCCCTATTTTTATTGGGTACTGGTTATTAGCCGTTGCTTTATATGGGTCGTTAATTTTAGCAACTACGTAAAGCTGTTGTGCACCTTCATCTATAGCACCTTCGGTACGCGCTAGCTGCCCTTGCCACGTTTGCTCACCCACTAAGTCAGAGGTAAATTTAACAATTGAACCTGCTTGATTTTTGGCGCCATCACGATATTGCTCTGGTAAATTTACGAACGGAAGATCTTTATTTTTAATCGGTAAACGAATCTCTACGCTATCGATTGCGTAAATAGTGGCAAGCTGGGTATTGTTAGTAACAACTTGCCCCAAATCAACACTACGGCTAAGTATACGACCCGCATATGGCGCGGTTACTTTAGTGCGCTCTAAATCAAGCATGGCTTTTTCAAGTACTGCTTGAGCCGATAAAACTTCTGCTTCGGCTGCTGCAAGTTGTGGTTCACGCAGTACTAGGCTGCTTGCCTGATTTGAGCCGCCAAGGCGTTTCCAATCAGTAATAGCTTGTTGTCCACGCGCTTTTTCTTCTAATAAGCCTTGCTCTGCCGTTAATAAATTGGCTTGAGCAGATTTAACTTCAGCTTGATGATCTCTATCGTCTAGCTTTAAAAGTACGTCGCCCTTTTCAAAAAAGCCACCTTCTCTAAAGTCATCACTTACTTCAATTATTTGCCCAGATGCCTGAGCAACTAATAAACTTTGTGTACGTGGTTTTACCGTACCGTAGCTATCAATCATCACTTGGTAATTTTGTGGTTTAAGCTCAAGCGCAGCCACACTTATTGATGCTTTAGGAGGTGAGCCAAAGCGTTTAGCCTCTGGCGGATTACCTTTAATAAACATAACAATTAAAATAGTGGCAATAATAACCACCGCTGGAATAATAATTTTTGCTGTTTTAGTTTTCATCATTATTGCTCTTTAGTTCACTTGAGGGCTTTGCAAAATCACCACCAAGGGCAACGTGTAAGTTAATTCTGTTAGCTATTAATTGGTTTTTAATGTCGATTAAGGAGCTTTGTGCATCGAAAGACCTATCTTGTGCGTCAAGCACCGTAGTGTAAGTTACCAAGCCACTTTGATATTGCTCAAACGACAACTGCTCTGCTGCAAGTGCGTTTTCTTGCGCCTCAAGGGTGCTGCTATATTGTGATTTAAGAGACTGCTGCTGTGAAATCGCATTTTCTACATCACCAAATGCATCGTAAAGCGTTTGCAAATAAAGTTGCTCTTGCTTTTGAGTATTAAGGCGCGCTATTTCTTCATTCGCTTTTAAGCGTCCGCCCTCAAAAAGTGGTGCTGAAATACTACCTAATAACGACCATGCAAGGCTTGATGGAGAAAACAAGTCGCTTACTCTGTCGGTGCTATCACTTAGTGAAGCTGTTAAGTTTAAACTTGGAAAGCGTTGTTTGTGCGCATACGCAAGTGATGCGTCGGTGGCTAAAAGATCATACCAACTTGCTCGCAGCGTAGGTTTACGTGTTATAAGTTCAGAAGGTAAGCCTAGTGGAATATCGGTATTAATAACGGGTAAGTCGCTACTAGCAGTAATGGCACCTTTTGGGTATTCACCCAGTAAACGCTCAAGTACGCGTGCTGAAGCCGATAGGTTCGCCGTTTGAGTGGCAATGCGAGCGCGTTCAGTATTGAGCTCATTACGAGCTAAGTAAACATCGAGAGCTTCGTTTATACCTTGGCGATAGCCAGACTCGATAATATCTAGGTTTTGCTGTGCGTTAGCTTCTCTGCGTTTAAATAAATCGAGTAATTGTTGTGATGTAACAACATCAAACCAGCCTGTTACCACATCAGCAACGAGTTGCTGTTTAGCTTGCTCAAACCGTGCCTGTTGCGCTAAATAGTTAAGATTAGCTTCGCGCTTTGAATCCGAAAGCTTACCCCATAAATCAACCTCGTAAGTTAAGTTTAAACTAACTGAACTTGCGTTGTCGTAGCTCACTGGGCGGTTGTCTTTACTACGGCTAGTACGCGTTGATAAATCGAGGCTAGGCCAAAGCGCAGCACCCGATACTATAAGCTGTTGTTTTTGAATTTCTACATCGTAACTAGTTTGTAAAAGCTGTTGGTTGTTTTTAAGTGCTTGTTGTACAAATTTGTTAAGCGTAGGGTTTTGTAGTTGTGTAAGCCATTGCTCTTGTACTTTTAATACCGAGCTTGATGCTTCTTGCTGCCATTGCTGTGGCATATTATTAGGCGCTTGCATGCGCTGCGACGAGTTAAAATCACTCGCACAGCCGCTAAGCAGCATCACACTAATTGCCAATAGGGTTGGCTTGCATTGCCAAATCATAATTAAACCTAAATTACTGCTATTTATGAACGTAATTCAAGCACTTTGGCAACTTTTGCTCAACCTACTTTACATAACATTACATAGCTAGCGATGAACTAACATAATAGCCAGTTATACGGTAAAAATGAGCAAATGATCAGCAATTTTTAATAATAAAAAATTAACTTTTTGTAGTGTGTCTAAGAGATTATACCAATTCGCTTAATTAAGTGGTCTATTTTGAGGTAAGAAAATCGTGTCGATAACAAGGCAAAAATTTCGTTATTTAGTTGCTCTATATCAGAAATTTTTAACGCAGTTAGCGTCAGGTTTAATCACTCAAATTAATTAAGTATTATTGCGGATTGGTATTAGACATATAGAAACAGAAAAGCCCCGCTATAAGCGAGGCTTTTGAATAAATGGTGCCGACTAACCTAGTCGAACGGATAACTTATACAGACTATTGATTACAAGTCAGTTGCTTTGCTCTTAACTATGGGTATTTTTAATTCTCAAGTTGAAAACAAAAAAGCCTCGCTATAAGCGAGGCTTTTGAATAAATGGTGCCGACTAACCTAGTCGAACGGATAACTTATACAGACTACTGATTACAAGTCAGTTGCTTTGCTCTTAACTATGGGTATTTTTAATTCTCAAGTTGAAAACAAAAAAGCCTCGCTATAAGCGAGGCTTTTGAATAAATGGTGCCGACTAACCGAGTCGAACGGTTGACCTACTGATTACAAGTCAGTTGCTCTACCAGCTGAGCTAAGTCGGCACACAAAACTGTGTGCTAAGGCACGTTCAATTTTAAAGATTGATAACTTTTATAAAGCACTTAAAATAAAAAAACCTTGCATAAGCAAGGCTTCTCAATAAATGGTGCCTCGACGCGGAATCGAACCACGGACACGAGGATTTTCAATCCTCTGCTCTACCGACTGAGCTATCGAGGCACATAAACTGTGCTAATTAATTGTGATACTTTACAATTAACTTTAAATAAATGGTGCCGACTAACCGAGTCGAACGGTTGACCTACTGATTACAAGTCAGTTGCTCTACCAGCTGAGCTAAGTCGGCACACAAAACTGTGTGCTAAGGCACGTTCAATTTTAAAGATTGAGAACTTAAAGTAAATGGTGCCTCGACGCGGAATCGAACCACGGACACGAGGATTTTCAATCCTCTGCTCTACCGACTGAGCTATCGAGGCACATAAACTGTGCTAACTAAAAGTTAAATAATTATTTAACTTTTAGCTTTATAAATGGTGCCGACTAACCGAGTCGAACGGTTGACCTACTGATTACAAGTCAGTTGCTCTACCAGCTGAGCTAAGTCGGCACACAAAACTGTGTGCTAAGGCACGCGTAATAATGTTTAAACTGTTGATTAAACACCACTACTTTAATAAATGGTGCCTCGACCCGGAATCGAACCAGGGACACGAGGATTTTCAATCCTCTGCTCTACCAACTGAGCTATCGAGGCACTTAAACAGTGCTAATTAAAAATCTTAAGGGATTTTTAATGCAATTCCCACTCATCTCTAGCGACTGAGCTATCTGGGCGTGCGGCGTATTAAACGAGTTTTGCCCTTACAAGTCAACTTTTTTTTTCTTCTTTATAACTGTTTGAACGGTTTTCAGACAACTCAGTACATTTTTTATTAATAACGTTCATTTTTACCACAAATCGGGCTATAACTATAAATAAATATAACTAAATCAGACTAAAACCGTAGTGAATTATTTTTTGTAAATGTTACGATTAGCTTAGATACGTACGATAGGGACTTATCGTAGTAAAAACACATCAATTGGAAACAATCAATGCAGAGTAAATTCTCATCGCCAGTAAAAGGCTTACTGCCACTTTTTTTAATCATTAATATTGCTGTAACAGCGCTCGCTATTGTTGCCCACTCATTTTATACACAAACTGAAGTTAAGACAGCCCAACCAGTATCATCTATTAATATTGTAACGCTTGCCGATAGATTAGACTTACCTATGGTTGATGCATTAACTATGTATGGTCAAGGTAAAGTAAAACAGTTACTTGATTTAACCTCCTTATTAGACGGTGACTTTGAATATACTCTATATCGCTTCAATGCTACATCAGATACTCAGTTGGTATATAGCAGCAGTAAACCAGCCATCGCTTCTGTTAAAACTGAAAAGCACTTAAAAGAAGAAGGTATCCTGCATCACCTACTATTGTTAAACGATCAACCCATTGGCGAGCTTATTATTAAGCAAAACATACCAGCCACGCCTTTAAGCGCTCAAGACTCTCAAGTTATCGCTTACATCATCGCGATAGCGAGTGTTGCTGCATTATTTATACTTACTTTAATGTTTAATATGTACATTAATACGCGCTTACGTAAAAGTACTGACACTCTTACTCAAGAGTTACAGGCAATCACTGAAGATGCTAATTATAATAGTAATGTTGATGAGCAACTTGATATTGGTTTAGGTGTAGTAGCAAAAAACATCAACTTATTGCTACAAAAAGTACAAACTGCAATGAGCGAGAATGACTCTGCACAAAAAGAGCTTTATAAATTACAAAATGGCCTAGAAGCCGAAGTGCAAAATCGTACCTTAGCGCTTGAGCAAGCCACATTAAAAGCAGAGCGAGCAAGCGAAACTAAAACAACATTCTTAGCAACGATGAGTCACGAAATAAGAACACCGATGAATGGTGTTATAGGTACTATTGATTTACTGCGCCAGACCGAACTTGATGGCGCTCAGCATCGTTTAAGTACGATTATTCGTGAATCAGCATTTTCGTTATTGAGCATTTTGGATGATATTTTAGATTTTTCTAAAATTGAGGCTGGAAAGCTAAATATTGACCCGATCCCATTTTCGGTAACCGATACTATTGAAGAAGTTGCTCGTGTGCTCTCATCAGTTGCTAAAAAACGTGAGCTTGATTTAGAGCTAGCAATAGCACCAGATATTCCTATAAATCTTACCGGTGATAGCGTACGTGTACGTCAGGTTCTTTATAACCTATGTAGCAACGCAATTAAATTTACGAGCACTGATGAAAAAACCCAAGGGCATGTAAAAATATCAGTAGAGGTGGTACATAATACGACTGATCACTTTACCTTACGCTTTTGCGTAACTGATAACGGTAAAGGCATGTCGCAGGCACAACTACGCGAAATATTTAATCCGTTTATTCAAGCCGAAAATTCGATTACCCGAGAATATGGAGGGACAGGTTTAGGTCTTTCTATTTGTAAAAGCTTAACTGAGCTTATGCTAGGGACTATTCATGTAACTAGCCATACAGGAATTGGTAGTGAGTTTACTGTTGAACTGCCGTTTAGCACATCGGGTAGAATTAAGTACGCACACAAAGGTGCATTAAATGGTAAGCAAATTGTTGTAGTTAGTAATCACCTAGAACGTGAAAAAACAATGTACCGTTATTTATCGTTTATGGGCGCTAAAATAGTTTATGCACACACAGAAGAAGAAATTGAAGAGCATCAACATTCGCAAGATATTATTTGGGTGGCTGATGGCATAGACAATATGGATAAAACAAACGCGCTGCTAAGACGCTTATTTTATTCATTAGAAGATTATAACCAACAAGTTGTTGTACTAAGTAAGCTTGATGAAGCGGCTATAAATCATAATAATATTTTTTATATTAATGCCTCTCCTTTATGTAAGTCTAACTTTATGCTGTCTATTTTAGTCGCTGCAGGTTTGCATACACCTAAACAAATTAAAAAAACCAAAACACTTAATAACTATTTAAATGTTGAGCAAGCTCGTAAATCAAACAAATTGGTTTTACTTGTTGAAGATAACCTTCTAAACCAACAAGTGCTGACCGATCAATTACACATACTAGGTTTTGGCGTTGAGATAGCAAACAACGGTGAAGAAGGCTTAGATATGTGGAGAAAAGGTGATTACTCACTTATTTTAACCGACTTACACATGCCTAAAATGTCGGGTTACGATATGGTCGAAAAAATCCGTAACGAAGCAGAGCTATTAGAATCAATTGATGCACAGCCTTACATTATTGCTGTAACAGCAAACGCACTTAAAGGCGAAAAAGAGCGTTGCTTAGCCGTAGGTATAAACGACTTCATTACCAAACCTATAGAGCTAAACGCGTTAGAGGACACTTTAAAACGCTGGAGCGATAAGCAAAGCCAAAACCCAAATGTAGTTATCCATCAAACCATGGCGCTACCTATTGATATGGAAGCAGTTGCTAAATATGTAAATGGTGACGAAGCTAAACAGTTACGCTTTTTCAAAATGTATTTAGAACAAAGCCAAGGGCTAATTAAGGGGATTAATTCAGGCGTTATGGTTAACGATTTAGATGAGATTATTGAAGGGTGTCATCAATTAAAATCGATCTCTAAAACAATTGGTGCCCTAACGGTGGCTGAACTTTCAAGTGCATTTGAAGATAAATGTAAAAAAGGTGAACTCACTACCGATGAATTAATAGACTTAAGAGATAAGTTAGAAATTGAATACTCTAAGGCAGCTCAATTTTTAAAAGAACAAATTAAAATCTCTGAGCAAGAAGATGAGTTAAGTGATTAAATAATCGCACACAAAAAAAGGGCTATTTAGCCCTTTTTTTATGTTCAAAATATTATTTTTCAGGCGGTCGATAACCTTCAATTTCCACATCTTTGTTTTCAAACAAAAAGCCAACCATTTGCTCTTCTAAAAATGTGCGGTGCTCTGGATCCATCATATTTAAATGCTTTTCGTTAATAAGCATTGTTTGCTTATGCTGCCACTGACCCCACGCTTCTTTAGAGATGTTATTAAAAATCTTTTCACCAACTTCACCAGGGTATAACTGAAAGCCAAGCCCTTCGGCTTCTTTTTGTAACTTTTGACAAAATACTGTACGTGCCATGATTGATTCTCTCTAACGCTAAATATGGGGCTATTCTATACTATTGCTGTAATTTGTTTAACCAACTTTTTAGTTGGCGCTGCTAGGCCAACCTCTATTGATTGATCAAGCGGATACCACACTAATTGTTTGTCATTTACTACATCAGGAATGTTCTTAACATTGAGCACATGCGGATTAATCGTCAGCTCAAAATGTGAAAACACATGAATAAACGCTTCAAGCTCTACTAAGTCGGCTTCTAATCCTTGCTGAGCTAAAAACATTTGAAGCTCCTCGTACTCATTAAATTCAAAAAAGCCAAATAGTCCTCCCCAAATACCGCTGTTAGGGCGTTTTTCCATAAGCACTTTATCGCCACACTGAACAATTAACTGATGACAACTCTTCTTCGGCACTGCTTTTTTAGGTTTAGAATGTGGAAACTCTTTTACTTTACCTGCATTAAAAGCACCACAACCTGAATTTAATGGGCAAGCCTCGCAATCAAACCGGCTGCGTGAGCAAACACTCGCACCTAAATCCATCATAGCTTGATTAAATTCGGTGACATTATTTTTAGGTGTTAATTGCTCTGATAAATGCCAAAGCTGATTTTCGACTTTTTTAATACCGTACCAACCTTCTATCATAAAGTAGCGCGCTAAGACTCGCTTAACATTTCCATCTAAAATTGGATGATGCTGTCCAAGCGACAATGATAAAACAGCCCCGGCAGTAGAGCGCCCTATTCCCGGTAAATCCATTACTTCATCAAGCGTTTGCGGAAATTCGCCTTGGTACTTGTCACGTACTATTTTAGCTGTTTTATGTAAGTTACGCGCACGAGCGTAATACCCTAAGCCGGTCCAGTGATGCAGTACTAAATCTTCATCAGCATCGGCTAAAGCAATAATATCTGGAAAGCTTTGCATAAATTTTTCAAAATATGGGATAACAGTAATAACTTGAGTTTGCTGGAGCATCACCTCAGACACCCACACTTTATAAGGTGTTTTACCCAACTGCCATGGAAGTGTTTTACGCCCATGAAGGTGATACCAATCAACGACTTGATTAGAAAACGAATTAGACTGTTCTTTATTTAAATCCAACATATTGTACTTTTACTGATGCTCAATGGCGGCTCAGTCTATTGTAGTTAATAAAAAGATCAAGCTATAGGGCGTGTAAAACCAGCTAATACTTGTGATTGCGGGCTCGGTCAGGGATAATATGCAACCATTTTTAAACACATTGTTTTTGTCAGGCCAATAATATGAGTGAATCAAGCAACACTAACCTTGAGCAAGCTAAGCAAGAAGGTAAATACATCCGCACCATTCGCAGTTTTGTAAAACGCGAAGGTCGATTAACCAAAGGCCAAGCCGCTGCAATCGAAAAATGCTGGCCAACAATGGGCCTAGAGCATAAAAACGGTATGCTTGATTTAAGCGAAGTTTTTGGCAACAACAATGATGTAGTAGTAGAAATTGGTTTTGGTATGGGTAAATCGCTTGTCGAAATGGCAACAAATGCCCCTCACCTAAACTTTATTGGTATTGAAGTACACCGCCCAGGCGTTGGTGCTTGTTTAATGGATGCCGATGAAGCAGGCATTACTAACTTGCGTATTTTTGAACACGATGCAGTTGAAGTACTTGCAGACTGTATACCTAATGAAAGCTTAACAACACTACAGTTGTTTTTCCCTGATCCTTGGCATAAAAAGCGTCATCATAAACGCCGTATCGTACAAACTGAGTTTGTTGAAAAACTAAGAGCCCAACTGAAAATGGGTGGCGTTTTTCATATGGCAACAGATTGGGAAAACTATGCAGAGCATATGCTCGAAGTAATGAATGTAGCTCCTGGTTTTAAAAACCAATCAGAAACAAACGATTATGTTCCACGTCCAGATTTGCGCCCGCTTACTAAGTTTGAGCAGCGCGGACATCGCCTAGGTCATGGCGTGTGGGATTTAATGTTTGAACGTACTGAGTAATTTGTAACTTTAAGCACTCACTTTTATTTTTAATAAAACTAAACATACTGTAAGGCAAAGCCATTTATGAGCGTACTAACCAACCCAAGTTTACTGTTACTTCGTAATAGCGAGGCACTAACGGGCAAATCTATCTTGGTGGTCAACTTTGTTCAAGATGGCTTTTTAACAGAGCTTAAAAAACTTAACCCGCAAAGCAAGGTAACTGCATTTAGCTACAACCATGCTAACGGTGAGTTTGCTAAAAACACCAAAGACGTTGAGATTTGTGTAAATCACACAATACCTGGTAACGGCTACGATTTAGTTATTCTTTACTATCCTAAATCAAAACCTGAGTTATTAATGGCGCTTGATAATATTCGATCTGCTATTACTGATGATGCCGAACTATTGGTGGTAGGTGAAAACAAAAGTGGTGTTAAATCAATTGAAAAGCAATTAGCTGGTAAAGCTGAGTTTAGTAACAAAATTGATTCAGCTAAGCACTGCGTTCTTTACTCATTTGCTGAGATTACCCAGCACCCTGATTTTGATATTACGACCTACCATAAAAAGTTTGTTGTTAATGTTGCCGACACCGAGTTTACAGCTATTAGTGTCCCAGGGGTTTTTAATCACGGTAGTTTAGATATGGGAACGAAAGTTCTACTCGAAAACGCACCGACAATTAAGCAAGGTAGGGTTCTCGACTTTGGTTGTGGCGCAGGTTTAATAGCAACCTTTTTAGGGCTGCATAATCCAGCAGTCGAGTTTGTGTGTAGTGATGTAAGTGCACTGGCAACTTACGCAACACAGCAGACTCTAAAGCTTAACAGCATCAAAGGCGAAGCGATATTAAGTGACGGTCTTAAAAGCATTACCGGTAAGTTTGATTTAATTATTAGCAATCCACCTTTTCATACAGGTATTGCAACCGACTACACAGTAGCAGAAACATTTTTAGCAAATGCAAAACAGCATTTAACTAAAGTAGGAAAGCTGAATATTGTTGCTAATAGCTTTTTAAAATACCCGCCTATTTTAGAAACGCAATTTGAAAGCTACCAAACGGTATTTAAAAATAACAAGTTTGCCGTATATAGCAGCTAGTATTATTTTAAAAAATGCTTGAGTGCAAACGCGCTCAAGCTAACCTTCGCATAAATATAAGAATTAATTTAGCTTTTTTCCTTCATTTTCTCCCGTCTTTGCTAAACTAAAACTCTAAATAATCAAAATTAATTCAGGCGATAACGAAATAATGCCTAAAAAAGTTCATCAAAGTAGCATTCGCAAAGCACTCATAAATTTAATTATGCTTATTACAGCTATTTGCTTGTCGCTATCTATTTCGATATCTACTTATTTAAGCGTAAAAGAGCAAAAGCAATTAATCATTAATAAACTCGTCATACTTTCTGAAATTGTAGCTTTTGATGCTGGTAAATCAGTAGTTGAAGATGATAGAAAAACAGAAGAAAAACGCCTCAAGTCATTTGAAAATATCCCCCTTGTAAAAAACATACATATTTATTCAATAGAAAAAGCATCTCAAAAACCTGTTTTTTTTATTAGCTTTAATGCAAAAAAAACACCTCCAGTACCACTAAGAATAGACAGTGTTGATGAGCTAAAAACGCCACGAATTACGAGCGATCATATTGAACTAACCCGCCCTATTTACGATAACGAAAAGTTGGTCGGTTATGTATATATGCGAGGGAGCCTCGAAAGTTTAGAGACTTATATTGAGAGAAAAATATTAATAGACGTGCTATTAACTCTATTAATTTTAATAGTTGTTTACTTTATTGCTATAAAAGTTCAACGACGTATAGCCAAGCCAATAGAACAGTTAAGCATGCTATTGCAGGATGTATCTAAAAATCATAACTATGATGCACGCGCGCCAATAACCGATGTAAAAGAAATAACCGCTCTTTCAAATAGTTTAAATATCATGCTTACACGTACCAAAAAGCAACTTGAGCGCCACGAAAAAGATAAACAAGAAATAAAACAACTAAACCAGAGCCTTGAAGAAAAAGTAAACCAGCGAACAATCGCTCTCAGAGAAGCAAATCAAGAGCTTTTATCAACCCTTGAGAGAATGCATCAGTACCAAACGCAAATTGTTGAAAACGAAAAAATGGCATCGCTTGGGCAAATGGTTGCTGGGGTTGCCCATGAAGTGAATACACCAATAGGGCTAGGTATTACAGGCTCTACATTACTTCGAGATAAACTGGCAGATATACAGCAAAGCTTTGACGATAAAAAACTTACCTCAAGCCATCTAAAACGCTTTATAGATGAAGGTATTGAAAACTTAGACTTAATTTATCGTAATCTAAATCGTGCCGCAGACCTGATATCTAACTTTAAAAAAGTGGCCGTTATTCAAGACGACGGTGTTAATACCTATATTAATGTACATAAATTAATAAGTGATGTTTTAACATCGATTCAATCTGAACTACTGCCTAAAAAGCCTGTCGTTATTATTAACTGTCCGACCGACTTGGCTATTCATAGTAAGTCTGAACCTCTGCAACAAGTGTTTCAGCAGTTGCTTATGAACTCTGTGATTCATGGATTTATAGGTAAAGAAAATAATGAAATTCGCTTTGACGTAGAACTGGTAGGGAAAAAATTAACAATAGTTTATTCTGACAATGGTCAAGGTGTTGATAAAAACATTAAAAATAGAATTTTTGACCCGTTTGTAACTTCAAAGCGCGGACAAGGCGCAAGCGGCTTAGGCATGCACTTGGTCTACAACCTAGTAACACAAGCACTTGGCGGAAGAGTTATGTTTGATCTTGAAGAAAAACACGGTGCTCGCTTTATAATTACTATTCCTTAAATAAAGATCACTAAAAAGTGCATATATTTAAAATTTATCCTTGAATTAGCATTTAATGACCTCATTAATGAGGCATGTGATAAGCGCGTAACATTATTTAATTGCATTAAATAAATATTACCAAGCGATTTATGAACTTTTTTATCTTTGCTGTATCACATACATTGATGAAAGGTTAGAAAGTGATATAGTTTTGCTTTGAATTAGTCTGATTATTTTAAGTACCTTGTTTGATTGAATGATGTATCAATTATTAAAGGAAAATGGCTTCGACTTTATGATTCAAATAGCTACATCCACGTATATATCAATTAAACAGTAGTTTTTGCACTGCCCTTTTTAGTAGACTTTGGACACCCTACTGTTTTATTTTTATCCAATTTGTTTTTTCCTTGTTAACAAATGGGTATAATCCTATAATCTCTAGTAATCGGTTATAAATTCGTCACCGGTTTTTTTATAAATAAAATATTCCAAAAGGTTAATTAATAATGCAAACGCCAGTCATTCTAATCGTAGAAGATGAAGACGTAACTCGACTGAACCTAGTTAGTTTATTTGAAGCTGAAGGGTACAAAGTTATTGAAGCCATTGATGGCGATGATATGCATGACAAGCTTACAAATAACGATGACGTTAATCTTGTAGTTATGGATATCAACCTTCCTGGTAAAAACGGTCTTATTTTAGCCCGTGAATTACGCCAAAAGCGTAAAGTAGGTCTTATATTCCTAACCGGTCGTGACAACGATGTTGACCGTATTTTAGGTCTTGAAATTGGCGCAGATGACTATGTTACTAAGCCATTCAACCCGCGTGAATTAACTATTAGAGCTCGCAACCTTATTACTCGTACTGCTTTAGGCGGTGAAGAGTCAGCACTAGAAACAAATGGTGTTATTACGTTTAACGGTTGGGAACTTGATGAGAATAGCCGCTGTCTTACTTCTCCAAATGGCGACGCTAAACGTTTACCAAAAGGTGAGTACAGAGCACTTCGTTTAATGCTTGATTCTCCAGGTCGTATTTTTAGTCGTGAGCAATTAATCAAGCACATGACAGGCCGTGAGCTTCGTGCAAATGACCGTACTGTTGATGTTACTATTCGTCGCATTCGTAAGCATTTTGAGAGTGATAACTCAACGTCAGAGTTAATCAGCACCATCCATGGTGAAGGTTACCGTTTCATTGGTAAAATTGACGCTTAATTAGAGCTAATTAGTTTTACTCTAATTGCTGTAAAAATAAATGAAGGGCTTTTTGTCCTTCATTTATTTTATCTGCTAAAACATCTAACCACTGCTTTAACACTTCATCAGATTCATCAATCGCACCATGCTCCATTATTTTGGCATGAAGCTGCACATCATTTAAACCTACCGAGCCAGCCGCACCTTTAAGTTTATGCGCTACTGATTCATACTCTTCTCTATCGCCGGCATTTAATGAAGTAAGTAATTCTTGCTGATATTGTGGACTTAGCTTTTCGAATAACTGACTACTGCGTCTAAATACAACTAAGCCCATCGAATTTACAAAGTCTTCTATTGTTTCAATATCTAATAAGTGTGCATCAATGCCCTCTAGCGCTTCTTCACTTACTTTTAGCTGTGGCTCTGTGCATTCACTTTGCTTAATGCCAAATAAGTCAGCCAGCATTTTATCAAGCTTAACTGTGTTAATTGGTTTAGCCAACGCACCTTGTATTGATATACCTTCAAGCTCTTTTTCAGCACTGCGTACATTGGCAGTTAAAGCAACAATAGGTAATTTATCGAAGTGGCTATCTGAGCGTATTTGTTTAGCAACCACGTCACCGTTTATATCTGGCAATTGCATATCAAGTAGTACTAAATCTAAGTCATCTTCGGTTTCGACAAACGAGAGTGCATCTTCACCGGTTTCAGCCCATAACACTTCATGGCCGCGTTGCTCTAATAGGTTTGTAGCAATTTCGGCGTTAAGAGGCACATCTTCTACTAGTAGAATATACAAACCACGGCCAACATAACTTTGCTCTGTTGGTGCAACACATAAACTAAGCGGTATTTGCACTGTAAAACAACTTCCTTCGCCTTCAGTACTATTTACCGTAATTATCCCTTTCATTGCACTTACAAGTGCCTTGGTTACAGCTAAACCAATACCTGAACCTATTGCGTTAGTGCCTTTTAAATCCGGCGCTTTGTAATACATATCAAATATATGGGCAAGCTGCTCTGGTGGAATACCTTGACCGGTATCTAGTACCTTAATAACTAACCATGGGCCTTCTACGCGATTTTCTCTGCTGCATTCGAGTGTTACTTTGCCTTGCTGAGTAAACTTAACGGCGTTGTTAATTAAGTTCCAAACAACTTGGCGTAATCGAGTCGGATCGAGCTGCGCGTAAACATCAAGTATGCCATTGCGCTTAATATCAAACTCAAGCTCTTTTTGCTCTGCTATTAAGCCTGCAAAATTAACTACATCGTTTATAAAGTCTGACACATTAATAGAATTAGTTGCTATATCGAGCTGATCTCTATCTATTTTATCTAAATCTATAATATCGTTAAAAATATTACCGAGTGTTTCAGCACTCGAAAAAATAGTATTGCCCCAACTACGCTGCTGCTTATTAAGCTCTGTATCTAATAACATACGCGTTAAACCAACAATGCCATTTAAAGGAGTACGTAGTTCATGGCTCAGCGTAGCAATAAACTTACCTTTGTCTTTATAGGCAGTTTCGAGTGCTTGTGCAGCTTCTTTACGGCTAGTGATATCACGTCCAAAACCCAGTAAACCAATGTAGTCACCGTCATCATTTATAAAAGGTAATTTACGCAGCTCAAACCAACGTGTTTCACCATTTACTTCATAGCCTACATCTATAGTTAGTGCTTTATGGCTTTGCTCTACTTCTTTATCGGTTGCCAAAACTTCAGCTAAAAAATGACTCGGGAATATCTGCTCAACCGTTTTTCCTATTAACTCACTACTTGATTTTCCCATTACCTCTTCAAACATTTTATTACAGCCGGCAAATACACCGTTGTTATCGCGGTAATAAAATAGATCGGGAGATGAATCAACGATTGAGCGTTGCAACATACTTTGTTGGGCAAGTTCTTGTTGTGTTTTTTTACGCTCAGCAATTTCTCGGCGCAGCTCTTCAATAGCGCGATGCTTGGCATGAAATGCCATTTTACGCTCATCAATTTCAATATTTAAACGACTAATGTTGTCTTTTAGGGTTTGGTTTAAGAGCTTCTCCTGCTTGGTTGCGCTATCTAAATAAGCATACGAGGCATCTAATTGACGAATTGAATTAAGTAATACACTTATAATTAAAGGAGAAACTACAGCCGTAAAAAATACCACAGCCAAAATATCAACAAGGTGTAATTCGCCTATCGCAACATAATAAAACATGCTCGATAAAATAAGAGATACAGTTAAAAATAAAGTGTAACAAATAGCTGCGGTTTTAAATTCACCAAATCGCGTTATTGAGCTGGAAAGTACCCGAGCCCAAGGGCTCAAAGAATAATCGGTCATACGTAATTTTATCTCTTAGCTGTGTGCTTAAATATAAAGAAGGCAATGCGCATGTATAAACATACCATTTTCCCAGATTTTAGCATTTTTCTCCTACCACTACCCATGTTGTGCGATAAAAACAGAATTTTTCATGTTTGATTTTGCTCATCTCTTAAACTCATCATTTCAGCAATAAATTATTTAGTGTAAAATGCCCCGCTTTATTATCTCCAAAATACGAGTAGCGCACATGCAAACCAATATGCCAGATATAGCAGACACTGCACCCGCTTTACAAACAGGTAAATTAGACTGGGTTGGCATGGGCGAAATCGAACTGCCATTTATTTTTGAGTCACGAGACTTATCTCCAGTTACAGTAAATGCCAAAGCTCGTGCATTTGTAAATTTGCATAAAGAAGATGCCAAAGGCATTCATATGTCACGTCTATTTTTAGCACTTGACCTGCTTTCAACTGAGCAGCAAGTCAATCCGCAAACAATAGCGCAAGCACTCGATACCTTTATAACTAGCCACGAAGGGCTGAGCGATAAAGCACAAATTGAATTTAAATTTGAATTACCGCTACGCCGTAAATCACTATTAAGTGGTAAAGCGGGCTGGAAAAGCTACCCAGTTTTACTTACCAGTACAATTGAAAATAACATTATTAGCTACGAGCTAACCGTAGATGTTACCTATTCTTCAACGTGCCCTTGCTCTGCAGCACTTGCACGCCAGCTTATACAAAACGCGTTTAACGAAAAGTTTAACCAAGAAACCTTAAGCCAAAAAGATGTGCACGAATGGCTAGGCACTACTCAAGGCATAGTAGCTACACCTCACTCGCAGCGCTCTATTGCCAACGTAAAAGTAAAGCTTGATAGCAATATTCAAGAATTTGACGTAGTGACTCTAATAAATACCCTCGAAGCTGAACTTAAAACGCCTGTACAAGCGGCAGTAAAACGCGAAGACGAGCAAGAATTTGCCCGTTTAAATGGTCAAAATCTTATGTTTTGTGAAGATGCAGCGCGTAAAATTAAAGCTTTATTAGAAACAGATAATTACAGCGATTACTGGCTGCAAATAAACCATTATGAATCACTCCATGCACACGATGCTGTAGCTATTGCGGTTAAAGGTATTAAAGGTGGATACAAAGCTTAATAGCTACATAGTTTTAGCTTTTATAAACAGTTGGTAATTATTTTATAACTCATACTTTTTAGGCACGTAAATTGCTTTATTTGAGCAGTGTCAATTTGTTGTTATGGAGTTACCGTATGGAATTCGCTTTATTATTAATTCTAGTATTAGTTGTCGGGGCTTCTGTTGTTGCGTCAAAATTTAATGACGATGGCGGAAACCCGTATCCTTTTACCCGCAAGCAAACTGTTTTTACGCAGGTTGAGGGCGCTTTTTTAAATCTTCTCGAGCGTGCTGTAGGCGATCAATATAAAATTGTTAGTCGCGTTAAGCTAATTGACGTTATTGACTGTAAGCAAGGTCTTTCTATTAAATCTAAACGTGCTGCTTTAGCTAAAGCTAAAAATAAGCAACTCGACTTTGTATTAATCGATAAAGAAAAACTAACTATTGTTGCGGCCGTTGACCTAGTTAACAATGCCAATAAAGATGGCCACAAAGCTCAACGCGACTGGTTTGTAAACGGTGCACTAGAGTCTGCGGGCATTCCACATATTCGTATGAAAGTTAAATCGGGCTACCGTCCATCAGAAGTGCGCGATGCAATTATGTTTAAACTTGGTAAGCCTGCAGCAACACAAACGCAGCGTCCTGTTCGTAATCGCTCACACAAGCCAGCGGTACTTTCACCTTCTCAAGCCAAAGCACAAACAACTGCTTTAGCTGAAATTTAAAAACCAAATTAAATACTCTCCTAAAAAGTATTTAAAGCGAGCTTATAAACAAGCTCGCTTTTTTGTTTTTTATTGCTAACTTCACGTATAATCAAGTGATTCAAACTCAGGAATTAAACATTATGAATGTTGGTATTATTGGCGCAATGGAGCCAGAAGTTAAAATTTTACGTGAAGCGATGCAAAACGCACAAATTTTAACTAAAGCAGGTTTCACTTTTTATACTGGTGAATTGGCTGGTAACACAGTAACACTTGTTCAATCTGGTATTGGTAAAGTAGCATCAACAATTGCAACTACCTTACTAATTGACAACTTCAAACCTGATTGCGTAATTAACACAGGCTCTGCCGGTGGATTCGATCCTTCTCTAAGTGTTGGCGACGTAGTAATTTCGTCAGAAGTACGTCATCACGATGTAGATGTTACTGCTTTTGGCTACGAAATTGGCCAAGTACCACAAATGCCAGCAGGCTTTGCAGCTCACCCTAAATTAGTTGAAGCAGCACAACAAACAATCGAACAAATCAGTGATGTTAAAACACTTGTTGGCTTAATTTGTACTGGTGACACATTCATGTGTGACCCTGTGCGTATCGATAAAGCACGCAGTGATTTTCCTACAATGCTTGCCGTTGAAATGGAAGGCGCTTCAATTGCACAAACGTGTTTTACGCTTAACACACCATTTGTTGTAATTCGCTCAATGTCTGATATAGCAGGTAAAGAGTCACCACAATCATTTGAAGAATACCTAGAAACAGCATCAATCAACTCATCTAAAATGGTTGTCGCACTTTTAGAAAAGCTAACTGCAGTGTCTCTGTAAATGCTTAGCAATATTGTTCAAAACCACTTGGACTTTATTGCCTTCATACTAGCGCTCCTTGCTGAGCGCTTTATTCCCCTTATTAGCTGGTATCATCCTAATACAGCGTTAAATGCTGTTTTTAGTGCTATTGGCAAGCGCATATACAAAAGCAAAGAACCTAAAAGCTATCAATATTTGGCAGCTATACTCGCAAGCACGCTCATTTTAAGTGTCATTCTCATTATTGTAGTGCTACTACTCGAGTTTGCTTTTTACCCTGAATTACTCGCAGGTCTTATTTTATACTTATGCTTAGAAAGTAAGAGTATTGATAAAAAAGCACTTCGCATTGCAAAGCTAACTAAACAAAATCAAAAATCGACAGCACGCGAATTACTAAAACCACTGCTTGCCCGTGAAGTTAATAGGCTTTCATCTCCTGGTATTATTAAAGCATTAATTGAAAGCTTAATACTGCGCACTGCTCGATACTATTTCGTAGTTATATTTATATTTTTAGCCTTTGGCCCAATTACTGCCCTCGCCTATCGATTGCTTACTTTAATACAACAAGCCTGGCGTAGTGATATATCCCCAAATAGCTACTTTTTAAAACCGCTTAAAACTCTCTTGTTTATTATTGAGTATATTCCAATGCGCTTACTCGCTTTAACTATTGCAGCAAGTAGAGCGAGCAAACAAAGCATGCACTACATAAAGCATTATGGTAGACATTTTTATCAAACAAATACAGGTTGGCTACTAAGCACATGCTCTGCATCACTTGGTGTGCAGCTGGGCGGGCCTGCAGTTTATTTAGGTACTCGCTTTAATAAAATGCGTATAGGTACTGATAGACTACCTACACCCGAGGATGTACCTGTAATAATTAATAGATTAAATCAGGCGCGTGTATTTTGGTTGTTAGTAATTGTAAGTATTGAAATATTAAAAGTGATTTAGTGACTATTTAGTGACTACCTCGTAACTATTTACAGACCCCAAAATACGAGCACAAAAAAACCAGCCTAGGCTGGTTTTTTAGTTTTCAAACGGTATTTAAGCTACAGTGATGTTTGCAAACTTACGTTTACCTACTTGGTAAATAGCTGTTGTGCCTTTTGCTATTTCAAGTTTGGTGTCAGTGATTTTATCTTCACCGTTAAGTTTAACTGCACCTTGCTTAATCATACGCATTGCTTCTGATGTACTTACTACTAAATTTGCTTCTTTAAGCAAGTTAGCAATTAAAATAGTGTCTTCTGCGATAGTGATTGTTAGCTCAGGGATTTCATCTGGTAACGCTTTTTTCTGAAAACGCTGAATAAAATCATCATGTGCACCTTGTGCATCAGCTTCACTATGGAAACGAGCAATTAGCTCTTTAGCTAGTTCAATTTTAATATCGCGCGGGTTAGTACCTTGCTCAACACGTTCTTTTTGAGCTGCAATTTCTTCAATAGAAAGCGCGCTTAATAAATCGTAATAACGCCACATTAGCACATCACTAATTGACATTATTTTACCAAACATATCGTTTGGCGCATCAGTAATACCAATGTAGTTACCAAGCGACTTAGACATTTTTTGAACGCCGTCAGTACCTTCAAGTAATGGCATCATTAATACTGTTTGCGGCTTTTGGCCTTCAACTTTTTGTAGCTCACGACCCATTAGCAAGTTAAAGCGCTGATCAGTACCGCCCAGTTCAACATCTGACTCTAGTGCAACCGAATCCCAACCTTGTACCAGTGGATATAAAAACTCGTGAATTGCAATTGGTTGACCGCTGCCGTAACGCTTTTTAAAGTCATCACGTTCAAGCATGCGCGCTACTGTTTGGTTAGCAGCAAGTTTTATCATACCTGCAGCGCCTAACTTTTCCATCCAAGTAGAGTTAAATGCAACAGTGGTTTTAGCAGGATCTAGAATTTTGAATACTTGTTCTTTATATGTTTCGGCATTGGCTAGTACGTCTTCGCGAGTAAGTGGTTTACGCGTTACGTTTTTACCTGTTGGGTCACCAATCATGCCAGTAAAGTCACCAATTAAGAAAATAACCTCATGACCTAAATCCTGAAAGGTTTTCATTTTATTAATTAGTACAGTGTGCCCTAAATGTAAATCAGGGGCTGTAGGATCAAAGCCAGCTTTTATTTTTAGCTTTTTGCCCGACTTTAGTTTTTCAACTAGTTCGTCTTCAATTAATATTTCTTCTGCACCGCGTTTTATCTCTGCTAGAGCGGTTTGTAAATCCACTTTGTGTTACTCCAAAATTCTGCCTACGAAGGGGCGGACTAGTTACTTGTAATCACGGTTTAATATAGGTTTAAACCGAATATATATATGTAGCTAACATAACAAATTTCTACCTAATTAAAATAACTTTTTAAGTTATTAATGCAACTAAACAAAATGAATTGAGTCTTAGTTAGATAGGACGTTAAAAAAGGCTTCCTAACCCTGATTTTAGCGTAGTTTAAGGTTAGTTTAAATCTACAAAGCACTAGTATTCGTACATTATTAAGTATATCCTGCAATATTATGTATTTATTATCTTGACAGCAGAAAAAGGCACGTTATGGTTCACGTGGTTAACACTCTCCCAAAAAAACACAAATTGCTTATTTTAGGTTTAGTTTCTGCTATTGCCGGCTTGGCATTTCTTCCTTCTGAAAAAGCGACTGCTTCTAAAGACAATAATGCAGATGCATTAGAGATAGGCAAGCGCTATGAGTTACAAGTTAAAGTTGATGACAACGAAAAATTAACTGAGTTAAATTCAGAGCAAGCAGCAGAAAAATTACCAGAATACGACTTTGTCGATCATAAAGTTAAAAATGGCGACAATTTAGCAATTATCTTCAAACGTGCTGGTTTTTCAGCTCAAACGCTCCATAAACTAATTAACACTAACGCAGAAACGCGCAAGCTAACTAAAATTCACCCTGGTGAAATACTTAGCTTTGCGACAGCTGAAGATGGCTCTTTGGCTCAACTGCGCTATGTGATTTCAAAAACCGATACTTTATTTGTTACCTTAAATGAAGAAGGTAACTACGATACAGCTATTGATAGTAAAGAAATTGAAACGCTAACCAAAACCGCTGGCGGCGAAATATCTAACAACTTTTGGACTTCAGCAATAGCGGCAGGTTTAAGCGAACGTCAAATAATGAACTTTGCTGACATATTTGGTTGGGATGTTGATTTTGCAAACGACATTCGTAAAGGCGATGTGTTTGGCTTAATTTACGAGTCTCATTATGTTGATGGCGAGTTTATTGGTACCGGTAAAATTATTGCCGCTGAATTTGTAAACCAAGGTCAGCGCTTTGCAGCGATTCGCCATACCGACGGCAATTTTTATACGCCTGAAGGGCGTAGCATGAAAAAAGCATTTTTACGTGCACCTGTAAGCTTTAAGTATATTAGTTCGAGCTTTAATCCTCGTCGCTTACACCCAGTTACTGGGCAAGTTAGAGCGCACCGTGGTATCGACTTTGCGGCACGCACTGGCACACCGGTGGTTGCATCAGGGAACGGTAAGGTAGTTAAAGCGGGTTACAGCAAGTACAACGGTAACTACGTCTTTATTAGCCATGGCACACAATATGTAACTAAGTACTTACACCTAAATAAGAAACTAGTTAAAACGGGCCAAAAAGTTAAACAGGGCCAACAAATTGGTACTGTAGGTTCTACGGGTCGTGTTACTGGCGCACATTTACACTATGAATTTTTAGTAAATGGCGTTCACCGTAATCCTAAAACAGTAAAACTTCCTAAGTCAGAGCCATTACCTCGCTCAGAACTTGCTAAGTTTAAACCTATTGCAGATAATTTTATTGCCCAACTTGAGCGCAATCGCGAGCTACAGTTAGCACTTAAATAAAGTTTATTAATAAACATTAAAAAAGCCTTTGCAGGTTAAACCTGCAAAGGCTTTTTTGTGTACGCTAAAAACCATTAGTACATTAATACATAAATGAGCTGAATAACTAAAGACACCATCACTAATGGCCAAATATATTTGCTGTATTTGGTTGCACCGTTGAGCCCTATTTTACTTTGATATTTTTCAAGCAATGGAATAAGTATCGCTAGCGCGACAAACAAACCAATTAAAATAACGAATATATTCATATCAATGCCCTTCTTATGGTAGCTCATGGCCTTTAGCGCTTACATAAAGTGCATACCAATGCTCACGAGTTAGCTGTACGTTTACAGCATCACAAGAGGCTTTAATACGCTTGGCATTAGTTGTTCCAATAATCGGCTGAATAGATGCGGGATGGCGCAGTAACCATGCAATGACTATAGCCTCAGCAGACGTATCATAAAGTGCAGCCAGCTTATTAACTAAAAGACTGGTGTTTATATCAGCCTGCGATGCGTTTGATAAATCACTGCCGCTGTATAATCCTTGGCATAAACTGCCCCAGCTTTGAATTTGAATTTCAAAATGGCGACAGTACTCAATACTACCGGGCGTAAAATTAAGATCCTTACCGTCACTGTTACCGGCATATACACCTTCATCAACAAACTGATGTTTTTGTAAACTAGCCTCAATTTGATTAGCCACAATCGGCATATCAAGTGCATGCTGTAAAAAATTCATTTGATGTTGCTGCATATTCGATACTGCAAAATTGCGCACTTTACCGCTTTCTTTTAAGCAACTAAATATGCGAGCAATTTCGTTAGCTTCCATGAGTGGATCAGGACGATGTAGCATAAGTACGTCTAAATAGTCTGTATTTAATCGCTTCAAGGATGCTTCAACTGATTGCTCAATCCACTTTGATGAAAAATCATAGCGCTTTGGCCCTAAGTCATCTTCAAAACGAATCCCACACTTAGATTGAATATACATGTGCTCTCTAAGCTCTGGTCGCTCGCTTAATGCTTTACCAAAAACCTGCTCCGCTTTACCAAAAGTATAAATATCAGCATGGTCAAAAAAGTTAATGCCACCTTCAATAGCGTTATCTATGCATTCATGAGTTTGCTTAACATGTGCATCAGTGATTGCGTCTTTATTCCAACCGCCTCCCAGACCCATGCATCCGAATACAAGTTTACTAACATGAGGTAAGTGCTTTGCTAAAGGTGTGTGAAGCATGATAACTATCCTTAAAATTTTGAAGAGCTGTTACTGTAAACAAAAAGCGCTGAACAAGAAACCATTTAGCGGTGAACAAATTAAGAACAAAAAAAAGCGCAGTAAACTGCGCTAAATCATTTATTAACTACCACGTTAATTATTAGCCAACAAGTGCTAATAAAATACCCGCAGCAACTGCACTACCAAGTACACCCGCTACGTTGGGTCCCATAGCATGCATAAGTAAAAAGTTATGTGGGTTGCTTTCAAGGCCAACTTTATTAACTACTCGTGCCGCCATTGGCACAGCCGATACACCTGCTGCCCCAATTAATGGGTTTATAGGTGTTTTAGATATGCGGTTAAGTCCTTTTGCCATAAATACGCCAGATGCAGTACCAATTGCAAAAGCCAGTGCGCCAAGCACTAAAATACCAATCGTCTCAACAGTTAAAAACTTATCTGCAGCAAGCTTTGAACCTACAGCTAAACCTAAAAATATAGTTGTAACATTGATGATTTCGTTTTGAGCACTGTTACTTAATCTATCAACAACACCCGACTCTCGCATTAAGTTACCTAAACAAAACATACCTACAAGCGGTATAGCAGCCGGTAAAAACATAGCCGTTAAGCTAAGCACCATAAGAGGGAAAATAATCTTTTCCTTTTTAGATATTTTGCGAAGCTCTGGCATCTTAATTTTACGTTCTTCTGGGGTTGTTAACGCACGCATAATTGGCGGTTGAATAATTGGTACAAGAGCCATGTATGAATATGCGGCTACCGCTATTGCACCAAGTAAATCAGGTGCCAGTTTTGATGCTAAAAATATTGCTGTTGGCCCATCGGCACCACCAATAATGGCAATAGCTGATGCATCCTGTAGGGTAAACTCAAAACCTGGTACATAATTTAATAATATTGCGCCAAACAAAGTAGCAAAAATACCAAACTGTGCAGCCGCACCTAATAACAACATACGTGGGTTTGCAATAAGCGCGCTAAAGTCGGTCAGCGCCCCTACTCCCATAAATATTAATAACGGAAAAATCCCCGTATCAATACCCACGTAATAAACGTAATACAAAAGCCCACCTGGGTCTGACAAACCTGCCACTGGTACATTTGTTAAAATTGCACCAAAACCAATTGGTAATAATAATAGTGGTTCAAAGCCTTTAGCTATCGCTAAAAACAGTAATAAACACCCTACCGCAATCATAATTAACGATGGGATTGTAAAGTTAGCAATGCCGGTCGCATTCCAGAGGTTTAAAATACCGTCCATCCTCTATTTGCTCCTAAGCTAATGCAATCATAGCGTCGCCGGTAGTTACGGCATCGCCTTCACCAACCAACACTTCGGCAATAGTTCCGGTATGCATTGCGCGTATTTCGGTTTCCATTTTCATGGCTTCCATAATAATCACTACATCACCTTCGTTAACAACTTGCCCAGCTTTTACCTTAATCTTAAAAATATTACCGGCTAAAGGTGCGTTAAGTGTTTCACCTGATGCAACTGAAGCAGACTGAGGAATGTGCTCAGAGTCTTTTAATGTTACTTCTTTTAGCTCACCACCTTGCGCCACTACTACGTCGTAAACTTTACCATCTACTTTTACGCTGTATTGCTCAGCTTTAACGCTGTTATTATTTGATCCTGATTTTGGTGCTGCCTTATTGCTCTTATCTTCAACGGTAGGAATAGGCTCAAATGCATCAGGGTTATTACGATTTTTAATAAATTTCAAACCAACCTGCGGAAATAATGCATAAGTTAGTACGTCATCAATTTGCTCATCAGCAAGTGTTAAACCTTGCTCTTGTGCTTCTTTTAATAATTCAGCTTCAAGCGTTGCAAGCTCTGGTGCAATGTTATCTGCAGGGCGACAAGTAATAACCTCTGCTCCATCAAGCACACGCTCTTGTAGCTCTTTATTCATTGGTGCTGGTGTTAAGCCATATTCACCTTTTAATACGCCAGCAGTTTCTTTAGTAATTGTTTTATAACGCTCACCGGTTAGCACGTTAAGTACTGCTTGAGTGCCTACAATTTGCGACGTGGGTGTTACTAAAGGTAAAAAACCAAGATCTTCACGTACCCGTGGGATCTCAAGCAAAACTTCATTAAGCTTATCTGCCGCGCCTTGCTCTTTAAGTTGGTTTTCCATGTTTGTAAGCATGCCACCAGGTACTTGAGCTAGTAAAATACGACCATCAACCCCTTTTAAGCTACCTTCAAATGCCGCATATTTTTTACGTACATCTCTAAAGTAAGCAGCAATTTCTTCTAGATGATTTAAATCAAGGTCAGTATCGCGCTCAGTTCCTTCAACTATCGATACAATAGTTTCAGTTGCTGTGTGTCCGTAAGTCATACTCATAGATGAAATAGCGGTATCAAGCATATCAATGCCTGCATCAATCGCTTTTTGATAAGTCGCAGTACTTAAACCAGTTGTAGCGTGGCACTGCATAGCAATAGGAACCGACACGGTTTCCTTAAGTGCTTTAATTAGTTTTTCAGCATCGTACGGCTTTAATAAACCCGCCATATCTTTAATACAAATTGAGTGACAGCCTAAATCTTCTAATTGCTTAGCAAGAGTCAGCCACATATCAAGCGTATGAACAGGACTTACCGTGTACGAAATAGTACCTTGAGCATGTGCGCCTACTTTTATAGCCGCTTTAATCGCTGTTTCTAGGTTACGTACATCGTTCATTGCATCGAAAATACGAAATACGTCAACGCCATTTTTATGTGCGCGTTCTACAAACTTTTCAACTACATCATCAGCGTAATGGCGGTAGCCTAATAGGTTTTGACCGCGTAATAGCATTTGCTGTTTAGTATTAGGCATCGCTTTTTTAAGCGCGCGAATACGCTCCCAAGGATCTTCGCCTAAATAACGAATACACGAATCAAATGTAGCACCGCCCCACGATTCAATAGACCAATAACCTGCATCATCTAGCTTGCTAGCAATAGGTAGCATATCGTCTAGGCGCATACGTGTTGCGAGCAATGATTGGTGCGCATCGCGTAATACCAATTCTGTTAATTTTAATTTAGCCATGTGTGTGCCCCTTATTTATTATTTGATTTGTACTGAGCAATGGCAGCACTAATAGCAGCGATGTGCTCATTAGGCACACCTTGAGATTTAAAAGACGGTGATTTAGCTGGTGATGCCTCTGGTTCGCTATAGCGCGTCACCAAATTAGACATAAGCGTTACTGCACCAATTAATATCGACAGAAATACAAACACCCCAACCATACCAGTTAGCATTAAGCTACCAGCCGTTGTGAGTAGAGCACCTATATCCATTTTTCTCCCCCTTGAAACCCATATCGAAAATAAAAAATCGATTTAATTAAATATTTATTCACTGGATAATAACAAAACTAGTCGCTTTGTCTACATCTTGTAAATTGGTAAAACCAATTAAACTATAAACAACATAACACTCAACAAATTTACATGCCATAACCCAGCAATCATGCGCCCTACAATACATACAGAAAATAACGACTATAGCTAATAGTTATATGGAAGTTGTTAATTAACTATTCAACT
This sequence comes from Pseudoalteromonas sp. 31A1, assembly GCF_011378815.1. NCBI lineage: Bacteria > Pseudomonadati > Pseudomonadota > Gammaproteobacteria > Alteromonadales > Pseudoalteromonadaceae > Pseudoalteromonas > Pseudoalteromonas sp. 31A1. The sequence goes on along the minus strand of NZ_WTKY01000001.1, from coordinate 350,021 downwards.
TAATAAAAATAACCGCCAAATTTTATAATAAGTACAAAAACACACACCAATTGTTAATTGGTCTTACCAAAAAGATTATTTTTAGTGAATATTTACCGGTAACTTGTAACAGTGTGAATAACTTACATAACAAAGCGTAAAAATTACTAACTAACTAATAACTAAAAACACAGTTAAAAACCATAACCACTTGATATAAAACAAAAATAAACTTTGGCATATAACTGGCATTAGTTATTGTGAGCAAATTTGATAACCAAGGAGAAAACAATGTTACGCTGGACAATTACATTTTTAGTTATTGCTTTAATCGCTGCAGTGTTAGGTTTTGGTGGCATCGCAGGTGCCGCAGCTGGTATAGCAAAAATTATATTTTTTATATTTTTAGTACTTTTAGTGATCTCATTAGTTTCAGGTGCACTACGTGGTAAATCACCCAGGTAGATAAAGCATTCAACTAACAAACACTAAAATTTAATTAACACTTACAAGGAATTACATTATGAATTCAACAACTGTAAAAGCAGCACTAATCGGTCTATTCGCAAGTTTCTTTATCATGGGTTGTGAAGACAATCATGCAGAAGACGCAGGCGAACGTATTGACGAAGCAGTAACTGACGTGCAAAACAAAGTAGAAGATGCATGTGAAAATGTTAAAGAAGGCGTAAACGCTGAAGAAACTAACTGTTAATTCTTCTTGTATCGCTAAAAAACGGCCTTAGGGCCGTTTTTTTGTGTCTGTAATAAAATCACTGACTATAAAGCTGCTCATTTAGCGGCTAGCTTGTTAAAATAAAAAAAACGATATTTAAAGCAAGGCAATATGGCATTTACAACAACCTACACACTAGATAAACCTTACTTTTACGAGTGCTTTGACGAGTCACTCCCCTACAGTAAGCGCGCCAAACCTAAGTACTTTTTACTTGTACTCCTCGTTGCGCTTGGTTTATTTGGCATTTATGTTTTAAACGATCATTACTTAGGATCGTTTATGATCATGCTAGGTGTACTAGAGTGCGTCGCTTTTTACTATCGCAGACCTTGGTGGGTAACCAGACAAATGCTCAGCAGAGCGTCAGGCTCTGAGGTAACACTTACCTTTGATGAAGAAGGCATTAAGTCGGCTAATCATTACAAAAGTTTTGAGCTAACTTGGCAAAACATAAGCGAAGTAATAGATACTCAGCAAGGTATTATTATTAAAAATAAAAGCGGAATGCAGTACATTTCAAAACAAATACTAACCCCTGAAATACTCGCTTTTATAAACAAAAAAGCCACTCAGTGAGTGGCTTTTAGTCTAGTTGAGCTAATTACTCAACTACGTATACGTGTTGATTAAGCATTGCCCGGATTAGGGTTCGACTTTTCAGCTTGTATGCGCATGTAAATCTCTTCACGATGCACTGATACGTCTTTTGGTGCATTAACACCGATTCGAACTTGATTTCCTTTAACACCTAGAACAGTAACTGTTACTTCGTCACCAATCATTAGGGTTTCACCTACTCTACGAGTTAGTATTAGCATTCTCTTGCTCCCATGTTCCAATAAAAATTATAAGATTCCGCTTAAACATACTAATGAAAATTAGACTGAAAAGTAAGTAAAAACTCTCAATCTATCCATTTTCTGTTAAAAATGCTTTGTGTAATGCACGAACTGCCAACTCTAGGTACTTTTCATCTATTAAAACTGAAATTTTAATCTCAGAAGTCGAGACTAAAACTACATTAATATTTTCCTGCGCTAATGCATCAAAAAATAAACTTGCTACACCAGAATGCGATTTCATACCCATTCCAACAGCAGAAACTTTAGCTACTGTTGGTAATCCGCTTATATTTTGAGCACTGAGTTGAGCTTGATCTTCGCTCAATAATTCAAGTGCTTGCAGATAATCATTCGAGTGCACAGTAAAAGCATAGTCTATTTTTTCAAAGATATGATTAACTTGATTAATCATATCTATTTCGATGCCATTATCAGCAAAAAGTTTCAATATTTTTGAAAGATATTGCGTACCGCTTGGCACACCATCTACTTTAATTAAACATTCGTCACAATTAAACGCAATCCCCGATACCACCTTGCTTGGCATATCGTTCTCCTCAAAACTTATTAATGTGCCTTCATCAGGATTAAAACTAGAAAGCACCCTAAGTGGCACATTGTGTCTACCTGCAGCTTCTACCGAGCGAATATGCAAAACTTTTGCGCCTAAACTTGCCAGCTCCAGCATTTCGGCAAAAGTAACTTGGCTCATTCTGCGCGCGTTTGGTTCAACACGAGGATCTGTAGTATATACGCCGTCAACGTCTGTATAGATCTGGCATTCGTCGGCTTTTATAGCCGCTGCTATTTCTACAGCCGATGTATCGGTGCCGCCGCGTCCAAGCGTTGTAATATTGCCCTCAATATCACGTCCCTGAAACCCAGCAATAATAGCAATACGATTATGCTCAAGCTCATGCTTTAAGCGCGTAGCAGCAACCTCTTCAATACGGGCTTTACCAAACATGTTGTCGGTTTGAATATTGACTTGATCGGCTAATAAGCTCACCGCTGAGTGGCCACGTTTGATAATAGCCATAGCAAGCAGTGATACAGAAACCTGCTCTCCGGTGCTAATAAGTACATCTAGTTCACGGCTACTCGGGCGAGTATCAATTTGTTTGGCGAGGTTAATTAAGCGGTTGGTTTCTCCCGACATAGCAGAGAGAACCACAACCACTTGATGTCCTTGTTGTCTGGTTTTAACAACAAGGTCGGCGACTGCTTCAATTCGCTCTATTGAGCCGACCGAAGTGCCACCGAATTTTTGAACAATAAGCGCCACTTAGGCTTAAGTACGCTCAGTTAACCAAGCTGTAACGCTATCTAGTGCAGCAGCAAGGTTTTGTGGTTCACTACCACCGGCTTGTGCCATATCTGGACGTCCGCCACCTTTACCACCTACTTGACCTGCCATATGGTTAACTAACTCACCGGCTTTTACCTTGCCTGTTAAGTCTTTCGTTACACCGGCAATTAGGCTTACTTTGTCGCCACTGGCAACACCCAGTGCAATAACACCTGAGCCAATCTTGTTTTTAAGGTCATCAACCATACCGCGAAGCGCTTTAGATTCAGTACCTTCAACGTTTGCTACAAGTAGCTTAACGCCATTAATTTCAACAATCGAATCAAGTAAAGACGCGCCCGCTGCACTTGCTAGCTTATCGCTAAGCTGTGCAATTTGCTTTTCAAGGCCTTTAGATTTTTCAAGCAACGCAGTTACTTTTTCAAGTACCGATGCGCTATCGCCTTTAACTAAAGCTGCAACATCGCTAAGTTGTTGCTCTTGCTCGCTAACGTACGCTACAGCATCTGCACCAGTTACGGCCTCAATACGGCGAACACCTGCGGCAATACCGCTTTCAGATACAATTTTGAATAAACCAATATCGCCAGCGCGCTCAACGTGAGTACCACCACAAAGCTCAATAGAGTAGTCGCCAATAGTAACTACACGTACTTCGTCATCGTACTTTTCGCCAAACAATGCCATAGCACCTTTCGCTTTAGCATCATCAATAGCCATAAGCTCAGTATTAAGTGCAAAGTTACGACGAATTTCGTCATTAACTACACGCTCAATTTCACGTAGCTCATCTTTAGTAACCGCTTCAAAATGCGAAAAGTCAAAACGTAAACGATCAGGCTGAACAAGCGAGCCTTTTTGGCCTACATGGTCACCTAATAATTGGCGTAATGCTTCGTGTAAAATATGCGTAGCTGTGTGGTTTTTCTTAATGCTGTCGCGGCGCGTATCATCAATAGTTGCGTCAACTTTGTCATTAACACCAATACGGCCTTGTACAGTACCGTGGTGAGCAAAAGCATTACCAAGCTTAGTGGTATTAGTAACATTAAATTCGCCACCAGCAACTGTAATAGTACCCGTGTCACCCGTTTGACCGCCTGATTCAGCGTAAAACGGTGTGCGGTCTAGTACTACAATACCTTGTTGACCATCTTCTAATAACTGAACAGCTTCGCCACCGGCAAAAATTTCAATAACGGTCGCGCTGTAATGTGTACTGTCGTAACCTTTAAAATCAGTGTGTTTATCTGATTTTAATTGGTCATTGTAATCTGCACCAAATTTACCTGCTTGCTGCGCTGTTTTACGTTGTACAGCCATACACTCTTCAAAGCCTTGATGATCAATTGTCATCTGGCGCTCACGCGCAACATCGGCTGTTAAATCAGCAGGGAAACCATACGTATCGTAAAGTTTAAATACTAAGTCGCCCGGTATAATATCGCCTTTAAGGTCGCTTAAGCTTTCTTCTAAAATAGCTAAGCCACGCTCAAGTGTTTTACCAAACTGTTCTTCTTCAATGCGTAATACTTTTTCAATAATTTCTTGTTGCTTAGCAAGCTCAGGGTACGCTTGACCCATTTGCTCAATTAGCGCAGCAACTAATTTATAGAAAAACGAACCTTGTGCACCTAACTTGTTACCGTGGCGCACAGCACGACGAATAATACGGCGCAGTACATAACCACGGCCTTCGTTAGATGGCATAACACCGTCTGAGATTAAAAACGCACACGAACGAATATGATCCGCCACTACGCGTAGTGATTTATCGTCCATGTCTTGTGCATTAGTAACACTTGCAGCAGCGGCAATTAAGCCTTGGAATAAATCGATTTCGTAGTTTGAATGCACGCCCTGCAAAATAGCAGAAATACGCTCAAGGCCCATTCCCGTATCAACAGATTGCTTAGGTAGAGGCAACATTGTGCCGTCGCTTTGACGGTTGTACTGCATGAATACAAGGTTCCAAATTTCGATGAAACGGTCGCCGTCTTCCTCTGGAGAGCCCGGAGGTCCGCCCCAAATGTGTTCGCCATGATCATAAAATATTTCAGAACACGGACCACACGGACCGGTATCCCCCATAGACCAAAAGTTGTCTGAGGTAGCAATACGAATAATACGATCCTCAGATAAGCCAATGTCTTTTGACCAGTATTCAAACGCTTCTTCGTCATCGTGGTAAATAGTTACTAAAAGCTTTTCTTTTGGTAGTTTTACTTCTTCAGTTAAAAACTCCCATGCAAACTTAATAGCTTCTTGCTTAAAGTAATCACCAAAGCTGAAGTTACCTAACATTTCAAAAAATGTATGGTGGCGAGCAGTGTAGCCCACATTTTCTAAATCGTTATGCTTACCGCCAGCACGTACACAGCGCTGCGAGCTAGTCGCACGTGTATAAGGGCGGCTTTCTGCGCCTAAAAATACATCTTTAAATTGCACCATGCCGGCATTGTTAAATAACAACGTGGCATCGTTACCCGGAATAAGCGAGCTTGAAGGTACAACTTGGTGTTGTTTGCTGGCAAAAAAGTCTAAAAACTGTTGCCTAATTTGTGCGGTAGTCATGTGCTGCATTTGAAAGTCTCACCTGTATTTACTGTGCTTGCATTGCAAAATTAATTTCATCGTAGCTAAAACCCCGATACATTAAGTAGCGCACGCGCTTAGCTTTGTCTTTGTAATCGAGATCGGCCGGTGTATTCGAATATTTTTTATTGTACGCATCCTGCGCAAGCTCAAACCAATCTACTTCAAGCTCTTCAACTACCAATTCAAGTAGCGAACGATCAATCCCTTTGCCCATAGCTTCGCTTTGTATTCGCTTAAGCCCGTGGCATTTAAATATGTGTTTTCTTACAAAGCCTTCACAGTATCGCTGCTCGTTAATAAAATTATGCTTTTCGCACCAATCAAGCAGCGTTTCAATAAACTCTTCTGTCGCTTCTTTTTGCTGTAGCTTAAGCGTTAACTCACGACGCGAATATTCTTGGCGCCCTAGTAACCAAAGTACATAGTTTTTTAGTTTTTGCTTTAATTTATCATCCATTAAGCGTCAAAACGCCCGCTTGTTTCACTGCTAAGTGGCTTAACATTAATGTCGTCACTTGGTGGTACAACAGGCATAAAAATGGCTTGATAAGATACAAAAAAGCTAATGTAGCAAATTGGCATTAAAATCAACAGTGGTAAGAACGATAAGAACATCGAAAGCGCCATAAATAATGCGCAAATAAGGCCAAAAACGCCAAGTGGCAAAATGTTATGATAAAACACCATTAACGATTTTTTAAGTGCCGTTAAAATACGTGTTTCTTTACTAAAATAAACAAGCGGTACAGCGTAAGCAAACGCTGTTAAGTAAATTAGCATTGCCATAAAAAACAAAATGACATTCGCGCCCGAAATACTATCAAGCATTTGCTCAAGTGCTACATTTGGATCAAGTCCTGGTTGGCTCATAACAGCCACTGCATCGGCAAATAAGCCATTAGCGAGTAGCGCCATTAAAATGCCCGCACCCATTTGGTAAAGTGCTAAACGTAGTAACCCTAAACGATTTCCCTTAGCCGTAAATGGCTTGAGAATATCGGCTAGCATAATTTTTCCGCCCTGCTGCTTACTAAGCACCGCTTGGTAAAAGCCTGCGGTTAAAAATGGCGTAGCTAGCGCTGCCACAACTTGCAGTAAAGGTAAAAATAAAGACAGCAGCCCTACAATGCCAATAAATAAATGCATAAAAATAAAGGTTGCTGGCTGGGTTTTAAAAATAAGCCATCCGGTTTTTAACCACTTTAGCCCTGCATCGGCTTTAAAAATTCGTAATTGTGTAGACATACTTGCTCTTAATTTAAAACGAAACACGCCAAGTATAACTTGGCGTGAGGGGGTATTAATAGACGAAACGTAATTAAATGATTAAGGTTTTTTAATTTTCTTAATATCTAACATATGCGCGCCATGCTTAATTTTTGTTTCTAGGTACGATTTATTACCCGCAACACCCGCTTTAATGTGCGCATGCGTGCCCACAACCGAGTCAACATTAATACCGGCATCTTTTAATGCGTTAAGCTTTTTAGGATTATTGGTCATTAATTTAACGTGGCTTAAATTAAGCGCATTAAGCATTAACACAGCATCCGAAAAGTCACGTAAATCATCAGCAAAGCCTAAATGATTATTAGCTTCGTAGGTGTTCATACCTTGCGATTGCAATACGTAAGCATCAATTTTGTTGTATAAACCAATGCCACGACCTTCTTGGCGTAAATACAATAAAATACCGCCTTGCTCGTGCATCATTTCAATACATTCATTTAGCTGCTCGCCGCAATCACAACGCGATGAGTAAAATACATCACCTGTTAAACACTCAGAATGCATACGAATAAGCGGTACATCTTGCTCTGTATCAGCGTTGTTAAACACCATAGCAATATGTTCTTTGCCATCTTTTAAATCAGTAAATGAGATTATTTCTGCAGGGATATCACTATTTCTGCCAACATTAAGCTGGACTCTTGCTCTTACTTGCGCCACGACAAATCCAAATATTTAAATAACTACGACACGACAATAAAGTGATAATATCACAAAATAGGATAAATACACCGTAGTACAAGACTGTTTATGGCAATTATATGGCGACGACAGGCGTTATTTTCAATGATTGTTAAGCAATTAATAACCCGAATATTACAACTTCGCTTGTTTACTTTAATTTACCTAAAATAATGACAGACCTTGATAGTTTTGGTAATTTTATGGGCTAATAAATAATAGGGATTATTATGAAGCACCAACAGCTCGCCATATCAATAGGATTAAGCTTATTAGCCTTTGCTAACTACACTTTCGCAAACCAAGTAAATAGCATTCAAGTTGTATCTGCAAACGCCGAAGAAACTGACTCAGCATTCGTTGCAGCCAAAGAACAAGCTGAAAAAGAAGCACAACTTGCTTATCAAAAAGGGCTCGCTCTATATGGAGAAAATAGCAATGAAACGGCAAAGCTTGCTATTAACTACGCTAAAGCCATCAACAGTTATGTTGCAAAGAACCTTGTGGCTATAGGGTATGGTAATGAAGAGAAACGGTTTGATTTGTATTCACAGGCACACCGTATTTTAGTTAAAAACTATGGCGAAAACTCAATAGAGACTATGGATACGCTACTAGCCAAAGCCACTCATACGAATAAATCAGATACCGCAGTCAAAAACTTTAAGCAACTCATTAAAATCGCTGAATTACAAAATGACCCTGGCCTTGTCGCTAATATGCAATTTGAAGCTGCAGAAACATTACTTTATGGGTTTAGCCATAGCGAATATTCTTTAGCGAAAAAATACGCTCAAGATGCAGATAAATATTACCAAGCCCAGCTACCTGATAATGCAGTAGAGCGTATAAAGTCTGACCTTTTAATGGTTTCATTTGAGAGTGGCCGTAAAGATTACGACAAAGCAACTAAAAGGCTAAACCGTATAGTTGGCTTATTTGATAAATATAAAAATTTAGATCAAAGCTTTGAGCTTAATGCGCATGTTGGCTTAGTTCAGCTATATGAAAAACAAGATGAAAGCGATAAAGCGACTAAACACGCCTTAGCCTTTGCTAAAAATACGCACTGGAAAAATACCTCAGAGCAAAATCCACTCTACATAACCGAGCCTATATACCCTCGCGGTGAAACTAAAAGTCATGTAATAGTTATATTAGAGATTACTGTTGATACCCATGGCTTTGTGAAAAATCCTAAGGTTATTAGTTCTGAAGGTTCTAAAGCGTTTGAAAAATCAGCGATAGCCGCTGTTAAACAATGGCGTTACGCTCCAAAGTTTAAAAATGGAAAACCTGTAAATGCAACAACTCAAGCTGAACTGTATTTTGAACGCCTTTAAGTAGTTTTACCATTCAGTCAAAAATTATATTAATAAGAAACTGTTGTAATTACGTCAACCTAGTTTCAATTTAAAAGTTAATAGGGATTATTATGAAACGTCAGCAACTCGCTTTATTTATAGGCTTAAGTTTATCTGCTCTAAGCGCAACAACTTTAAGTACTACAGCACTCGCCAGCCAAGCAAGCGATCCTCAAACGGTATTTAGCCAAGCATACCAAAGCTATTTAGCAGCAGTTAAAGCAGACAAAAACGTACAACAAACTGCCAAACTTGCTTACACATCAGGTAAAGCCGTTTACGGTAAAAGCGACGACAATACTGCCAACTTAGCTATTAATTACGCTAAAGCAATAAAAGGCTACGGCGATGAGCTAAACGAACAGCGTTTTGCACTCTATAACGAAGCCCATACTATTTTAGCTGCAAACCACGGTAAACTATCAATAGAAACAATTGATGCACTACTCGGCCAAGCTAACTACACAACATCAGCTTACAAAGCAGCTAACTTTTTAGAACAAGTAATTGAAATAGCTAAAACACAAAATAAGCCTAAGTTTGTAGCCGACATGAAACTAGAAGCGGCAACGCTGCTTGCTAAAAAGTTTAGCTCTAAAAAATATCGCGTAGCTAAAAACTACCTAGAAGAAGCCGACGAATACTACCGTGAAAATATTCCGAGTAGCTCGGTAGAACAAATTAAAGCCAATTTTTTAATAGCCGCATTTGCCGAAGGTAGCAAAAAATATAACCGAGCAATTGAGCGCTTAAATAATATAGTTACTGCATTTGACGATAACTTAAGCTTTGATCACAGTGCTGAGCTAACTGCTCATTCAAAGCTTGTAGGTCTGTACGAAAAACAAGGTAAAAGCGAAGAAGCAACTAAACATTGCCTAGCTATCGCTCAAATGGTGCCATGGAAAGAATCACAAGAGCAAACACCTCTCTATCGTGTTAATCCTAAATACCCAGCGCATAAAGCCCGGTTTAGTACCGATGGTAGCGTTGTTATGGAGTTTGAGGTAGACGCAGCTGGCTTTGTAAAAAACCTAAAAGTGCTTAGTTCTGAAGGTGGCAACGCATTTGAAAAGTCAGCCCAAGCAGCTGTTGAGCAATGGCGTTACGCACCAAAGTTCGAAAATGGCAAACCCGTTAGCGCTACTTCTCAGGTACAACTCGACTTTAAAATTAACCGCCACTAAAAGCGGCTCATTAAAAAAGGCGCTTTATGCGCCTTTTTTAAAACTAACTAATACAAAACTCATGTAGTTAAAATTCATAACTTACGCTAATACCGCCATCGGCTCTTTTTTCATTGCTATCGCTTGCTTTACCGTAGCCCACATCTAGCTCTAATCTAAAACCAGCGTGGTTCAATCCATTAAAGTTGTAGCTGTACGTAAGCCCTATGCCGTTTGTTGTTTCTTCATCAAAAATACCGCCAATTACACAACCTAGCGTATTAGCAAAGTCAGTTGCTACATCATTTGTTGAACTTTCACACTCTTGGTCTGTATCTCTTGCGCCAATTGCACCTACAAGCGCGCCAAAAGCATGTTTTTTATTATCACTTACCGCTTGTTCAAAACCTGCTGAAAAACCATCATCAAGGCCTATTTTGTAGTTTGCATACCAGCGTTGTGTGTCGTCGTTAGCCGACAAAGACACTTCAGGAATAACTAAATAAGGATAGCCACCCCCAATCGAAAAACTAACATCGTTAGCAAAAGTAGAACAAGAAGCGATAGATAAAGTGAGTAGTAATATTTTTATTTTCATAAAGTTCCCTTTGAGTAAGCATAAAATGTACTTACTTTAGGGACACTGTGCAATACGACAAAAAGCTCGTTAAATTTAGCTTTAGTAATAAAATAGGGATTAAATTTTAGCGAGTATTTTATCGCTAGCCGCTTCAATTAAATCGAGCACATTTTCAAAGCCATCATCGCCGCCGTAATAAGGATCAGGAATAGCGCTTTGGGTTTGCTCGCCATATTCTAAAAATAGCGCCAGCTTGTAGCGTAAATGCTCAGGGCACTGGGCTTTTAAATCAGCTAAGTTTTGCGTATCGGCCGCTAAAATCAAATCAAACTCAGTAAAGTCGCTACTGCGTACTTTACGTGAACAAATACCTTTAAAGCTATAACCACGTTTTTCGCCTGCTGCCATTGAGCGGCTATCAGGCGTTTTACCTTCGTGGTAACCAATAGTCCCTGCCGAATCAACTTTAACGTTAACGCCTAGTTTTTTAGCACGGGCTTTTAATACCGCTTCTGCGGTTGGCGAGCGGCAAATATTACCTAAACACACTATGAGTATTTTTTTCATTAAGGCTCCTCTAACTAATTTAAAAACCTATGTTTTAAAACTGCTTTAAAACTGTTTTAAAATACTTGCGTCGTAATCTTCAACGTTAAGCGTTACGTTATGTTGCGCTGCAACAGATTCAAGCTCAGCTTGTTTAATGGCTAAATCGTCCATGGTGATTAGATTATCGTCTAGCTGCCACAATAACCGAGAGCCTGCGTAACTATAATGAATCGCTAATAACGCATCGGCATTACCCTCGCGCCCTGCTGCTTTTAACTTAGCCATTTTGCGGGTTATTTTATTAAGTGCTTTTTTAAGCTCCCACACATAAACAACTTCTGTCATAAAACTATGTGTACGGTATTTATTAAGTAACCACGCAAGCCCAACGCTAGTAATAGCAACACCTATTAAGTTCCAATGAAAATGGCTACCACTTTCATCAGGAAATAAAGCAATTAGCGTTTGCGATATAGCCAAGCTGCCTACAGCTAAACCAATACCACACCCTGCAATAACACGGTTTAAATGTTTACGGTAACGCGCTTTATTTATTTCAATGAGTTGCATAACAGCCTAAAAATGTAAGTTTTAATATTTGCGAATGGCTATTGTAACTAAACCCCACATTTTTTATAAAATTATTTCACCCCTTTTTGATTTGCCACCCGTTATAGCTTTGAAAACACCCTAATTGTTGTGATCAATAAAATTTGGAGCGGCTTATGCACACACTTGAAGTACCTAACAACCCAGTATTTATTAAAACATCAACCGCCGTTATTGGCGGTGCAGTAATGACCTTTGCAGCTTTTGCGTTTATGCAATATTTAATAAGTGGCGAGCAACGCGCACCGGTTAAACCTGGGGACGATATTATAGTAGAGATTTTTCAAGCGCCTGAGGATTCAAAGCTAAGGCATATACAAAAAATACAGCCGCCACCGCCAATGCCTAAAGTGCCGCCAAAAGCTCCACCGCTTGATACATCAGCCGATCCTGTGCTTGCAATTAGCGACTTTACGCCAGTGATGATTGACGATTTTGGTGGCGACATAAATAACACCATTAATCGCCCAACAGGGGATGCAACACCCATAGTGCGCATAAACCCTAAATACCCAACCACAGCCGCGCGCGATGGCATTGAAGGTTGGGTACAACTAAGCTTTAGTATTTCGCCAACGGGGGAGGTAATCGACCCAGTAGTTATTAACGCCGAGCCAAAACGCACCTTTGACCGCGAAGCAATAAGAGCTATTAAACGCTGGAAATATCGCCCCAAAGTAATTGAAGGTGTGGCACAATTACAAACAGGTCAAACCGTACAACTCGACTTCAAATTACAACAATAAAAGCGATGAGCCTATGCTACTAAGTATTAAGTCATGGTTATTTGAAACGCCAAGCAAGGACTGCATGGCAAGTTACGCAAAAAGTGGCGACAATCGTTACTTAGAGCAGCTTATTGCCCTCTACAGTAACGACTTATACCACTACCTTATTACGCAATCTAATACGCATTTAGCATACGACGTAAGCCAACAAACATGGCTAAAAGTAATCGAAAAACGCCACCTTTACCAAGCACAAACCACACCCAAAGCGTGGTTATTTAAACTTGCCCGCAACACACTCATTGACGAATACCGCAAGCAACAGCACTTTGTAGAGCTTGACGAAAGCACGCACTTACCAGCACAAAATCATAAAAGCGAAAGCGACTTAAATAGCAGTGACTTAACTAGTGGTGACTCGCATATAGGCAGCTCAAACATAAGTTATGACGCATTCGACGCCGCCCTAAAACAACTTAGCTTTGTACAGCGCGAAGCCATAACATTACAACAAGAAGGCTTTTCGCTCACCGACATAGAACTTATAACGCATAGCAATGCTGAAACCATTAAAACAAGGCTGCGCTACGCCAAACAAAACCTTAAACGTTTATTAGGAGCAAGCAATGAACAAGCCTGATGAGCCGTTCGATCAAAAGCTCACACAACACTACAAAGAGCGAAAAGCACGCACTACACTCAGCGCTGCCCAGCAAAAAGCGCTACTCAAAAAAGCCACACATATAAAGCCTAAAAAGCCCACAAGGCTTAGTTTTACGCTACAACTAACCAGCCTTGCCTGCGCACTCGGTGTGTTCGCCTTTATTGTGTTTGATAATAACAACGTAATAAATACAGAGCCTAAAACCGTACTTAACAGCGTATTTAACACTATAGACATTCACGACTATTCAATTATTAAAACACACGAAATAAACCAAGCTGGTAGCTACGCAAGCTCTATAAACGAGCAAAAACACGCGCTTGATAGTCAATTAGCTAACGATTTACGCCGCCACCAACAGCGCCACATAGAATACGGCACACTCGTAAAGGTAGATAACGACTGGTACATAGCCAGCTGTAATGACGAGGTACTCGTACAAATTAAGCATTCACTGTTAAGTGATTTAAAGGGTAAACATGCGGTAGAAAGTGGTCTAAATACGGGTGACATGTTGGCTATGGCGCATAACGGTAAAGGGCAGATTATTGCGCTTAAACATGCTGGAGCAGGGGTGAAATTATGTAGGAGTTAAAAACTTCACCACTAATTGCGTTACTCATGAATGAAGACTATCGAATAGAGTCACCTTTAAATTTGCGTGATCTTAGATAGCCTATTTAATCATTATTCAGAGACCGTGAGTATTTTATATGTGTCGTAAGCAAATTGATCTGTCATACCACTAACAAAGTCTTGCAATAAACGGCATCTAAAATAAAACTCGTATATTGGCTGAGCTTTTTCTTCATCATTCAGGCTATCAACGGTATGCTTATAAACTTCTATGAACTTGTCTGATATACGATTTAGCAACCGTGTCTCTACAGGTAGGATCTTTTCTTTATTAATAATTTTTCTAAAACTTTCCGCTTTCAAATCTAGTAATCTTTGATATTCATTTAGAATTCCTGATGTAATTTTATACCCTTGGAGCTCGAGCTTTTCTACTTCGGGGTGGCAAAAAACATGTTTAGAAGCAACATTTTTCAGTGACTTCGTTATAGCATGTTGGTATCCACCATCTTCAAGAAGAGATTGATTAAAACTACCATTATAGATTTCATTAAGGTTGTCAACAAAACGTGTTGATGCGTGATTAACTAAAGGATGTATTAAACCAACTCGAAGCCATATAAAAAATTCGCTTTCGAGATTAGTGGGGTTCTCTTTGGCCTTTTTGTACGCATATTCGCACTTTTTTTCCATAAAAGTTTCATCTTGTTGGCTAGTTAATTTATACCCATCAATAATGCTCGAATATTCTTTAACCAATAGATCTTTAAGTACTTCAATTTTAATAAAACCTTTCTCAACAGCATCTTCCATGTCAGCTAAACAGTAAGCAATATCATCAGCAGCTTCCATAATATAAGAAGCTATATGCCTGTTTCCAACTTGAATCTGTAACTTATCGTATAATTCCATAACAAAAGCTTGTTCGCTGTAATAATAACCAACTTTCTTTTTTAGATAACTTCTTGAGTCTGTGCTTTCGGGTCTCACTTCTGTCGCACACCGAGTATATTTTAAAATACTGGCGGTTTGGCAGTAAGTTAAATTTAAAGCTGATAGATTATGTATTATTCGAATTGCTTGTGCATTCCCTTCAAAGTTACACAAATCAAATAGTAATTTTTCTTCTAATGTAACTAAAGTAAATTTTTCATTTTCACAAAAGGTTTTCGTTACATATTTATAGTCTTTATGATTCAGTAAATACTTTGTAAACCAGTCATTTATAGCAGCTTCACCAAAGTGACCAAACGCTGGGTTACCAATATCATGCATCAAGCAAGCCATTTCAACTAACGTAACAAGCGGCTCAGCTAAGGATTCTATAATTTTATTTTCTTCGTAATTTAATATGTCGCCCAAACCCTTTTCTTTAAGTAGTTTGATGATTGTTTTAGAAATAAAGCGTCCATTTTGCTGCACTTCGAGTGAATGAGTCAAACGAGAGCGAACTGCGGCATTACGCTCAAGTGGAAAAACCTGAGTTTTCTGTTGTAATCTTCTTAATGCGGCACTATTAATAATTCGACCACGATCACTCTCAAGACTGCTAGCTAATGAAGGTTGTTCACTTTTAGGCCTCAATTTATTAATTTTATTTATTAGCTTCATATTTATTCCATTAAAATAATGATGATTTAGTTAATCAACTTAATATAAACAAGATCTTACCTTTTGGTTTCTATTCTTATAGGTTGAATTTCTTCAATTAAGCTTTTGAGATCTAAATTAGGAAGTTGCCCTCTCTTGATTTTTCCCGCGAGATATTTAGGGAATTTAGTTCGTAAATAGGTATCATCCAACCACCTCCTAAATTCACCCAAAGAGTCAACAGGATATATCCAAGTATCTGGATTTTTTTGAGGGAAATCGTCGGGAAACTTATGCTGAAACTTAATCCTTATATCAAACTTTTCATCATAACTTTGGGCAATCCATTCTTTACTCCAAGCCTGTCCGACACTAATGTCTGGCATTGTTTTGGAATCCAATGGCATACCTTTCCTAATGCTTGTTATTAGAATATTCGCGATTTCGGAAAAAACACTAAAATAACCGGAAGGTAATTCATTTAAAGTTATGCGCTCGTGAAATGTTTGCCAGTAATCAGGAACCCCATCATTTTGTGAGTAACCCGTACGTTGATAAATATAAGTGCGAAGACTTAACCTTGCTAAGTTTCTATAATTAGCTTTAGCTTGCTCTACTAGCGAAGGAGCCTCAAATGCGTAATATTCAAGTATAGCCATACAGTTAATATCATTTATGACGTCGTACATAACTCCATTTATCGGAGTTGGAATATATAACCCCACCGAGCTTTGACCTTGGGATTCAATTAACTCCCTAATAAATTTTCCCTTCGTTGTATGTTTTTGTTCATCCCAATTTTTGATTAAATTAGTTATATCAGCTTCTGTAGTACCGCATAAAAGTGCTAAACCACGAGTTCCTAAATATGGAGTTCCATCATTAAGTACCCCCATATCTACGCCGTCTTTACCCGTATACGAAATTAATGATGTTGACTTATTACCATAATTATTTGGCATTTAAATTCCTTGTCTCAGTACTCTATTGAAGTTTTAAACTATCTGCTTGTCTAAAATCTAATCTACCATAAAGTTTATACTTATGATTAGCTTCTGAAGTAAGTTTTTGCGATTTTCATATTCCTCGGAGTCAACCTTTCTCTCTCAAGCTGTTCTCCTACAATAAACACTACATATAACTAGCTTTAGGTGTGCTCATTGCATTGCAGATTCGTTGGGTTTCGTGTCACTCAACCCAACCTACGTGCTATAAACGCGGTGTGACCACTTAATAAATCTCTGTTTATAATTACTTATTTAAAAGCTGCTTTTCTGGGGTGCTTAGGTACTTTAGACCAATGGTCACTATGCGTGTATGTACCATGGTTATAACGCGTATTTGCACATTACCAATAACAACAATATCGCCTTTACTGACTTCTCCTGAAAGCTTTTGGTTGATCACTTCTTCCAAGCTTATATCTTCTGGGGCGTCTATTTGCATGTGGTAAGAGTAAAATATATCACCTACCAATGTTACCCCTTTCACTTTAAGTTCGTTGTGCGCTAAGTGGCTATCTTGATGGTTTGTTTTATCGGTTGCTGTAAAAACTAAATCAACAAAAGGTCTGTTATCTGGTTTTAAAACAACAAATAAATGATCGTTTGCTTTTAACTTAGTTGAACCTCGTGGCGGTATGATTGACGGACCCCGCGTGATCATAGCAACAACCACACTTTCAGGAAGTGCAGCATGTGACAAGCTGCGCCCAGAAACCCGCGAAACGTCACTTAAAGTGTATTCTACAATTTCTATATCAATATCGTTTAGTGCTGTGATTTCGAGCGTTGCAGCAGCGAGATCAGGTGGCGGCTCTACTAAATTTAGTTTTTTAGCCATCCAAGGCATTGTTGAACCCTGTAACGTGGCTGAAATTAACACCACGAAAAAAACCACATTAAAAATAAGCTCTGCCCCTGAAAGGCCAAATAGTAATGGGAATATAGCTAAAATAATGGGTACTGAGCCCCTAAGACCAACCCAAGATACAAACAGGGTTTCGCGATTATTAAAGCCAAACAGTTTTAAAATAGGCGCTACCGCTAATGGGCGTGCAACAAAAATGAGCGCCAGTGCAATAAGCAATCCTTCTAGCCATACATCAACCAACGATGACGGGTTAATAAGGAGTCCTAATACAACAAACATGGTTATTTGCCCAAGCCATGCTAAGCCGTCATGAAAAAGAAAAATACCGCGTTTATATACAAATTTGCTGTTACCTAAAATAACACCCGTTATAAATACAGCTAAGAATCCACTGCCGCCGAGCGTTGCAGAAAGGCCAAAAGAAAGCAGTCCAAATGCGGTTACCATCACTAAATACAAACCCGATGCATTTAGTTTAATTCGATTAATAAACCAAACCGATACCTTACCAATTAAAAGGCCACAAATAGCGCCAACACCCATTTGTTGAGCAAATAACTGTAGTAAATCCAGCCCTATTGGCATGTCGTTAACGAGCATTTCGAGCAATCCAACCGTTAGAAAAATAGCCATTGGATCGTTCGAGGCACTTTCTATTTCAAGCGTAGATTTAAGCTTTTTATTTAAGTGAATACCCGCACTTCGTAAAAGTGCAAACACTGCTGCAGCATCTGTAGAGCCAACAATAGCACCCAGTAATACACCTTGTAATATGGGCAGATCTAAAATATAAGTGGCCACAAGGCCTGTAATTACAGCGGTAAATAACACCCCGACGGTTGCTAAAGCAGACGCGGGTTTCCACACTTGTTTAATTGAACTGGTAGGCGTTTGTAAGCCGCCATCAAATAGAATAATGGCAAGCGCGAGAGTACCCAGAGCATGTGCGGCCTCTGCGTTATCAAATGAAATACCTGCAATACCGTCTTCACCTGCGAGCATACCTACAAGTAAAAATAGTACTAGCACCGGTAAGCCAACGCGTGCAGATAACTTGCTCGAGATCACTCCAAGTAAAATTAAAATGGCACTAACGAGAATGATATTATCAATTGCAAACATAGTGTGGATTTACAGCCTTATATGAATTATACCAATCCGCAATAATACTTAGTCATTTTGCGGGGCTAAACGTGTCGCTACCTGCGTTAAAAAATTCTCATTTACGACTGCATGGATGCAGAAGGTAGAGCAATGCAGGAGCAATTGCCGAGAACAACTAAATAGCGAATTTTTTGCCTAGCTATCAACACGTTTTTCCAGCCTCAAAATAGATTACTTAATTAAGCGAATTGGTATTAAAAAGTAAGAATTTATAGCTAACAAAAAGCTTAAAGCTCATGCTATACAATAACCTAAAAAATATAAATACGGGTACTTAAGTCTATAATTAAATAGTTTTTCTAATAACTATAGAGCCTTTTAGTTTGGTATTGCTTGGCTCTATATTAATTAGCTTTATTTATTTTGAAAACAAAAAAGCCTGCAATTAAGCAGGCTTTTAACTATTTAAACTATCGTATTTTATAAAACAATAATGCTTGTTATTAAGTACGCTAAAAACGTAAGGCCACCACCAAATAAGGCATACGGTAGCTGCGTTTTAACATGGGTGAGTAAGTCACATCCCGATGCAATAGCCGATACAGCGCTGGTGTCGGATATAGGCGAGCAATGATCGCCAAATATACCACCACCCAAAATAGCACCTACCACAAGCGATGGCGGTAAACCTAGCGCTTGAATAAGTGGCACACCAATTGGGATTAATATAGCGAACGTGCCCCACGATGTACCCGTAGTAAACGACATAACCGCACCAGTTAAAAACAGCACAGGTACTATTAAGTAAATAGGTAGGTAGTCGCCAACAAGTGACGCTACAAATACGCCAGTACCCAACTCTTTTAAGCTTGCGCCAAGTGTAAGCGAAAGCAGTACAATGGCGACCAGTGGCATTAATTCGCCCATGCCTTTAAAACCGGTATCAACTAATTGATGGTGCGTAAATTTACGCGAACCAATCATTAAAAAGTAAGCGACAACAATGGCTAAAACCGTTGCGTACAATACTGACTTAGAGCCACTACCCTCTGCCAACACACCATTACCGGTGTAATACATAAAGCCAACCATGCTGGTAATGAGCGTAATAAGCGGGATTAACATGTAACGCGCTTTAGAGGCTTTTATTTCATCTTTTAAGTCGGTTGTTTGAAGCTCTAGTTTTTCTTCGGCTTCTTTCATTGGGCCGTGCACTTTATCAAACGCGATGGTGTAAAAAACAATGATAAGGGTGATTATGGCGTAAAAGTTATACCCTACGCTGCCCCACAAAACCGATACAGCCGATTCACCTAGCTCGTAGTTACCTAACAAACCAAGTACAAATGCACCCCAGCCGTTAAGTAGTATTAAAATACACACTGGCGCGCTGGTGCTATCAATAATATACGCTAAACGCGCTCGGCTCATTTTAAATTTATCGAACAAGCCACGCGATAAAATACCCGAGGTAAGTACGCTCAGGTTAGATTCTATAAACACCGCAATGCCGGTAAACATGGTTAAAAAGCCCACTTGGCGCTTACTTTTTGCAACACCTTTATTCATTAGCATATTAACAGTTGCTGCAACGCCGCCAGATTCGCGAATGTAGGCAAGCAATGCACCAATTAAAATACTAAATATTAATATGCGTGTATTACCTGGCGAGCTGGCAACCGAAATAATACGTTCAATGGTATTTAAAAAAGTATCAAACAAGCTATTACCTTCGCCCTGCAAGGCGAGTAAAAACTCAGAAGAAGCAACGGCAACAAGTAGCGCCATAATCACTTCTTTTCGCCAAAACACGATAGCAATCGCAATTAGCGGCGGTAAAATAGAATACCAATGCATAAAAAGTTAACCTTAATTATTAGCGAGTAGCCTCGCTTTGTACGCGTTTTAACGCTTATTTGTTAAGCCTAACAACATAAACCGGCTTAGTTTTATAGACCGCTTAGCTTAATGGATTGGCTTACTCAAGTCACCTGTAAATAAATCACTTGGAGTGGCTCAGTTAGTACGTTTTAACCTATACGATAGCTTATTGATTTAGTAGTGCTTCATAAATAAGCGACACTACCGAACCGTACTGTGCGGTTTCAAATTGTTTACCCGTAAATTCGTAACGTTTTTGCGAGCCTTTAATTGCACTATGGCGAGCATTGGTAAGTAAAACAATAGCTAAGTCGTAAGCGGGGTCAATTACGGTCACTGTCCCCGTCCAACCTGTGTGTCCATAAGCCTGCGCGCTTGCATAAGGGCCAAAATGCCAGCGCCTTGCTTGGTTGTTACCAGCAAGCCTAAAGCCAAGCCCGTAGGTTTCGTCGCTTGATTGCGGCGTTAAAAATTGCGCTAAGGCGCTTGCACTAAATAATTGTTGGTCGCCGTAGCCACCATTATTTAATAATAGCTGGCAAAGCACGGCTAAGTCATGAGCGTTACTAAATAGCCCCGCATGCCCTGCTACGCCATCAAGCGAGTAGTAAGCGCGCTCGTCATGCACTTGGCCTTGTAAAACAGTGGTGCGAATATTATCAAACTTAATACGCCCGTCTCGTGTGTTGCCGCTAAGCTCGGTGGCTGCAAATTGCTGCGGCTTAAAGCCTTTTTTAAGTGGATTAAATAACGTGTTAGTTAATTTTAGTGGCGCATACACGTGCTGCTCTAGGTATTGGTCAAGGGGCTGCCCAGTGATACGCTCAATTAGTACGCCTAAAATCATGTAATCAATATCTGAATAAATAGGCTGCCCAGATGATTCACTGCTAAAAGGCACGCTGGTAAGTAATAGCTGTTTGGTGGTTTTACTATTTAGCGAATAAAACGCGTCGCCATTGCTGCCATCTTTACGGTGAAAGTCAAATACTGGCGGATATCCGGCGCTGTGTGTAAGTAAATCTTTTACTGTGCGTTGTGAGCGCCCTTCGCCTTTATATTCGCTTAGGTAGCTTTGTACGGGTTTATTAATATTTAATAGCCCTTCGCTTACTAATTTCATAAGGGCAAAGTTGGTGGCAAATATTTTGGTGTTTGAAGCAAGGTCAAACAAGGTATTAGTTTGCATTAGCTCCGGGCGTAACAGCATTAAGTCACTTTGCTGATATTGCTTTGCATCGCCATAAGCAGTTAACTTTATTAGCTCGCCATTTTTAACAACAGCCAACACAGCCCCAGGAAAACCCGCTTTTACATCGCGATTTATTAACGCATCCACTTCGCTAAAATCTACATTTTTTACTGGATCGTCGCTTAAAGTAGGAAATGCAAAACGCAGCGTTAAACTTGCGCCAGCAGGGAGAATATTTTCAACTTTAAAGGTATTAACGCCGTTGTGAGTGTTTTTTGCCAAGCTGTAATTGTATAAGGTGTTGGCGCTTAGTTGGTTAACGTCGAGCTTTTGATTATTAATGTAAATATCGGCGCTTTGTGCGTTGTGGTTTTGTATTAATAATTGCCCGCGCCCTTTGTAAGCTTTAAACGTTCCTCGGTTATTTACATAAAACCGGCTACTTGGATTTACCTCAGGAAACGTTACAACCACTTGTGCGTTAGGCAGTTCTACAAGTTGGCTTTTTGTAAGTGTTGGCAGCGAGTTAATTGGCTCAAGTGGTGTAGTGCAACCCACGGCAATAAAGCTTAACGCCACTATAAATGCTGTTTTTATATAACTACACCTTTGATTTTTTAAAGTATTAAACATGGGCAGCCCTTATTTATATAGCAAGTAAGGCGCTCTTTGCGCTTTAAATTGTGCAAGCCCCGCCTGCCAGCTTTGCTTTATTTGCGCCTCTGATTGCCCTGCTTCAATAGCTAAACGTAGTTTATTAGTACCCGCTAGTTTATCCATAAAGTCAGCGCGTTCAAAAAACGAGATGTTATTTTTACTAAGCTCCGTGTACGCATTTATTAAGTAAGTTAAATTTAAACCTGTAATATTTGCTTGTCTTAAATCGAGCCCTTGTACGGTTTGGTTTTTAAATTTAGGGTTTAAAGCAGCGCCTTTAATTGCGCGCGGTGTAAAATTAAAATCACCTAATGCAACTGGCGAATAGCCAATTACCTGAAATGCAAAGTCGGTACCTCTACCAATGCTAATAGGCGTTGCTTCAAAAAAGCAAAGTGATGGGTAAAGTGCAATGGCTTGATCGTTAGGTAAATTAGGGCTGGGTTTTACAGGTAAGCTATACGTACTTTTGCGAGTGTAATGATCAACAGGGATCACAGTTAATTTTAAATCGGCCGCTTTATTGATCCAGCCTTCGCCTTTGATCATTTTAGCCAGCTCGCCAACGGTCATACCATGCAATACAGGAATGGGGTGCATGCCTACAAACGATTTAAATTCTGGCTCTAATATTGGCCCATCAACGTAAGCAATATTTGGGTTGGGTCTGTCGAGTACTAAAAATTTTATCCCCTGCTCTGCAGCGGCTTCCATCATGTAGTGCATAGAGCTTATGTAGGTATAAAAACGTACGCCTACATCTTGAATATCAAAAATAATGATATCAACATCAGCTAAAGCAGCTTGGCTTGGTTTTTTATTTTTACCATAAATAGAAATAAGCGGAATACCGGTTTTGCTATCAACGGCATTTTTTACATGCGCGCCCGCATCGTGATCGCCCCTAAAGCCATGCTCAGGTGCAAAAATTTTAATTATATTAATATTTTTAGTCAGCAGAGCATCTACTAAGTGAGTTTGCCCTACCGCTGATGTTTGATTGACCACAAGCCCTATACGTTTATTTTTTAACTGCGGTAAATATTTAGCATATTGATGCGCACCAACAACAAGTGAGTTATTAGCTTCGTTGGCTTGTGCGCTTGGAATGAAAATGGCGCTAAAAATAAAAAATAACGTAATAAATAGGGTTTTAAACATACTGCAATATCCTTTTAAACAAGGCGTTTAAAATAACATAGGTAATAATAAAGAGCAGCTTTAGAAAGGGGTTAAGTGGGCTTGATTAGGCTTTGAATGGATATAGTAATTAGAAGCTGCGCTTCTCACGCGAGCAAGCTCAGCGTCTTGTATCTCTCATTGATAAATGATTAGCTATCATTTATCACATCGAAGTCAGTGAGCTTGCCTGTGCGTCTAGTATTTAATACTGCTCCGTAGATAAGGCCCTGACTTTCTATTCTCAGAAACTGAATGGTATTCAAGCACACTTTTTTTAAGTAGATGCTGTATGTACAAGGGGAGTAAGTAGAGATGATGTTTATCGGCATTGATATTAGTAAAGAGAAGATTGATTTATCGTGGTTGAGAGACCAGCTTACAAACAAAATTAAAACAAAAGTCTTTAAAAACAAGAATCAAGACTTTTTAGCAATAGAAAAATGGCTTTAAAATACAACTAAAAGCGCTGCTAATGAGCTCGTTATCACCCTCGAACCAACGGGTGTTTATCATGAAGCACTGATGTATTTTTTACACGAGCAAGGCTTTAATATTATTTTAGCGAATCCCGGTAAAGCTAAAAAGTATGCAGACGCTTTAAACATAATTCATAAAACAGACAAATCTGATGCAACGATGCTTGCTCATTACGGCTGTGCTAAGCACGCAGTCGTTAGTTATTGGCAACCTGATGCATTAGAAGTTAGAGAGCTTAAAGCCCTTATCCGTCGTTTAGATGCGCTTGAGAGTAACCGACAACGAGAAGCTAACCGATTAGAAGCAAGTGAATTCAGCAACGTTTCAGCACGTGTTTGCCAATCGATAAAAGTGACTATCGCGTTTTTAGACGATGAAATTAAACAGCTTAAATCTGACATTGATAACCACATAGATAATGAACCTGATTTAAAAAGAAACAGGAAACTACTTGAGTCTATCCCTGGCATTGGGCCCGTATTATCGAGAGAGCTGACGTATTTGTTTGCGGCTAAAAAATTTAATAAAGCCAAAGAAGCGGCAGCTTATTGTGGATTAATCCCACGGCATAATGAATCGGGTAAATTAAAAGGGCGAACATCAATCAGTAAACTTGGGCCAGCCAGAATTCGATGCAAACTTTATATGGCGGCCATTGTTGCAGGGCAATGGAATAAAACAATAAAGAGACACAAGTTAACGTTAATAAACAATGGTAAAACACCGATGCAAGCTGTGTGTGCAAATATGCGAAAGCTAATTCATATATGTTTTGGTGTAATAAAAAACCAGGAAGCGTTTAAGCTCCAAGAAAGTTAAATACGGCCTTGAAGCTTAAAATGAGAGATGGTATCTACAACGGGTTATTAAACTCGGTGTCTTCAGAGGGCCATCTGCCAGTTTCACTTTATTTCAGGCACAAAAAAACCGACTTATTGTCAGTTTAGTATGAAAGTGGTGGGCGCAGGACGTATCTTGTAAGAGTGAACCTCCGACTTCTTGGTTCTCAATCCTCCTAAACTCTACACTTCACTTTATTTCAGGCACAAAAAAACCGACTTAATGTCGGCTTAGTATGAAAGTGGTGGGCGCAGGACGTATCTTGTAAGAGTGAACCTCCGACTTCTTGGTTCTCAATCCTCCTAAACTCTACATTTCACTTTATTTCAGGCACAAAAAAACCGACTTAATGTCGGCTTAGTATGAAAGTGGTGGGCGCAGGAGGATTCGAACCTCCGACCGCTCGGTTCGTAGCCGAGTACTCTATCCAGCTGAGCTATGCACCCACTTTCATAGATTGCTTATTTAAACTCTAAGCAGAGCGTATAAATTCAGGCATAAAAAAACCGATTTCCATCGGCTTATTTTTCTTACACTTTAAAAGTGTATGAAAACATGAAAGTGGTGGGCGCAGGAGGATTCGAACCTCCGACCGCTCGGTTCGTAGCCGAGTACTCTATCCAGCTGAGCTATGCACCCACTTTCATTTTTACTATTACTTGTTTTTACTCTAAGTGAGAGTCTATAAAGTGGTGGGCGCAGGAGGATTCGAACCTCCGACCGCTCGGTTCGTAGCCGAGTACTCTATCCAGCTGAGCTATGCACCCACTTTATAGTTTACTTATTTTAACTCTAAGTAGAGCTTTTTCTTATTTAGACTCTAAGCAGAGTTATTAAAGTATGGTGGGCGCAGGAGGATTCGAACCTCCGACCGCTCGGTTCGTAGCCGAGTACTCTATCCAGCTGAGCTATGCACCCATACTTTAAAACTTTACAAAACACGCCATTAAAAGAAATGGTGGAGAGGGAGGGATTCGAACCCTCGATAGAGCTACAAACTCTATACTCCCTTAGCAGGGGAGCTCCTTCGGCCACTCGGACACCTCTCCGTCTTGTGGGGCGTATAATAAAGATTTCAGAAAATATGTCAAACACTTTTCTACCAAAAACGACTATATGGTTACAGATTGCACATATGCTTGGTTTAAAAGTGTAATTAGTTTGAAATTTAAGCGGGTTACGTATTTTTATTTGAAGGATTAACACCTAGCACAGGAACTAAGTCATCCGTTAACTGAGCCAAATACTGTTCTTGGTAACCTAATTGTTGAAATTCGGCAATACAAGCACGGTAGTAAGCATCTCGTTCTTGCTCTGTTGTGCATTCTTCTGATAAATCATCTACTCGTTTATCTTTCATACTATTATTCTAAGTCCTTTAAGAATCTATATTAACTGCTAAATACTAAGCAGTTTAAATTTCGTGCGTATTTTAGCTAAAACCTTTACATTAATACAACATATGTTTAAAAAACAATCATACTAAAAAGTTATAGCACTGTTAGTTTTAATATTAAAACTGCCAATAACAATAAATTAGCGAAGCTGAATTGCACATTAACCAGCACTAATAACTACATTTAATTTTTAGTGTAGTACTTATTAACTAAAATAACAAAAGCCGATTTAAAAAACAAAAAAACGCCGCTATTAAGCGGCGTTTATTAACTTACTTTGTTCTACCAAAAGCTTAGTCAGCTTGCGGACGCATATGCGGGAACAAAATAACGTCTTTAATTGTTGATGAGTCAGTAAACAACATTACTAAACGGTCAATACCAATACCTTCACCTGCAGTTGGCGGTAAGCCGTACTCAAGTGCGCGTATGTAGTCTTCATCGTAATGCATTGCTTCATCATCGCCTGCGTCTTTCTCTTCAACTTGGCGAGTAAAGCGCTCAGCTTGATCTTGTGCATCGTTAAGCTCAGAGAAACCATTTGCAAGCTCACGACCGCCAACAAAAAATTCAAAACGGTCTGTAACAAATGCATTGTCGTCGTTACGGCGTGCAAGTGGCGATACTTCCCACGGGTAGCCAGTAATAAACGTAGGTTGAATAAGCATGTGCTCTGCTGTTTCTTCAAATATTTCACACAAGAACTTACCAGGCCCCCAAACGCAGTTTTCTGGAATTTTAACGTGCACTTGTTTAGCGTACGCTTTTAATTCGTCAAAGTGGTTTTCTGGGTCATTAAATACCGCAGCATCAAACTCAGGGTTATATTTTAAGATAGCGTCCGCCATGCTTAAACGTGTAAACGGTTGGCCAAAGTCGTACTCTACTGAGTCAATCACTTCGCCGTTTTCGTCTTTAGTTGTATTAACTACAACTGCACTACCAAGTACGTTTTCTGCAACTGTACGTAGCATGTCTTCGGTGATGTTCATCAGGTCGATGTAATCAGCGTATGCTTGGTAAAATTCAATCATTGTGAATTCTGGATTGTGACGCGTAGATAACCCTTCGTTACGGAAGTTACGGTTAATTTCGAATACACGGTCAAAACCACCTACCACTAAGCGCTTTAAGTAAAGCTCAGGCGCTATACGTAAGTACATGTCGATATCAAGCGCGTTATGGTGAGTTACAAACGGACGCGCAGATGCACCGCCAGGTATAACCTGTAGCATAGGTGTTTCTACTTCCATAAAGTCACGGTCTGCTAAAAAGCGACGAATGCCTTCAACTACTTGCGAGCGAATACGGAATGTTTCGCGCGTTGCTTCGTTGGTAATTAAATCAACGTAACGTTGGCGGTACTTTGTTTCTTGATCTGATAAGCCATGGAATTTTTCAGGCAACGGACGAAGTGACTTAGTTAATAATTGATACTCAGTCATTTCTACGTATAAATCGCCTTTACCCGATTTATTTAGCGCACCTTTAACACCAATAATATCGCCAGTGTCTAGTTGACCATATTTTTCTTTAAGATCTTTTTGAACATCTTTAGATGCATACGCTTGTACGCGACCTTTCATGTCTTGAATTACAAAAAACGGTCCACGCTTTGCTAAAATACGGCCAGCGATAGACACAACTTCTTGCATCTCTACTAATTCTTCTTTGCTCTTATCACCAAACTGGGCTTGCAAATCAGCCGTGTAATGCTCACGACGGAATTGGTTTGGATGACCGTTGGCTGGGCAATTTTCGCGTATAGCGTCTAACTTGCCGCGACGCTCAGCGATTAACTTGTTTTCGTCTTGGATTTTATCAGTCATTTTTTAGCTCTTTATTAGCTTGGTGGTTATAGGCCAGATTTAAGGCTGGCTTCAATAAATTTATCTAAGTTACCGTCAAGTACCGATTGGGTATTACGGTTTTCAACGCCTGTGCGTAAATCTTTAATGCGTGCGTCATCAAGTACGTATGAACGAATTTGACTACCCCAACCAATATCAGATTTCGCGTCTTCTTGCGTTTGTTTTTCAGCATTTTGCTGTTGTAGCTCAAGCTCAAATAATTTAGCTTTTAACTGCTTCATCGCTTGGGCTTTATTTTTATGCTGCGAACGCTCGTTTTGACACTGTACTACGGTATTTGTTGGTACGTGCGTAATACGAACCGCCGATTCGGTAGTGTTAACGTGCTGACCACCCGCGCCTGATGCACGGTAAACGTCTATACGTAGGTCTGACGGATTCATATCAATTTCAATATTATCGTCAACTTCTGGGTATACAAACGCAGAAGCAAATGAGGTATGACGACGACCACTTGAATCAAATGGGCTTTTACGCACTAAGCGATGCACGCCCGTTTCGGTACGTAACCAACCGTAAGCATATTCGCCAACAAAGCGAACTGTTGCGCCTTTAATACCAGCAACATCACCGTCGGTCGCTTCAACTAGCTCAACTTTAAAGCCTTTAGCTTCGCCCCAACGTAAATACATACGTAGTAAAATATTACACCAGTCTTGAGCTTCAGTACCGCCAGAGCCAGATTGTAAATCAAGGTAAGCATCATTTGAGTCGTGAGGACCGCTAAACATACGACGAAACTCTAAACCTTCTAACTGCTCGTTTAAATCAGCAAGTTCAGTTTGTGCTTCAACAAAGGTATCTTCGTCTTCAGCTTCTACTGCTAGCTCAAGTAAGCCTTCAACGTCGTCTGTACCGGCTACAAGGTTGTCGATTGTTTCAACAACCGCTTCCAATGCTGATTTTTCACGGCCAAGCGCTTGTGCGCGTTCAGGCTCATTCCATACGGCTGAATCTTCAAGCTCGGCGTTAACTTCTTCTAAGCGTTCTTGTTTAAGAGCGTAGTCAAAGGTACCCCCGAAGCAATTCAGTACGTTCGCGAATTTCCTTGATTTGATTAATCACAGGATTCACTTCAAACATGTACATCACTCCAAAATGGCTAGGTAATTGCGCCCCTTAAAATGGGATTTTCGCAATAAATTATCGTCAAATGATAAAAACGCCCGATTTTAACAAAAAACCGCGCGCTTTATTAGCATTTTATGCATGATATTACATATTTTTTAGTGCACTTTTTCAAGCTCTCTAACTATTAATTGCAGCGTAAATTTACCTCTAAACTCATTTATATCGAGCTGGTACGCTACTTTTACAAATTTAGCCTCGGTGTCGGGCCATTCTTTTACATCAATACCAAATGCGATGGCGTCAACTAATCGACCTGATTGATGTTTTAACACCAGCTTTAAATGTTTTTCGCCAACTATGCGCTGCTGTATTATTTCAAAGGTATGCTCAAACACCGGCTCAGGAAATTGCTGTCCCCATGGGCCAGATTGCTTTAATAGCTGGGCAAATTCCATGGTAAAGCAGTCGTTTGGCAGCTCGCCATCGGTAAACACAATACAGCGTTTACTTTCTTCGCTAAGTTGAGCGCTAACAGCAGCGTCAAACGCTTTTTTAAAGTCGTTAAAGTGCTGCTCGTTAATACTTAAACCTGCAGCCATTGCATGACCACCAAATTTATTAATTAAATGCGGATCGGCAGTGTTAAGCCCTTCGAGTAAGTCGCGCATGTGCAGCCCTTCAATAGAGCGGCACGAGCCTTTTATTTCACCATTTTCGCCACCAGCAAATATAACAGTCGGGCGATGGTATTTTTCTTTTAAGCGACCAGCCAAAATACCAATAACGCCTTGATGCCAATCATCTTGAAACAAGCAAATGGCATCAGGAATGTTATCGTCGCTAAATGCGAGCCTATCGAGTACAGCTTGCGCCTCTGCTTGCATGCCCTGCTCTATTTCGCGCCTTGCAAAGTTTAAGCTATCGAGCTCGCCGGCTATACTACGCGCTTGGTTTATATCGGTACTGAGTAAGCACGCTATACCCAAACTCATATCGTCTAATCGCCCTGCTGCGTTTAAACGCGGGGCAAGCGAAAAACCAAAGTCGCTAGCACTCAAACGTGCGGCATTGCGGTTAGCCACTTCAATAAGGGCGGTAATACCTGGGCGTGTTTTACCACTGCGAATACGTGCTAAACCTTGATGCACCAACGTACGGTTATTTGCATCAAGTGCCACTACATCGGCAACCGTACCAAGCGCTACAATATCGAGTAAATTTGCAAGGTTAGGTGGCGACTGTTGCTCAAAATAACCTAAGTCTCGCATTACGCTTCTCAGTGCTATTAGTAAGTAAAAAGCAACGCCAACGCCTGCAATCGATTTAGACGGAAAATCACATTCATGCCTATTTGGATTTACTATTGCATCTGCATTTGGCAGTTGCTCACCTTGTAAGTGGTGATCTGTTACCAGCACTTTTATGCCAACCGCTTTTAAAATATCAATACCGGCAATACACGATATGCCGTTATCTACGGTGATCACTAAATCAGGTTTTATTTGTACTATTTGATCTGCAAGTGCGGGGCTTAAGCCATAACCTAAGCTAAACCTGTCAGGAATTAAGTAATCTAAATGCTTAAAGCCAAACATCTCAAGGCCTTGCATTAAAGTTGCAGTGCTTGTTGCGCCATCGGCATCAAAGTCGCCAACTATTAAAATATGGCTTTGTGCTTTTAATGCTTCAATTAATAAGTCACTGGCTTTGTCGATGTCTTTAAACAATTTAAAGTCGTGAAGCGTCGCTACGCTGTTATTTAGCTCTTCGGCATTGAATACATTGCGGTTAGCATAAATTTGTTTAATTACAGGGTGTAAATTACTCGGGAGATGCGAGTCGTCAACGTTTTCACGCGCAATGATTAGTTTTTTCATGCAGAGTTTTAACTTATTGAGTCGTATTAAAAAGACAAAAAAAGGCCATTAAGGCCTTTTTAATAATGCTACGCGTTTAATTACGACGCTTTGTTCGCTTCTAATGCTGCTTTTAGTGCTGCTGCTGGCTGGTAACCAGGGATCATCGTACCATCTTCTAAAATAATAGCGGGTGTGCCGCTAATACCAAAGCTTTGACCTAATTGGTAATGCTCTGCAACCGGTGCGCTACAGCCTGCAACTACTTTAGTGCTTGTGCCCGATTTAGCTTCTGTTAGTGCTTCTTGCTGATCGCGTGCACACCATACGTTCATTAAATCTGCGTAACCTGAACCTTGTAAGCCACCACGTGGAAACGCTAAGTACTTAACGGTAATACCCGCATCAAGTAAATCGTCTAACTCGCGGTGTAATTTACGACAGTAACCACAGCTAATGTCGGTAAATACAGTAATGCTGTGTTTTTCGTTTGGCGCTTTGTACACAATCATCGATTCTTCGTATTCTTTAAGACCTTCAACACGCACGCCATTTAATGCTTGCTCTGTTAGGTTATTACGATTATTTAAATCAATTAACGTACCTTGCATTAAATATTGACCATCTGGACTTGCGTAAAGCACGCCCTTATTAGTGATCAATTCTTTTAAACCCGCTACGGGGCTTGGATTAATTTGCTTTACAGTTACACCAAGCTCGGCAAATTTAGTAATAATAGGATCATTAGCATCTGGTGTTACAGCAACGCCATTTGCAAATGCACTAATACTTGTGCACAACATGGCACCTGCTAACATTAATTTTTTCATAACTTCTCTCTATCCTAAAAATACTTAATATATTGACCGGCTTAATGATATTTAATTTCAAACTTACGCACGTGGATGATGCTGCGCATGTACCGACTTTAACCGTTCATTGGCAACATGGGTATAAATTTGCGTCGTTGATAAATCGCTATGGCCCAACATCATTTGTACCACACGTAAATCTGCCCCATGATTTAATAAGTGCGTAGCAAAAGCATGACGCATAGTATGGGGCGATAAGGGAGACTCAACTGCTGCCAAAATAGCATAGTGTTTAATTCTATGCCAAAAGGTTTGTCGCGTCATGCCTACTCCGCGTTTAGACGGGAACACAAAATCGGTGGCGTGTTTTATCATTTGCGCACGCCCACCCTTTAAAAATTGCTCAAGCCAATACATGGCTTCTTCACCCAGTGGAACTAAGCGCTCTTTATTACCTTTACCTTTTACAAACACCACTGCTTGGCGCAAATTAATTTGCTCCATGCGCAGTCCAACAAGCTCACTTACACGCAAACCCGTTGCATAAAGTAGCTCTAGCATGGCTTTATCGCGCAGTCCCATCGCTTCTTCGGTATTAGGCGCATTTAATAATGCCTCAACTTCGGCCTCTGAGAGTGTTTTAGGTAACGACTGCCCTGCTTTTGGTTGAGAAATATTTAGCATGGGAGTATCACTAATTAGTTTTTCACGCACAAAGTACTGATAAAAACGCTTAAGCGCACTAATGCTGCGCGCAGTACTGCGTGG
The DNA here is from genome assembly GCF_011378815.1 of Pseudoalteromonas sp. 31A1. Classification (NCBI taxonomy): domain Bacteria; kingdom Pseudomonadati; phylum Pseudomonadota; class Gammaproteobacteria; order Alteromonadales; family Pseudoalteromonadaceae; genus Pseudoalteromonas; species Pseudoalteromonas sp. 31A1. The sequence continues at coordinate 317,777 of NZ_WTKY01000001.1, read as the reverse complement.
TTTTAAACCTAAGTCAACTCGGTGAGCTAAGTAACCCTCTACATCAAGCCCGGTTACCGTCATTAAATTTTGCCCTTTTAAAAATAGGCAAAACTTATCTAAATCACTGCGATAAGCACTTAATGTGTTTTCGCTTACGCCTTGCTCTAAGTACAGGCTATCTAAAAAGGTTTCTAGGTAGTCGCTATTACTGCTCATACTGCTGTTATTTTCAAAAGAATCGTCAGATAGCGTTGTCACATTATGCTCTCATGCTTTGCTAAGGTATCAATTAAAAATACCTTACGGTAAACTTGAGCCTATCATATCAGGCAATTACACAGTGATAAATACGATGCAAATTGGTTTATTTTTTGGTTCTACTACGTGCTACACCGAAATGGCAGCAGAAAAGATTCGCGACATTATTGGTGCCGATATAGTTACCCTGCACAATATTAAAGACGAGCCACTAAAAAATGCAGAGCAGTATGACTTTATCATCTTTGGTATTTCAACATGGGATTTTGGTGAAATACAAGAAGACTGGGAGTCAAAGTGGGACGACATAGCCGACGTAAACCTAAACGGTAAAACCATTGCTTTATTTGGCATGGGCGACCAGCAAGGTTACGGGCAGTGGTTTCAAGATGCGCTAGGCATGCTGCACGACGAAATAAATACGCAAACATTTACTCAACTTGGTTTTTGGCCAAACGACAGTAGTTACGAGTTTGAAGCTTCAAAAGCATTAACGCCTGATGGCAAACAGTTTGTAGGACTCGCACTCGACGAAGACAGTCAATACGAGCTAAGCGACGACCGTATTGCAACGTGGGTTGAACAGGTAATGACTGAATACGGCGAAACGCTTTAATTTACTTATCAATACTGACAAATAAAAAGCAAAAAGCCCGCAACTAGTTTAGCTGCGGGCTTTTTAATTAGGGCGTGTTGATCTTTGGTGGGTGAATTTGCAGCAGTATGTTTGGTTTTTAGGCAAGGCAGAGCCTATGTAGTGTGGTTATTCCCCATAAATAGGCGATAACGCAGCATAAATGCCAAACATGCACTGCCCTCTGGGTTCTTTTTAGGGGCGATCAACTCTTTGTTGCTCGGTTTTTACTTAGCCCACTAGGTTACAAACCTCGCGCCGCGATTTAATCGCCCCTAGATTGAACAAATTTCAATCCACAAAGATCAACACGCCCTAGCAATATGAGTAATTTATTGAAACGTCATAACATTGGTTGTTTGTGGGTAGTACCCATCGGCCATAACAATGTACGGCAGTAAATTACTTAGCCATTTTTGCTGTACGCTTTGGCTGTAATTTAAGTAAAGCTTACCTTCGTGAATATAAAATGCTTCTGGGTCTATACCTACAGCATTGCCCTCATCGGCCATCGCATAAGCGCACCATCCACCGTATTGCGGTGCATAACGCTTAGGGTCTTCTGCAAATGTGGTTTTGTTTTCTTCACTCGAAAAATGCCAGTCGGCACCTAAATAATTAAATGTGTATTTACTGCTGCCTTTAACTGCTTTATTTTGGGTAAAGTAAGCAACGCTATCGTACCCTTTAATAGCTGTGTTATTAAACCACCCCGTATTTACAGCATCATCCTTTGCATTTGCTACACCGCTTATTAACAGTGTGCTTAGCATCATTAAAGCAACTACGTACTTAATCATCTTCTTTCCTTTATTATTTACTCAAAATTTAATGCCAATTAAATATGGCTGGCTTAATGAGTAAGAAAGGCAAAGCGCAAAAATGATTTCAGTTAACGGTTAATTATTTAACGCCCAGTAATTAAATAAGCAGTAAAACTTACTCTACTCTTACCCAATATTGGTTGCGGTAAAAAAAGCCAATGTAGCCGCGTACTTCAAGCTTTTTACCTTCCTCTTGCGGGGTTAGTTGTAAGGTATAAGTTTTGCCATTTGTTGGGTCGAGTATTTCACCGTCTCCCCAGATGCCATCATCCTGTGCTTTTACATCTTTAATAATAGTCATGCCAAGAATAGGTTGGTCTTTTAACTCATCATCGCATTTACTGCATATATCGTTTTGTTTTGCAGGATCAATGATTTTGTCAACGGTACCGCTTAATACACCGTTGGTTTGAGTAATACGTACATACGACTTAGCTTGGTTTGTATCTTCATCAATGGTTTTCCAAAGGCCTACTGGCGTAATAGCAGCAAACACACCTTGGCTTGCAAAAATGGTGGCTGTTAACGTGCTAAGTAATACTAATTTATTTAACTTTTTCATTATGTTGCCTTTTAAATTAAGTGGCTAATGGCTAAATCATATCAGGTGATTTATAAACACACTATTAAAGCATCTTACCTAAAAGCAAAAAACCTAAACTAATAATCATTAGTTTAGGTTTAAGGGGCTGTAGCATAAAAAACAAAGTAACGTATTACCTCACTTTAAAAACAACATCCCCTATTTTTAGATTTGAATATTCAGGCTCAACTAAAGATAATTCATTATTATCAATCATGCTTTTAAGGTATCTAATCTCTTCAGGATTTTCGACATTCATATACTTTGAGCGCCACTTACCCATGTCGAATAACCAGAAATATGCGGCTATATTTTCATTACTTTCGTCAATCACTATAAAATCTAGCTCATCATCTTTGTTTAAATCCATGCCAATGAAATAGTAAGTATGTTCTTTTAAAGAGTTACGATCGTAAAAATGTTGTTCAGAAAATACTGCCTCTATTAAGCCTTGGGGTATTAGCGCTTGTGATGGCCAAAATACACTGCGCTCAATAAAATCATCGATTGTGTGTTCAAGCGTTAAAGCAAACTCATTATTTACATACATCCTATCGATAATAGCGTATTGCTCTGGGTGACTCGTTTCAATTTTCTGTTTTAATAACTGCATAGCTAAATAACCTTGACGACCTAAGCTGTACTCAAAATAGTAATAATCAAACTTTTCTACTGTTACTTTACCTGCATCTAAACGCGCTATTTGGCTGTTTGTAGATAAGCTTTGAAAGTTTAATAAAGGAGAGTTAACAACAAGCATACTTACAAGTACAACCCAGCCCATCACAATATTTATTTTGCTAAGCGGCTCTAGCCAATTATCTCTCTTTGTAATTATTCCAACAAGATAACTAAACGAAAAACACGCCAATAAAAACCAAATTAAAATACCCCAACAACGATCTACCGTTAGCCCATGCTGATCTACCCGTAAGTAAATTCCATAGGCAGAAATAACACTATAAACGGGAAGTAACGCAACGCTTATAAAAACGAGTCGATGCAAGAGCAAGTAATAAGGGCGAACTGATGAGTCATCTTTATAAACTGTATTAACAAAAAATAAGGTGAGCACCTGCAGCCACATTACTAACAAACTACCACTTCCGGTTTCCCATAATTTATTGAGCCCGGTAAAAGGAAGTGTTGCTAAAAAACCGAGAGAAATAACTGATAAAACAGGAAGTAAAAACTTAATTAAAGTTTGTAGTAAAAAAGCGATATTATCTTCAATGTTCAAAAGCTTTCTAAATATGATACTCGCAAAGGCAAATGCGAGCGTTAAGATTGGGATCCAAAACCATTCATTTCTTAGTAGCTCAGAGAAAAATTCTATATCTAAAATATCAAATAAAGCCGCACCTAAATTTAGAATTCCCCAAAAAATAAGCACGAACAGCCAGCATTCCCCAAAAATTATAAAATTGCGCCAAGAAAGCTTAAACAAACGACTGTAGCTAACATTTTCCGAACTACCAAATTGTTGAATGTACATAAGGCCTTTAAAGCCAGCTATTAAACTAGTAAAAATAAAAGCTGACATTAAAGTGTTATTACTTACGTACTCTTGAGGCTCTTGCTGAAAGCCTGCATACGCACCCAGTAAAGATAACAACAAGGAAAAAGGAAGGATTAAAAGTAACGACGTTTTTATATTATTTTTATTAACAGTCATTAGCATTAATAAAGGAAAGCTCATAGAAAATGTAATAAGTGAGACTAGCCATGTAGGGCTTGTTGCTGGCCACACATTGTTTTCTATACTGCTATATAAAAGAGTAAGAGCAATAGCCTGTAATACAGCAAGTGTAATTATAAAGGGTTTAGGTATCTGACTATCCATATCTGTTCTCAGCGATAAGTTTTAGTTAGTTTGCGTTATTCGTTCCTATTTTACAATTGCTTCACATTTTCAAATAAAATGCTTTGCACAGGGCTATATAATCAGCCGTGTAGGTATTATCTAAGTTTCTAATACACAGTGTTGATGATTCTATATCGCTTTTTACGTAGCTAAATGTCATTAAACTGCGGCTAATATCTTTATTTGGCGTGGCTTTCACTTGGCAATGAGTATTTAAATAAAGCCCATTTTGAGTAGCAAGCTCAATAAATAGCACGCCTTCAACTCTCGGGAGTATTAAGCTAAAGCGAGAGCTTCTATGGCTTAAACGTTTAAACGCATTAATTAACTCTTCAAAACTTAGGCCGTCGGTATGGCGTGCGGTATTACGCGCAACATTATCGCCTTTTAAACTGTGATTAAAATACGGTGGATTAGAGATAACCACGTCAAATTTAACTTCACTACTAAAGCTTTGAATAGTTTGGTGCGTAATACTTATAGTTGGCCACGGGCTATTAGCTACATTTTGTAATGCTTGGGTATAGGCGCTTTCGTCAATTTCTACCGCAGTTATATCAAGCTCATTACTGCGCTGCTTACACATTAGTGCTAGTAAGCCGGTGCCGGTGCCTATATCAAGTAATGACTTTGCACCGCTTAAATTAGCCCATGCGCCAAGCAAAATGCCATCGGTAGAAACTTTCATTGCACAGTGGTCGTGTTCAACTTTAAATTGTTTAAATACAAAACCAGACATTTTTTCACCTTTTCATTCACCAAGCGCAGCATAGCGCGTATAATCAGGGTAATTGTCCCTTATTTTAGACACTCTATGCAATTTTCTGAATTTGATCTTGATAACAAGCTACTCGATGCCATTAATAAAATGGGCTACGAGACGCCAACCAGCATTCAACAACAAGCTATTCCTGAAGCACTACAGGGGCGCGATATTTTAGCATCTGCGCCTACTGGTACAGGTAAAACAGCGGCATTTTTAATTCCGGCTATTCAGTACTTACTGGATTTCCCACGTCGTGACCCTGGTTTTGCGCGCGTACTCGTTATGACCCCGACTCGTGAGCTGGCTTATCAAATTCATGAACAATGTGAACTGCTAGCTAAACGCACACACCTAAAAATTGGTGTAGTAACAGGCGGTATTAACTACGGCACGCATAAAGAAATTTTTGAAAAAAATAATGATATTTTAATCGCCACACCAGGTCGATTAATGGAATACCTAGAAACCGAAAACTTTCATGCTGAACACGTAGAAATGCTTATTATTGATGAAGCAGATCGCATGTTAGATATGGGTTTCAAAAAAGAAATGAGCCGTATTTGTGACGAAGCTAAAAATCGTCGCCAATGTTTTTTATTCTCAGCAACACTTGAAGGTGACAGCGTAGAAAGGTTTGCTGAAAAAACATTAAACGACCCTGCACTGCTTGAAGCTGAATCGTCACGTAAAGAAAAAGCTAAAATTCACCAATGGGTACATTTAGCCGACGACTACCATCATAAACTTGAGTTGTTAGTTAATACGCTAAAGAATCCTGAAGTAACTAAAGCGATTGTGTTTGTTAAAACTCGCGAACGCTTAGAAACATTGATTGGTGAACTTACCACTAATGATGTAAAAGCAGCCTGGTTACGCGGCGAAATGCCACAAGACAAACGTATGAAAGCCATGGAAAACTTCCACAGTGGCAAAACAAGCATATTAGTTGCTACCGACGTAGCTGCACGTGGTATTGATGTGTCTGACATCAGCCACGTTATTAACTTTGATATGCCGCGCACTGCCGACGTATACGTACACCGTATTGGACGTACCGGCCGTGCTGGTAAAAAAGGGATAGCAATATCGCTAGTTGAAGCACACGATATTGGTATTTTATATAAAGTAGAGCGCTACGTTGAACAAAAATTAAAACGCCGTGTAATTAGAGGTGTTGAGCCACAGCATAAAGAAGCTAAGCCACCTGCTAAAAAACGTAAAGATCCAGTAAAAATGAAAGCCAAGAAAAAGGCGAAGGTTAAAAAGAAAAAGTAACCTAAAACATTTTTATACTAAGCCGACTTTTGTCGGCTTTTTAATGCAAGCCTTGCAGGCTCTGCTGTTTGTATCTGTTACATATGTAACCCAAGCATGTAACTCATACTCATTTAAATGTAATTATTGCCCACCTGAATTCTCACTTAATAAAATATCCTTATATTTCAGTGCATTAATTATGGCATCGAAATTGTAATAACAAAGGTAACCTAGCCGATGGAATTTCCATATTGTGGCTGCACTATTCACCGTAATGTAAGGATTAAGTTATGAACCGCTTCAAGTTAACTATCGCTTTAGTATCATTTTGTTGTTTATTTTTATTAGCTTGCGCTACAAAAGTAAGTGCAGCAACCAACATGGCCGTAGTAAGCAGTGTAGCCACTCAACCTAACCTACAACAAGCTATCACCAACACCCTACGAACTAATCCTAACCTAGTGTTAAGTGATATTCGTGTGCAGGTAAAAAATGGTGAAGTAGATTTATACGGTGAAGCACAAACTGGTTTTCAGCGCGCACTAGCTCAAAAGTTTTTAGAAAATATGGATGGCGTAAAAATCATTCGTAATAAAATTAGCGTTATTTAATACGCACCACATAAACTTATTTGTATAACTAATTCATAAGCGCGGCTTGTTACTCCAACACAATCTGCGCTTTTTTATATTTATTTTTTGTAGTTATTTCAATTTATCTAGTTGTTGAATAACATCACTTAATTTAAAACTACTTTTTTGTGAATTAAAACTTTCAACAAAAACTTCTTTAAAACTGCTTACCGTAGAATCTTCATTTAGCTCAAAAGGAAAACCCTTAAGTTCCTTTGTTTTTGGGTTAAACTTATAAACAAAATTGTCACCACTTAAACCCGCTGAAAAAACGTAATGATGATTATCAACCCATCCTGCCGCGCCATGAAATAGAGCAATATTTATTTTATCGTTTTGAGTATGTACGCCGACTTTAACTACATTATTTTTATTGAATGCGGCTTTTGTTATCTCTTTACTGGGGATAAACCAAAACCCTTTTGTATTACCCACAAACACAGCTAAATATTCATTATCAGGTGACCAAGTGATAACGTTACTTTCATAACTTTTTCTAGGGCATAAAACATCATCTGAGCTACAAAACTCTCGTAACTTCTCTTTTTCAATATATGCCGCTTTATTTGGTAAGATTAATGTAGAGGTAAGGTTTTTGTTTTTATCGAGAAAAAGTATTTCAGCGGTATTGTTATCTATATTTAATTTATAACTCACATCATATTTAGCATTATATTCGTTACCTACTGAAATAAAGCTAATAACTAGGCTTGAAAATAAAATTATTTTTGTAAACCATTTAATCTTTAACTTCATTTGTTTGTAATCCTAATATCTAAAAAAATACACCTTGTATAACCAATAATTGCATAATAAATAGATAAAAGGGAAACTTACCTTATAAAAAATACGTTACAAAATCTGCTGAAGAAAATAATTAATGAATAAAGAAAAGTGACTTGAACTAATTAAACAGCGCATTTTTACTCTGTAAAAATGCGTTGTTGGTAAGTAACTATTTCCCAATGCTTTTGCCTAATGAGTTTTAACTAAATTACTCACTTTGGTTTGAATCAGCATCATCACCTCTGCCTTTATTTGATGATTGCTGTCTTATTTTATCGCTGATCATGGCATCGAGTTTTTCGCCGCCTTTAATACCAAAATCTAAAGTGCGAATTGGGAATGGAATACTAATGTCAGCCTCATCGAGTGCCTGCTTAACGGCAACAACACCTTTGTGGCGTACCGTCATAAAGTCAGGCTCACCTGGGTATTTAATCCAAAACCACACCAGTAAGTTAATGCTGCTGTCGCCAAAACCTTCGGCGTATACAGCGGTTTCGTCTTTACGTATTACGAAGTCAAATTCATTTATTTTTTCGACGATGACGTCCTTTGCTTTTTCTATGTCGTCGCCGTACGAAATACCTACGGGTACTTCTATGCGCCTAACACCTAGCGTGGTGTAATTTTTTAGTACGTTTCTAAATAATACTTTGTTTGGTACCAGTATTAACTGCCCATAAAAGCTCTCTATTAGCGTGTTACGTAGGTTTATAGAATGTATCGAACCAAACACATCATCGGTTTCTATTACGTCGCCTGTTTTGAATGGTTTGCGTACACCCATAGCAATACCGGCTATCAAGTTTTCGGTCATATCTTGAAACGCAAAACCAATTGCTAAGCCCACAATACCCGCACCAGCAAGTAGTGAGGTAACGGTGCCTTTTAAGCCAACAAAATCGAGCGCTATAAATAAACCGATACACAAAACAATAACTTTAAATATTGAAGCCATTAAATCGGCAATTTGTTTTGAATCGAGGGATCTGCGTAATACGTTTTTCATCAGCCTGCCAGCAAAGCGTGCCAATATTGAAAACACAATTGCGATCAGTATCGCAACTATAAAATTAGGGATATGACTTATTACAACATCAAACCACCCTCCGAGCTTTTCTTCTATTAGTTTTTCGGCTTCGTCAATTGACGGAATGCTGATCATTTTATTTGCACCTATTTAATTAGTGTTCTCATTAATATTAGATGAGATTGCAAATATAACGCCAACATCAAAAAAGCCATGCAATGCATGGCTTTTAAGTTTTTTATTTAAGCTTATAAACCTAATTTTGTTCGTCGCGCATAAATACCGGCTCAAGCTCTTTAACTGTTGCCACTGGGCTAAAGTAATAACCTGCTACCGTAAACTCTTTAAGTTGGCTTAACTGCGTTACTTTATTTTCGATAATGTAGCGCGCCATCATGCCGCGTGCTTTTTTAGCGTAAAAGCTAATTACTTTGTATTGACCATTTTTACAGTCTTTAAAGTGTGGGGTAATAATTTGTGCATTTAATGCTTTCTTATCTACCGCTTTAAAGTATTCGTTTGAAGCAAGGTTAACTAAGTATTGCGCGTCTTGTGCTTTTAATACTTCGTTTAATTTATTCGCTATTACGCTGCCCCAAAACTCGTATAAGTTTTTGCCACGCGAGTTTTCAAGCTTGGTGCCCATTTCTAGGCGGTAAGCTTGCATTAAATCAAGTGGTTTTAATAAGCCATATAAGCCAGAAAGGATACGTAAGTGGTTTTGTGCATAATCAAGCTCGCTAGCTTTAAGCGTGCTTGCATCTAAACCGCCGTATACATCGCCATTAAAGGCAAGCACTGCTTGTTTAGCATTACTTTGTGTAAACGGCTGCGCCCACTCGCTAAAGCGTGCTGCGTTAAGCCCAGATAGCTTGTCGCTAATTTTCATTAAACTGCCAATTTGCGCTGGTGTTAGTTCACGGCATACTTTCATGAGCTCTTCGCTGTGCTCTAGTAATTCAGGCTGAGTGAACTTGTCTGTTGCGGGTGGCGTTTCGTAATCAAGATTTTTTGCAGGTGAAATAACAGTGATCATAGTTAGCTATTGACTTGTAATTTATTTAGTGTCAATTTCAACATTAAATGAAACGAAAAGCACGTTTTGTTTAAATAAATCCTCTCTTAATAACCCATGCATTGCCGTTTTTTTATTGATCAGGACATAAGACCTATCAAGCATTGTCACACTGTTGCAGTATGGATTAGATATATTAAGAGTGATTAGATTTTTCTTTTAACTTGCTTGGAATGAGGAAAGCAAATGACTTCAGCTCTACAAAGGCTAAAACAACATTCATCTATCGTAGCCGACACTGGTGATATTGAAGCTATTAAAAAGCATCAACCAGAAGATGCAACTACAAACCCATCGCTTTTATTAAAAGCGAGCGAGATTGAAGCATATAAGCCTTACCTAGATAAAGCTTGGAGCTACGCAAAAGAAACCGAGCAAGAGCCAGCTAAACAACTTGAACTAGCATGTGATTACTTTGCCGTATTACTAGGTAAAGAAATTAGCGCTATTGTACCTGGTTATATTTCGACTGAAGTAGATGCACGCCTTTCGTTTAATACGCAAGCTACGATTGATAAAGCACATACCCTACTTAGCCTTTACGAAAAAGAAGGTGTAAGCAAAGACAAAATTTTAATTAAAGTAGCGTCTACATGGGAAGGTATTAAAGCCGCTGAGCAACTAGAAAAAGAAGGGACTAAATGTAACCTTACTTTATTATTTAGCGATGCCCAAGCTCGTGCGTGTGCCGATGCAAACGTATTTCTAATTTCGCCATTTGTTGGCCGTATTTTAGATTGGCACGTTGCTAACGGCATGGAAAAACCAACCGATCCGCTACAAGATCCAGGTGTTCAGTCTGTACGCAGCATTTTTGAATTTTACAAACGCCATGACTACAAAACAGTTGTGATGGGTGCAAGTTTCCGTAATACAGGCGAAATTATTGCACTTACAGGTTGTGACAAGCTAACTATTAGCCCTAATCTTTTAGAAGATTTAGGTAACCTTGAAGGCGCACAAGAATATTTGCTTGAAAGCGATGTTCCACAAGAGCCAAAACCAGAGCCTTTAACAGAAGCACAGTTCCGTTGGTTACATAACCAAGATGCTATGGCTACTGAAAAACTAGCTGAAGGTATTCGCTCTTTTGCTGATGCACAAGAACAACTAGAGGCGCGCTTTAAAGCAATGTAATTTGCTATAATCGTGTTTTAAAAACGTCGCAATAGCGGCGTTTTTTTATGCCTAAAATACGCTACCCCTCTATATAATCTTCATATCGACTTCATATAATCCTCGTATAAACCTTCATCAATTAATCACACTTATGTAACATAACTGTCACTTTTTTATTCTATTTTAACTAGGCCTGTGGTATAGGTATTCTTGAGGTCAATAAAATCAATAGGAGAAGTTCATGGATAGCCTAAACGATATATTAGAGATATTAGAAGGACCAGATACAACAAGGAAAACCTCTCAGAAAAATAAAAAAAGAAAATGGCGTGAAATAGAAGCAATAAAAGACAAACAGCGCCTACGTAAAGAACTACAAGAACTAGACTACTTTACAGACAGTATTGCAATTGAAGAGCTCGACTTTTAATTCAATACGCCCCAACTAAACAAAAAGGCTTCCGATATATGGAAGCCTTTTTTAATGCGCTGAAAATAGCTGCATGAGATAAATTTATTATTCAGAGCTCAGGTTATTTACACCTGCCAGTTAATCGGTTTTTCACCTTGGGCTTGTAATAGCTCATTCGTTTTTGAAAAATGCTGACAGCCAAAAAAGCCTCTATGCGCCGAAAGCGGTGATGGGTGCGGCCCTTTTAAAACATGATGGCGAGCGCTATCTATGCCTTTACCTTTTTTTTGTGCATGTGCACCCCATAAAATAAATACCACACCTTCGCAGTGTTTATTAATATGCGCTATTACATTATCGGTAAATTGCTCCCACCCTAAATGCTTATGAGAATGCGCTTGCCCTTGCTCAACGGTCAATACTGTATTGAGTAAAAACACGCCCTGATCTGCCCAGCTTTGCAGGTAACCATGCTCAGGAATAATAAACCCGCTGATATCGACAGCTAACTCTTTATATATATTTTTAAGCGACGGTGGCAGTTTTTTAACTTCAGGCAATACCGAAAAACATAAACCATGCGCTTGCCCTTCACCGTGGTAAGGGTCTTGCCCTAAAATTACAACGCGAATGTTATTAAGTGCTGTAGCATCAAAAGCGCTAAACACTTGAGGTTCAGGCGGATAAACAGCAACGCCTTCATTGCGGCGATTAGCCACATACTCTAACGTTTGTTGCATATAAGGTTGCTGTAATTCACTTTCTAAAAATGTAGCCCAATCGCTCATTGTGTACTCTTAATCTGTTTACGTGATGCGTCTATTTTATCACACATATCCGCCAGTCCATCTAGCATACGCGGGGTAAACCGATGTAATAAATCGGCATTTACGCTAATAAATTGATCATTTTTAACTGCTGGCACTTCTGGCCACTTTTGCCAATTAACAACCGGCTGTGGTGTTTTTGATTTTTCATCAGGGATAATAATAACTTGTGGCTTAGTAACAATGACATTTTCGATACTAATTTGCGGATAATCTGTAACGCTATCGGCAAATACATTACTTACATGGCATGTTTCAATCAGTTGGCTTATCCACGTATTTTTACCTACTGTCATCATCGGTTCTGACCATAATTGATAAAACGCAGTTACTATTTTTTTGCCCTGCTGCTGTTTTTTAATATTTTGGAGCTTAGTAATAAATGCACTTGCTACTTGCTGGCTTTGCTCAATATTTCCTGTAAATTCACCAAAAGTAAGTAACTCGTCGGCTACACCAGCGATTGTGGTGGGATTACTCAAATACACTTTTATGCCTAAACGTTCTATTTGGGCTAAATCTTCGCTTTGATTTCCGCTTTTCCACGCAATAACTAAGTCGGGTTTAAGCGCCAATACTTTTTCAAGCGAAACCCCATAATAACCCCCTATTCGCTCAATATTTTTAGCCTCAGCAGGGTAGTCGGCGTAATCAACTGTGCCCACAATGTTATCGCCCGCCCCTATGGCAAATAGGTTTTCGACTATATGTGGTGCAAGCGCAATTATTCGCAGCTTTTTAGAATCCTCAGCCTGCTCTGCAAGTGCACCGCCCGATACACTTAAAAACAGTAGCCCAATAAAAAACGCTTTAAACATTAGTAATCAAACCCTTCAAGCGCTTTTATGCCAGAGTCGAATGCGTGTTTTACATTACGCACTTCGCTTACTGTGTCGGCAAGTTCGGTTAAAGTACGGTGCGCTGCACGCCCTGTAATAATAACTGACTGCATTGGCGGGCGGTTATTAAGCGCTGTTACTACTTCATCTAAATCAACGTAGCCGTAAGTCACCATGTAAGTAAGCTCATCGAGTAATACTAAATCAATACTGCTATCAGCAAGCATACGTTTTGACTCTTTCCATGTGGCTTGCGCGGCGGCGGTATCGGCTTCTTTGTTTTGTGTATCCCAAGTAAAACCGGTGTTCATTACTACAAACTCAACGCCTGCACCTTGTAATAAATTACGCTCACCACACTCCCACGTGCCTTTAATATATTGGCACACAGCGGCTTTTTTACCATGCCCTACGCAGCGAGCTACAACGCCAAAACCTGAGGTTGATTTACCTTTACCATTACCGGTAATTACCTGAAAAATACCTTTTACATCTTGCGCGGCAGCAACGCGCGCATCTACTTGCTCTTTTACTTTTTGCTGGCGCTGCTGGTGCTTATCGTTGTTTTGTTCAGTCATTATTGTGCCCTTCATAAATCGAGATAATTTGCTGTATATTTAAATGCGTTTCGCACATGGTTGCTAAGCGTTCTAACTGCTGCTCGCGGTGATCGGCAATACTAATAGGGTTAATGGTAGCGCTTGGCTTTACCCATTTTAAAATTTGCGATGTCGCATCGGCTTCATCAAATAAACCATGTAAATAGGTGCCTGCAATGGCATTATCATCACTAATAAAGCCATCAGTTTTAAAGCCATTTGGGTGGTTTTCATTAAAGGTTAAAAATGGCTTATTAAGCGCTACACCTTGGCTAATACCTGCATGTATTTCGTAACCACTACAGAGTGTTTGTTGGTTATTTAAAAGTAGTGTAGCGGTTATTTTGGTTAATACTTTTTGTGCTGTCAGCGTGGTTTCAAAATCGCATAGAGCAAGTCCATTTACTTGCTTTAATGATGATTCAATACCCTCGGGATCGTTGAGCGTATTGCCCAACATTTGCATACCGCCACAAATGCCAAGTACTTTTCCACCATAGCGTAAGTGGCGCTTAATTTGAGTGTCCCAGCCTTCATTTTTCAAAAAGGTTAAATCCCCCAGCACGTTTTTACTGCCTGGTAGAATTATTAGATCAACTTCGGGGATCGTTTGCGTGTGGCGCACATAATTTATATTAATGTTTGGGTGCAAACGCAGTGCATCAAAATCGGTATGATTACTAATGTGTGGCACGAGCAGCACTGCAATATTAATTGTGGCATTGGTTACGTTATTATCAATTGCAACGGCGTCCTCAGCGTCAAGCGCTAGGTCGTGCAAATAAGGTAATACACCAAGTACGGGTTTGTTTGTGTATTCTTCAAGCCAATCTAGCCCGCCTTGCAGCAAACCTATATCGCCTCTAAAGCGGTTTATAACAAAGCCTTTTACGCGCGCTTGTTCTGACTCGCTTAACAACGCAAGCGTACCTACCAAATGTGCAAACACACCACCTTTATCAATATCGGCAATTATAATAACAGGGCAATCTACCTCTTCGGCGTAACCCATATTGGCAATATCGTTTTCACGCAGGTTTATTTCAGCAGGGCTCCCCGCTCCTTCAACAAGGAGTAATTCAAAGCGTTTAGCTAAGCGGTTATGTGAGGTAATTACTGCATCCATCGCGACTTTTTTATAGTCGTGATATTTGCCAGCTTCCATATTACTAATGGCTTTTCCGTGAATAATCACTTGTGCGCCCGTGTCGCTATTAGGCTTAAGTAATATAGGGTTAAAATCTATTTCGGGCTCTACTTTAGCTGCTATTGCTTGCAAAGCTTGCGCACGACCAATTTCGCCGCCATCTTTTGTTACTGAGCTATTAAGTGCCATATTTTGTGGTTTAAAAGGCGCAACCTTTACCCCTCGCTTAGCAAATACCCTGCAAAGGGCTGCAACTAAAGTGCTTTTACCTGCGTCGGAAGTAGTGCCTTGCACCATTAAGGTTTTCATGGAATTACACCCTTCGCTTTCTAAAAAACAATAAACTTAAAAAGAACACACTACCAATAGCAGCAGTAATAACGCCTACGGGCAATTCTTGGTTTTTTAGCAAGGAGCGCGAAAGTACATCAACCCACACCATAAATGTACCGCCCACTAAGCTGGTTACCAGTAAGCCAGCGATGGTGCCTTGGGATATAAAAAAGCGCACAATGTGCGGTACCATTAATCCTACAAACCCAATACCACCACACATAGCCACCAGCACAGCGGTAATTAATGAGCTCAAAACCAGCATAAGTATTCTAAAGCGCTGGACCCTAACACCTAATGTAATTGCGCTTTCATCGCCAAGTAACATAGCATTGAGTTGCCTTCTAAAGCTCAGCATTACAAACGTACACAATGTGATTACCAATAAAGGTAACCAAAGCGTAGCCCACTGCGCACGAGCAAAGCTGCCCAGTGTCCAAAATAAAATAGCGGCTACCGCCTGAGGGTCGCTCCAATAAAGCAACAAACTGGTAAACGCACTAAATAAAAATGACAGAGCAACACCAGCTAATAACATTGATTCTACCTGTGCACTTTGCTGCCTACCTGCAATAAGTATTAATAAACTCATAGCGAGTAAGCTGCCCAGCAGTGCTGCTGCCGATAGCATAAAGCCTGCGCTAATGCCTGCTAGCGCCATAAGTAACACTACCCCAAATGAGGCACCCGACGATATACCAAATAAGTAAGGATCGGCTAAAGGGTTACGCGTTACCGTTTGTAAAATAAGCCCCGCAATGGCTAAACCAGAGCCAGCTAAAAAGGCGAGTAATGTGCGTGGCATTCTTAGTTCAAAAATAATACGCGAATTAAAAGACGCATCATTTGAGAGTAAAAAGCTATTAAATACATCTTGAAGTGAGGTCTCTGCTGCGCCAAAACTAAGTGCTGCAAATAAGCTAAATAAAGCAGCTACAACACTTATAAATAGCGCAAATGATTGGCGAGTATTAACTGCGCTCATATTATTTGTAGCCATAAAAGTAAGTGATATGAGGGATGCTATTTCCCGACTTCGATATTTGCGGGTGGTTATTTACTTGGGCGCAAACACCAAAAACGTCGCCTAGCATGTTTTCGGTTAATACCTCACTTGGCGTGCCTGTATGTGTAATTTCACCGTTTTTAATAACCACTAGTTCATCGCACATTGCAGAGGCTAAGTTTAAATCGTGAAACGATGCAAATACCGTTACACCCAACGATTTAGCAAGCTCCATAACCTGTATTTGGTATTTAACATCTAAATGGCTGGTTGGTTCGTCCATAATTAATAGTTGAGGTTGCTGCACAATAGCACGAGCAATAAGCGCTCTTTGTTTTTCACCGCCTGAGAGCGATTCAAAACTTTGATCAATATGATCCACTAACCCTACGGTGTTGATAGCTTGGATGATTTTTTGTTTATCAATATTGGTTATTGAGCTAAATAGCGATTTATGAGGCGTTAGCCCAAGTGCAATAACATCAAATACGCTTAAGTTAAATTGCGAAGGGGTTTCTTGTAAAACAACCGCGACTTTTTTTGCGTACTCATCACTTTTTAGCTGCCAAATGTCGGTGTTGTTAAACTCTACAACGCCATCACTTGGTTTATTAAAACGATATAAACAACGCAATAAGCTCGATTTACCTGCGCCATTAGGTCCAATTAAACCAACAAATTTACCTGTGGTTATTTTAAGGTTTATTTTTTTGAGAATCGTTTTATTGCCAATACCCCATGATACGTTTTTAACGTTTAGTAATGGTTTATTTAATGGCGTTTGAGTGCGCAATAGTCAGTCCTAGGCTAGGGTCTGTTGATCTTTCAAGGTTAAATTTGCAACAGTCTGTTTGGTATTTAGGCAAGGCAGAGCCTATGTAGTGTGGTTATTCCCCATAAATGGGCGATAACGTAGCATTAATGCCAAACAGGCGCTGCCCAAAGGGTTCTTCCTAGGGGCTATTTACTCTTTGTTGCTCGGTTTTTACTTAGCCCACTAGGTTACAAACCTCGCGCCGCGATTAAATAGCCCCTAGTTTGAACAAATTTTAATCCGCAAAGATCAACAGACCCTAGGTTAAACTCACCAAAATGCGATAAAAATACTAATGCACTACAAGAAAAAATGAGTAAACCCGCTCGTTAAAAGAATTCATACCAATTGCATTAAATTAGTGATTTATTATAGCGACAAATAAATAGCTTAATAACAAGGCGGAAATTATGACATATAGTTGTTCTATATGAATAATTTTTAACGAAGTTAGTAAGTTATTTAATTCGCTAGAAAGATCATGTTTTTAATAAAATTGGTATCATACCATTTGTATCTGACTTAAAGCTTTGCGCTAATTACAGTTGCGGGAACAGTCGAGGACTCGCACCTCATTCCAAATGAAGCTCTATTATGGGCGGCTAAGTAAATAATTTAAAGCAAAAAAAACCGCACTCAAAAGAGCGCGGTTAAAAAGGGAGTGTTTTAACTAATTAGGCTAGTCGTTAAAACTTGTATTCCATACCTAAGCCTACGTAATCTTGGTCAACGTTGTTGTCCATGTCGAAGCTTGAATAAAAGCCAAATACTTTAATGTTTTTATTTAATTTGTGGTCAAGACCAACTGAAATTGCTGACTTATCGTCGCTGTCGTCAAAGTCCATATCTTGGTATTGCACTTTAAATGTGTTGCTACCCATGCTGTAAGCAGCATTTAGCAAGTAACCATCCGCTTCTGCGCTGCCACCTACTGCTTCTTGTGTTTGGTACATTGCACCCAATTTAAAGTTTTCGATTTTACCTTGGATTGATGCACGCACTACGTCGTAGCCATTTACTTCACTATCGGCTGCAATAGAGGCGTATACCGCGCTCTTTTTAAGAGCCACGTCACCGTATGTCACCGCCATTGAATAACCGTTATCAGCGTCTACATCGTCTTCAGCTACAAAAGTAGCAAGTACTTTAAAGCCTTCGTATGAGTTTGATGAGTAGCTAACTGTGTTTCCTAAGCGGTTTTCACCTTTAAATACATTTTTAATATCGCCTTCAAGGTCGTTAAATAAATCTAACTTACCTTGAGATTGCTTAAGCGCAGTATCGTTACGACCAATTACAACCTGACCAAACGCACCTTTTAAACCAACGTATTGGTTACGCGCAGAAATATTGTCGTCGTTATCGCCTTTTGAATCAGCATCAGACACATCAACTTGAAACTCAAACTTATATACCGCTTCTAAACTATCATTTATTTTTTCAGAACCTTTAACACCAAGACGAGATGCATTACTTTTTATCTCGGTAAAAGACCCTTCGCCATCATCAGATGATTGCACTGTTACATTCGCTTTACCGTAAATGTCTACGTCGGCAAGTGCATTAAAAGATAAACCACTTAATAGTGCTAAGCATAAGCTCGATTTTACAAATTTCATGTTATTTCCTTGGATAATCACAAAAGACTAATTTTCAAAACTGCTGCATTTTGTCATTCCTAAATGACAGTAATATTACAATAGAAATATTACTGTCTTTTTTTGTTAATAAAAATGCATTAAATATGAAATCAAAATAACATGAAAGCCTAGTAGATGGTCGTACTTACTTACCTTGCTTTAATGACAAGCTTGGCGTCATTTGCGAAAGTAAATTAACTAAGGTTTCTATTAGCTCTTTTTGCTCGTTGTCTCTGTGATACGCAATAAATACGTCTCTTGAGGTGTTTTCTACCCCTTTAACATGAAACAACTCACCTTTTTCTAAATGCCCTTCAACCAATACTTGAGGTATAAATGCACTACCACCACATTGCAGTATTAAATCAAGTGCAATACGTCCCGTGCTGGTTCTAAAGTAAGGTGGCGTTTTTCCTGTAAACTGACGCGCATGCCAAAGAGAAAAAGTAGTTCCCCAATCCACATACACATATTGATTATCAAAAAAGTTTTCGTTCGTTGCGGTGTCGTATCCGCTTACTGGAATGATTGGCAACTCACAAATACGCTCTACTACGAGTTCATCTACTTTTGGTGGATCAAATAATATTGCCAAATCGAGAGTACGCTCTAATAAAAGTCGAGTGCTCTCTTGTTGTGCTTTAACTTCTGCAACTAACGACACGCCCGGCATCGCCGATACAATATTTGTTATACCAAACTGTAAAAAAGCATCCCAAATATTAGGCGTTCCTGCTAAGCTAATTTGCTTATGCATATTGTCGGCAAGTGCAACATCGACTTTGGCCCGCTGCATGCCCGTAATAATCATTTGTGCGTGCGGTAATAAGCGCTCGCCAGGTGCTGTAAGTTGAATATTATTACGCTGGCGAATAAACAAATTAACACCAAGCCCTTGCTCTAATTGGCGAATTCTAAAGCTCACTGCAGACTGCGTAATATAAAGGTTTTCGGCCGCTTTACCAAAGTGACGCGTACGCACTACCTCAACGAATGTTTTTAATAAATCGATATCCAATTTTTTATCCTCACGATAAAAATAATTTGTTTAATAAATTGCCAAACTTGCATCATACTCCAGCTAATTAATAGGGTATGAGGATAAAGCTATGAGCAATAACATTTCATTACTACGCCAAGCATTTGTTAGCCAACGTCAATTTTATGATGATCAGAATTTTCCACGTGGTTTTAGCCGCAGCGGAAACTTCACCTTATTAGAAGCCAGTATATTAGAACAACACGGTGTTGTTTTAAGAGGCTTATACAGTAAAACAATTGAGCCGCAAAACGAACATCAAGAACAGTTTGTAGCAGTAGTCACTGGCTCACAAGAACCTACTAACCCAATCGAACGTGCTTGGGTAAAATACTTAAAGCTAACGACCTGTAAAACTAAGTTTCATACTTTATTTGGCCGCTCAAAAATGTCAGGACCGGCACCGATTAGCCAAGAGTATTATTCAGAAGCGGATAATCTGTAAGTACTTAAGTTATTTGCTTTTTTGCGTTTTAACAGTTACAACTTGTATAAGCAAATATTTTTGCAAAATATAAACAGGGTTGTTCCGTGACGCGAAAAATACTAATAGTTGAAGATACACCTGCAATGGCGCGAGTGCAAAAGCACATCGCGCTTAAAGCAGGCTATGAAGTTGATATAGCAGAGTCATTAGCACAAACAAAAGAGCTTATAAGTAAAAATAGCTACTTTTGCGCTGTAGTTGACTTTATATTACCTGATGCCCCATCAGGTGAAGCAGTACCCTGCACTGTTAATGCTGATATCCCAACTATTGTAATGACGGGTAATATTGATAAAAAAACCCGCGACACCGTCGAAAAATACCCAATCATCGATTACATCATTAAAGAAAACAAACAAGCTTACCAATACCTAGAAAAACAATTACACCGCTTACCTCGCAATGAAAATGTAAAAGTACTCGTTGTTGATGATTCTAAATCGACTCGACGATACATTTGCAGCTTGTTAGTTCGTCACAAATATCAAATTATTGAAGCACAAGACGGACAAGAAGCATTAAAAATGCTCGAAAGTTCACCCGACATTTCAGTCATCATTACTGATAACGAAATGCCAAACATGAATGGTGATGAGTTATGTAGCGAAATTCGCCGCTTATATAGCAATGACGAAAAAGCCATTATTGGTATTTCGGGCTCTGACTCTGTAGGGCTTTCTAGTTTATTTTTAAAAAATGGCGCAAACGATTATTTACATAAACCTTTTAATAGTGAAGAGTTTTACTGCAGGCTTAGCCAAAACGTCGATATGCTAGAACAAATAGCCACAATTAAACGCCAAGCCAACACCGATTACCTAACTAATCTACCTAATCGTCGTTACTTTTTTGAAGAAACAAACAAATCACTCAAAAAGATTAAAAATCAGCAAGGTTCAGGAGCGCTAGCCATGCTTGATATTGACCATTTTAAAATAATTAATGACACTCACGGGCATGATGTAGGCGACGAAGTATTAAAAGGGCTCTCCATTTGCTTTAGCAAATATTTTAAAAAGTATTTAGTGGCCCGCTTAGGTGGCGAAGAGTTTGCCGTTTACTTTGCAAATGCGGATAAACAAGAAGCGCTAAAAAGACTTGAAGGTTTTAGGTACTTTATAGAGGCGAATAGCCAAGAGTTTAGTAAAGAAAAAATCAAATTTACTATATCTATTGGTTTTGCAGATGGACCTGTTTATCAAATTGATGAATTATTAAAACAGGCCGATTTAAAGCTTTACGACGCTAAAGAATCTGGTCGTAATAAAGTAGTTAGCTAACAGCTCTATTAGGTTAATTATACTTCAGCGGCTGTAATAGCCGCTTTTTTACGTTTGCGTGATTGATTGTAAGAATCCCAACTAAAAATAGCTAGCGCACTCCAAATACATGCAAACGTTACTAATCTCTCAGCGTCAAACACTTCACCGTAAAACACCACTGCCAATATAAACATTAGGCTTGGCCCAATATACTGAAAAAAGCCTAATGTAGTGTATTGCAAACGCTTAGCGGCGCCGGTAAAACACAGCAGTGGTAATGTAGTTACAATACCTGCACTAATCAGTAATGCATTAGTATGCCAATCGTTAGCTGGCAGGCTTGATGTTGCTGTAGGCACCATTAACCACCAATAAATGAGTGCAACAGGCAGTAATATAAGTGCTTCGAGTAAAATGCCAGGCAAGGCTTCAACGGGTAGTTTTTTACGTAACAACCCATAAAGTGCAAATGATATAGCTAATGAAAATGCCACTACCGGAAACGAGCCAAAACTAATTAGCTGCAGCGCAACACCGGTAAAGGCCAGTGCCACTGCTACACCTTGAAACTTACGCAGGCGTTCACCTAAAAAGAGCATACCCAGTAATACATTTAAAAGAGGGTTTATGTAATAGCCCAAACTCGCATCAAGCATATGGTTATTATTTATAGCCCATATAAATAAACCCCAGTTAAACCCTAGTAATGTTGAGGTAATAACAAGCATAAGCAAAAGCTTAGGCTGAACAATAATGCGTTTAATTTTACCCCAATACTTTAAAACACTTACTACTAATACTAAAAATACAACCGACCAAACAACCCGATGCATTAAAATTTCAAAGGCAGAAACATGCTGAATTAACTTAAAATATATTGGCGCAAGGCCCCACATAAAAAAAGCAAGACAAGCAAAAATAGCACCTTTACGCTGCTCAGTATCAATCGACATAATAAACACTTAGTGATTTAAAAGGCCGCTAGTTTACTTCCCATACACGTTTTATCCAACTAAATACGTGCCTGTCCCAAAAGCAATTTGAACAGACTGTTCGTTATGTAATTCCATTCGACAAACACACACTTTATTACCTGATCGAATAAGTGTGGCACTCGCTGTAAAACTCTCTCCTTTACCAGGGCGCAAATAATCAGTGCGCAAGTCGATAGTCCCAAGCGTGGCTAATTTTGTTTGCACACTTCCTATATCTAAATCGGTGAGCTTATCAATCACGCTTGCTGCCGCGAGCATACCGCCTACATTATCAAGTACGGCTGAAATAACACCACCGTGCAGTATTTTTTGCGCAGGGTTACCAATGAGTACATCCTGCCACGGAAACGTAATTTTGGCCTGTTCAGGGCTCAACGACTCAACCGATATTTGTAAAAACTGGTTAAACGGCATGCCATTTACAAATAATGCACCCACTTGTTCAATTAACATTTCTTTATTCATTATTATTCTCTATGCTCAAACTGGTACGATGAGTAAAGCATAACTTAAGCAAAACTACGAGGTTCTAGTTAAATCATTTACTTAGCAACCTAACTTTAAGAAAGCAGATCTATCTTAATAAGCGGTTTCAACACTACCAGAGTTTAATTTACTTACAATAGAGTTGAGGTTAATACCAATTAGCTTAATTAAGTGACCTATCTGGAGGTAAAAAAATAGTGTCTATAACAAGGCAAAAACTCGTTATTTAGTTGTTCTATATCAGAAATTTTTAACGCAGCTAGCGTCAGATTAGATCCCTCAAATTGATTAAGTAGTATTGCGGATTGGTATAAGTAACTCAGCTAAAGACATCTCACTAAAAAACCACTAAAATACCCGCCAATGAATACATCAACACCACCTTCTAGCACCCTTGTGCGTAAACCCGAAACTGTCCTCAAACAAGTGTTTGGCTACAGTGAATTTCGCGACGGCCAAAAAACAGTTATTGATGCTGCTATTAACGGCCAAGACTCGCTTGTATTGCTCCCTACTGGCGGCGGAAAATCGGTTTGCTATCAAATACCCGCTTTAGTGCTTGAAGGCGTCACTATTGTTATATCTCCGCTCATATCGCTAATGCAAGATCAGGTAAGTCAACTTCAAGCACTTGGGGTTAAAGCCGCTTACGTAAATAACAGCTTAGCGCGAGAAGAGCAGCAATTGGTGTATCAACAGCTTCATCAGGGGCAAATTAAGCTTTTATATGTGGCACCTGAAAAAGTATTACAACGCGAATTTTTAGAGCGTTTATCGCATTTAAATGTAAGCTTATTTGCCATTGACGAAGCGCATTGTGTGTCGCATTGGGGTCACGATTTTAGGCCTCATTACTTTCGCTTAAACGAATTAAAGCAACGTTTTGCACATGTACCCATGATGGCGCTCACTGCAACTGCCGATAAAGCCACCCGTTTTGATATAGTTGAGCAACTAAAACTACAACAGCCTTATATTCATACTGGCAGCTTTGATCGCCCCAATATTCGCTACACCATAGAAGAAAAATTTAAACCTATGGTGCAACTGCTTCGCTACTTAAAAGAGCAAAAAAGCCAAAGCGGTATTATTTATTGCACCAGCCGTAAACGCGTAGACGACATTGCTGAAAAAATTGCAGATGCAGGGCTAAACGCTGCCGCTTACCATGCAGGTATGAGTAACGAGCAACGACAATTTGTACAAACTGGTTTTGCCCGTGACGATATACAAATAGTGGTCGCAACCGTTGCTTTTGGTATGGGGATTAATAAACCCAATGTACGTTTTGTACTGCATTACGATATTCCAAAAAGTATCGAGTCGTACTATCAAGAAACGGGGCGTGCTGGGCGAGATGGACTTGCCGCAGAAGCCATAATGTATTTTGACCCAGCTGATATTGGCCGTGTAAGACGCTTTTTTGAAGACATAGACGACGAGCAACGCCGCCGTGTAGAAGAACAACGCTTTAACGCAATGGCAAGCTTTGCCGAAGCACAAACGTGTCGCCGCCAAATTTTGCTTAACTACTTTAGTGAATATCAACGCGAACCCTGCGGCAACTGCGATATTTGCTTAAATCCGCCAAAAAGCTTTGATGGTACATTGGTTGCCCAACAAGCGCTTTCTTGTGTGTATAGAGCTGACCAGCGCTTTGGTCTTGGGTACATTGTTGAATTACTACGTGGTGCAAATACTAGCCGCATACGCGATAACAATCATCATGAGCTAAGCACTTACGGCATAGGTAAAGATAAAAGCAGTGAATTTTGGCTTAGTATTTTACGCCAGCTTATTCATCAAGGCTTACTTAGCCAAGATATAACGCAAGGTGCGTCACTTAGGTTAACCGAAGCCGCGCGTGCAATTTTAAAAGGTGAGTACGCACTGCAATTAGCCGAGCCACGCCTGCAAGCCAAACACGTTTATCAAGATAAGTTAGCGCAATTTAATTACGACAAAAAACTGTTTGCTCGCCTGCGCGCACTACGTAAAGAACTTGCTGATGCCGATGATGTACCACCTTATGTGGTATTTAATGATAAAACGCTAGCCGAAATGGCGCAGCTTATGCCAACAAACGACAGCGAATTTTTAAAAGTGTCGGGTGTGGGTTTTACTAAGTTAAATAAATACGGCGGCGAGTTTTTAACTGCAATTCGCAATTACCTAGCTACAAATTAAGAATGTTATGACCCAAATAGAATATGACCACGCCCATAAATACATTTTAATTACGCCAGTCGAGCCTCCACACGATGAAGACTTTGAACTGTGGAGCACACTCTTTTTACACTCAGACGATGTAACACTCAATGAGTATTCTGCAGGCGCCGATCGCCATCAAGTTCGCTTTACCTATAATCAGCAGACCTTTAATTTAAACTATGAGCATTACAGCCAAAGTATTTGGATTAATGCCGAAGGCCATGAAGCTGAGCACTTATTAGCCGCTTTAGCATTTTATTTAAGTTAGCTTTTAATATCCCGCCCACAGGCGGTTCTAAACCAGGTTGGTTATTAACATAAGTGAATATGAGTAACAATTAATTAGTTTCAAAATCCATACCTTTTACTTACATTATAATAACAATGATGTAAGCTGATATTACGGTAGTCATTTGCTACGTAGCAGTAAAGAGGTTTAATGGTGAACAAGAAATGGATAGCACAATGTTGTATTAGCTTAACGGTTTTAAGCTTTTATGTGCCTAATGCATTCGCACAACAATCTTCAACGAAAACTGATAACTGCCTTGTAGAACAGACAGATTTAAGCACAAATAAAAACTTACGCCGAGAAGTTCAAGACAAAACAACCCTCACGCACAGTAATAGTAACGCTAAAATAGCCTCAATAAAGCTCAAGCAACTTAATGTATTTAATACTGAGCTTGAAGAGGAAAATAATGCCCTATTCCGATTTGCTAACCGCGCTCATATTCAAACAGAGCCCGATGTCATTAATAACCTTTTATTATTCTCCCCTGGTGACAAGTACGATGCTAAAAAGCTTGCAGAGTCTGAGCGCCTACTTCGTAAAGAAAGCTACTTATATGATGCACAAATTAGTGCAATCGAAAACTGCGACGGTGACGTTAATGTAGAAGTGGTTACCCGTGATTTATGGACACTTTTACCTGAAGTAAACTTTAGCCGTAGCGGCGGAGAAAATAAATCGAGTATAGGTTTTAGAGAATCAAACCTGCTTGGTTGGGGGAAGCGCCTTTCTTTGTCACGCACGACCGACAGCGATCGTAGCGGTTATTTATTTGTTTACGACGATCCTAATATTTTATCTACTCGCTACCGCGGCCGTTTAGAGTACGCTGATAACAGCGATGGCAAGCGCCATTTACTTGAGCTAACCTATCCATTTTACGCGATAGACACCCCTTTTAGTTACGGTATTTTAAGCTATTCTGAGCAGCGCGAAGAGTCGCTATATAAACGCGGCGAAGAGTTTAGTGAATTTGATCAAACTACCGATTTAAACCGTGCATTTATCGGACACTCAAAAGCACTTAATAATAATTGGACCCAGCGCTTAACCTTAGGTTATACCGACGAGCAACATACCTTTGAAGCGATAGACACGACCTTTGCACCACTTGCCGATGACAGAAGCTTAAGCTACCCCTTTATAAGCGGCCATTGGTTTGAAGATAACTACATAAAAGTACGAAATTTTGACAGTATATCTCGCACAGAAGATTTAAATTTAGGCTGGAATATTAAAAGCTTAATTGGCTATTCAGATGAGTCATTAAGTAATGACGACAGCCGCGCGGTGTATTCATTTAATTTCAAAAAAGCCCACTTTACTAACGATAATACTTTATGGCGCTTTAGCGCAGACATTGATGGCTATTGGAATAAAGAGCAGAAAAAGCTCGAAAACTTTATGGCCACAAGCCAAATACAATATTATTTAAATACCAGTGAAAACCAATCTTGGTATGTTAAAGCCCGCATGCAGTACGCCAAAAACCTTACCGCTGATCAACAGCTTACTTTAGGCGGCGAAACAGGCCTGCGTGGTTACCCAATGGATTATCAACATGGCGACCGTAGTTTTTTAGTTAATCTAGAAAAGCGTTATTACTGGGAGTACGATTTGCTGCAACTATTTAAAGTGGGTGGAGCCGCTTTTGTAGACGTAGGCAGAGCATGGTTTAACGATGAAAATAATGGCGAAAACGCACATGTATTAAAAAATATAGGTGTTGGTCTTCGTTTAGCACCGAGTCGCGCAAATTCAGGCACTATGATTCATATTGATATTGCTGCCCCAGTTGATAGCTACGATGACGTAGACTCAGTACAGTGGTTAGTGAGCGTTAAAAACACTTTTTAAATAATACAAACGCGTTAAACTAAGCACTTATAATTTAACTAAATTGTTATGATAGCTCAGGGTCTAATGTGGAAATAATAGAATTTTTAGAATTGTTTGCATCACAATATAAATTAATTGTCACTATAATCGCTATTTTGGCTTTCCCTCTGCTATTAAAAATAACCAAAAATTTACTCGAAAAAGCGATTAAGGGAAAAGTAGATTTGCACCGAAAATACCGTGCAGAGCTGCTACTAAAAATTATACTCGCCTTTGTCGTACTATGTTTAGTTTTAGTATTCTGGGGTATAGAGTTGCGTGGTTTATTGGTTTTAGGCTCCTCTTTATTTGCCATGTTAGGCGTAGCACTTTTTGCCGCGTGGTCGCTATTGAGTAACCTTACCGCATTTTTACTAATGTTTATTCAAAACGATTGCCGTGTTGGCTATTGGGTACGAATTATTGATGGTGCGAATCATGTTGAAGGGCGCATTGTTGAAATGGGCTTAATGAATGTAGTACTTGAGCATATTGATGGGCACCGTGTAATTTATCCTAATAATTTATTTGTGACACGCCCTGTCATGGTTTTAAATAAAGAACCAAAGCCAACAAAAGTGCCCGTTATAAAGCGCATTATTGGTCCTAAAAAAACATAGTTTATAAAGCAATATCAACAAAAAAGCCGCAGTAAGTAATTAATTACCTACTGCGGCTTTTTAATGCTTAGCTAAACAGAATTTAGTTTAGCTATTAATTATTTAGCTCAGCTGTTTTAAGCTCTTCATCTAAATCGTTTATCTCGTCAATAAAGTTCTCTAGTTGCTGCTCTACTAAACTATTGTCATTTGCAAAGTAAGCAAGGTGGAATACCGCATCACCTTCATTTACCAATGGCATAGTTTGCTGACCAATAACAATACCGCCTTTAGGCGCTAAAAGCTCAAGCTCAGAGTCACCTAGTGGGCTACTAATATAAGCAAGTACTTGCCCTTTAGTTACATGCTCACCCAGTGATACTTGTGCACGCACAATGCCATCAACTTCGGCACGTATCCAACTAGTTGAACCTGCAATAATAGGATCTGGTAACTTTTTAGGACGCTTGCCACGGATCATTTTTAAATGACGCATAACATAATCAACACCCTGCACACCTGCCGCAATGGCGATTGGATCAAAACGCAGTGCTTCACCAGCTTCATAGGTTATAACCGGTATACCTAGGTTTGCAGCTTCACTTCGTAATGAGCCATTACGCAATGATGCATCTATAACTGCTGGCGTGCCGAATGCTTTAGCCATTTCAGCGGTTGCTTCATCAGCTAAGTTAGCGCGAATTTGCGGTAAGTTAGTTCGATGAATAGCGCCAGTATGTAAATCAATAATGTGGGTACAATGTATTGCCACTTGATTAAAAAACATATAAGCCATACGCCCAGCAAGTGAGCCACGCTCAGAACCTGGAAAGCTACGATTCATATCGCGTCTGTCTGGTAAGTAACGCGATTTATGAATAAAGCCAAACACATTCACAATAGGCACAGCGATTATTGTGCCGCGCAGTTGGCTTGGGTCTATTTTAGCAATTAACTGACGCACAACTTCTACGCCATTTAGCTCATCACCATGAATAGCCGCACACACCATAAGCACAGGACCTTCCATTACACCGTTAACCACTTCAATAGGAATATTAAGTGGTGAATGGGTATAAAGTTTAGCTGCCTCTAAGGCAAGTGTTTTACGCTCGCCTACGCCTACACTCTCTCCTAATAAGGAAAAAGGACGGTTAATTTTAACCTTTGCCACGTGTTGCTGTTCCTTTACTTGAAGCATTTTTTTCGATGAAATCAATCACCATGCCTGCAATGTCTTTACCTGTTGCTATTTCAATGCCCTCTAAACCTGGTGATGAGTTTACTTCCATCACAAGTGGTCCACGAGATGAGCGAAGTAAATCAACGCCAGCTACGTTCAAGCCCATTGATTTAGCAGCTGCTACGGCCGTTTTACGTTCTTCTGGAGTAATACGAACTAATGTAGCACTACCGCCACGGTGAAGATTAGAGCGGAACTCACCTTCTTGTGCTTGGCGCTTCATAGCTGCTATTACTTTATCGCCTAATACGAAACAACGTATATCGGCACCACCCGCTTCTTTAATGTATTCCTGAACCATAATATTAGCTTTTAAGCCCATAAATGCTTCAATAACACTTTCAGCCGCTTTGCGTGTTTCAGCAAGTACAACACCAATGCCTTGTGTGCCTTCAAGTAATTTAATTACAACAGGTGCACCGCCTACCATTTCTAGTAAGTCTTTTACATCATCTGGTTTGCTAGCAAAACCTGTTACTGGCATACCAACGCCTTTGCGCGAAAGTAACTGAAGTGAGCGTAATTTATCGCGCGAACGAGAAATAGCGACTGATTCATTTACAGGGTAAACACCCATCATTTCAAACTGACGAAGTACCGAACAGCCATAAAATGTAACCGATGCACCAATACGCGGGACGATTGCGTCAAATTCTTTTAAGTTTTCACCGCGATAGTGAATTTCTGGTTGCTCAGAGTTGATATTCATATAACAGCGCAATGCATCAATCACTTTAACTTCGTGACCGCGTGCCTCTGCCGCCTCAATTAAGCGACGTGTTGAATATAATTTTCTGTTGCGAGATAAAATACCGATTTTCATAGTTAAACCTTACGACCTAATAGTTGAGATAAAGCCGGGTCAACGACTATACGATTTTCCATGGCTGTACGCCCTAATAACATTCTAAACTTCATTGTTGCACGGCTTGTTAAAGTAAGCTCGATAGGCCAGCTATGCTCGCCTGCATGCAATGTAGTTTCTATAAAGTAACGTAACTCTTTTTGCCCACTTGAGCTGGTTACGTACTTCATTTTTTTAACTTTTGCATTGCAAGTGACTTGCGTTTGCTCATCATCTTGCAGTGGCTGGGCCGTAAATTTAACCCATTTTTCTGAGTCAACTTCGTATTCTTCAATGTTAATTGCATGAATACATGAAGTGCGAGCGCCAGTATCAATTTTTGCTTTTATCTCGTTAATACCAAGCCCAGGTAAACTTAACCACTCACGCCAACCAACTGTGATCTTTGCTGTCATAAATGTGCCCTTAATAAAAAAGTGACTTATACGCTACAGGTAAAAAAACACCAACGAAATAAATTTATCTAGTCGATTAGTAAATTAAATTGATCTTTTTAAACAACTGGTCACACAATGCACGCCTTGCTGAATAGTACTTTATGCCACTTTACTCAGCCCAAAGGCTCTGCATATATTTTGCTATTTAAGCTTAACTTATTAAAAATAAAGGTAAGTTTAAAATACTTAAGTAGATACACTATAGTTAACGGTATTAAAAATACACTATTATGAGAAATAATTATGATTAATGGTTTACTACATGCACTTGTACTTGATGGACAAGGCGGCGCTCGCCCTATTGAAAGCACTAATGAGCTAAATAGCTGGCAACCAAGCCACGGAAAACTTTGGGTGCACATGGACTATAGCCAAAGCGAGGCTGTTGAGTGGCTCAAGGCACAGCCTCATTTAAACGATTACGAATTAGAGTCCTTAATTGCTGATGAAACACGCCCGCGAATTACATCAACGACTAACGGACATATGTTATTTTTACGTGGTGTAAATTTAAATCCAGCACAAAGCCCTGAAGACATGGTTTCAATTCGTTTATTTATTAGCGAAGACATTCTTATTACTACCCGCAAACGTCGTTTATTATCGGTGCAAGATACGCTCGCCTGTTTAAATGAAAATAAAGGCCCATGCAATATTTCTGAGCTAGTATGCTCTATTACACAAAAACTAACTTCCCGCATGCAAAGCGTTATTGACTCACTAGATGAAACACTCGACGAGTTTGAAGAAGAAATAGATGAACCAAGTAAAAAGTTTGATAACCAAGGTTTATCACAGTTGCGCCGTCAAACAATTGCCTTAAAGCGTTATTTAAAACCGCAAAAAGAAGCCCTTAGCTCAATGGTAAATAATCACTACCCGTGGCTGTTAGATGACGATAAAGCAAAATTAAACGAAACAACAAACTTACTTATTCGTTATTTAGAGGAGCTTGATAGCTCTATTGAACGTGCGCAAATCATTCAGCAAACAATCACTAACCAAGTGTCTGAGCAATTAAATCAGCGTATGTATGTAATGTCGGTTGTAGCTGCATTGTTTTTACCTTTAGGCTTTTTAACCGGCCTGTTAGGCGTAAACGTAGGAGGTATTCCGGGTACCGAGAGCCCCTATGCATTTAGTGCGTTTGTTATATTTTTGATTGTACTTACTGGTGGTATTGGTGTGTATTTTAAAAATAAAAAATGGTTATAAATTTAGTTTATACATTTAAAAAGCATTAAAAAAGCATTAAAAAAGCATTAAAAAAGCCACTCAGTTTTAAACTGAGTGGCTTTCTAAACTACTAAATAATTAGTTAGTTTTACGCGTATAACTAACGTCAGTCATTGTTACTTTAGCTTTTGTAATTCCTAAATCTTCAAAGCACTCTTTAAATGAATCTGAGTTTCCTGACTCGCCACACTCATCTAGTGTATATGGGTCTTGTGATTGTAAATAATTACCAAACTTAAAGTAAGATTCTGAATCATCTTCTACCGGAATACCAAAGGTAGTACCTAATGCAGTCACATCTACATCACCGTAATTATTAACTACTTTTAGATTGAATGAACCACCACTTCTGATAGTACCTAGTGCATGTTTTTCTTCTTTACCACTGGTGTTACGCAGGCGAACATAAACGTCAAAAATCCCGTTACCTGCTA
Organism: Pseudoalteromonas sp. 31A1; assembly: GCF_011378815.1. Classification (NCBI taxonomy): domain Bacteria; kingdom Pseudomonadati; phylum Pseudomonadota; class Gammaproteobacteria; order Alteromonadales; family Pseudoalteromonadaceae; genus Pseudoalteromonas; species Pseudoalteromonas sp. 31A1. The sequence continues at coordinate 285,886 of NZ_WTKY01000001.1, read as the reverse complement.
TGCTATCATCAAAACCTGATTCATCAGTATCTGAAACATATACTTTTGAAATCGTACCCGTATCGCTAGCGTGGTGCTGAGAAATAATCGTTTTACCACCATCTGACATTTCAACTTTTACAGTTGCCTCAAAAACCTCATAGGTTTCGGTCATTGCAACACGTGCACTTTCTTTTACTTTATATTCATGACGCCAGCCATTCCCGTTTGGAGTGATATGACGCGCTTCTAGAGGAACAAACTCTAAAGTGTCGCTATTTACTAATGGATGAGGATCGTTACCTTCAAGGTCAAAAATACTACCGTTGGTGATGTTGCTTGCTATACCTGAGCCACCACCAGTGTCGCCACCGCCAGTATCACCACCACCTGTGTCTCCGCCGCCAGAAGAACTACCCTTAGTTAACGAAAAGTCATCAAAACGAACATCGCTTGAGCTCTTATCATGCTTAGCAAATACTTGTAGCGAACCTGTATTAGCTGTGGTGAAAGTTTTAGATACTTTTGTCCACGAAGAAACGTTAAATTTCTCACTTTTAAACAAACCATTAAGATCGTTAATGCCGATTTGTCCCTTGCCAAGTACGTACGCACTTAACGTGTACTGAGTATTTCGATCTACATCTACATTCTGGTAAACACGCCCTGGACTACCTTGAATTTTTAATGATTTAGAGCCCTTGTAAGCACTACCTGAAATAGCCGCTGGTTCTGTTTCATTCCAGTTATTCCAACCATCTTCAAATCCAGCATTATTAACAGTTGCCGCTTGTACAAAACTTGAGCTTGCAGTCATTGCTGCAAGCATAAATAGGGATTTTTGGTTAATCATTATCTTTATTTCTCCAAACCTGTACATGAAAAAATCTTACTACATGGCTATAAATGAGTATTTCACTTGAGCCTAGATCACCGCCTGCAAACAGGTTTTAACTTGTGTTTTTATGTGTAATTGGTAATAAGTTAAATGTAAAAAAAACCGCTCCTGGTTTACAAATAAACATTACCAATGATTATTGCCAGCTGGGCTGAGACACAAGTTATATTGCTTGTAATAAATTTGCAACAATTTATTTAATAGGTAATAAGTATTGATTTTATTTAGATTCATTAAATCAACATCGAATAAAAACAAATTAAAACATAGACTTAAAATAAATCGCCGTCAAAAAACAACAAAACCCAGATAAGGAACAAAATATAAAATAATGAAAAAGCATTAAATAAAACTTTAATTGGTAATTTATTAAAAATTCAAAAATCGTATTTCCTGTAATAACAAAATTGGTTTTCATTTTATTTTATGCAGTAAAGCTTACGTTCAGTTTAGTTAACTAGAATACCACTGGTTAACCAATTAATTTAGACTGTTTATATAAAATAAAATTTAATAATGGCAGAACGAAATGCATTTGAAATAAGAATTTAAAGATGAAAGTATTATTATATTAGTGAAGGGTAGCTTAGAAAATTTAAGAGGTGTTTGAGCTCAGTGAAGGTGGATATTTTATTTTATATAGATAATTTATTAATAATATTTATACAAAACATACCAATAAGTTTTAAATAAATTATTGAAAACACCTAGAAGGTTGATTCAATTTAGTTCGAATTAAAAGTTTTAGCAGAACTCGGCATGTTGTCCTTTGCGGATTGAAATTAGTTTAATCTAGGGGGCGGTTAAATCGCGGCGCGGGGTTTGTAACCTAGCGGGCTCGGTAACTACTCCTGTGTTACGCTACTGGCTTACTTCCATGTGAAAATAAGTAAAAACCGAGCAAAGCTTCCGCGTCCTGTTCACGCCCCTTACCACATCCATTTAGGCAACAAAAAGTAATCGTCCCTAGAAAAAAACCGAGGGGAAGCGCATGTTTGGTAGCACGCTTTTACAGGCATTAAAAAAGACGAGCACTTTGCAATGATCGCCTTTTTTATAACAGTCAGCTAATTACTCTTGAAAGTAAGTACCCCAACCATCGTACTCAACTTCGCACTCAACGGCTAGTTGCGCTAGCTTATCAACGTCTTCCATAATAACGTCTACGTCTAGCTCAGCTTCAACTACAATGTCAAAGCTCCAAATTTTGTTACCGTCTTCAAGCTCAAGCTCTGCTGGTTCTTCAACATCGTAACCCAATTTAAAAGCAGCAAGTGCAGCTTGCTCTAACTTAGGAAAGTCTTCACACACAAAGTGGTGCTCTACTTCATAAAGTATTTCAGGGTCTGACCCATCTTCAAGTAGTGAACTTACGATGTCTTCACTTATTTCACGCCAGTTTTCCATTATTTTTCTCTCACTTGAGCATCTAATTCAGTTATTTTAGCAGCCATAATGCTATGCACGCTTTTAGCATGCTCACGCGCGCTAATTTCTTTATCAAGCGGTATAGGCGCTAACATTTCGATGTGAATTGTACCATTATCCCAACGATTTAGCTTAATGGTTTTATGTGTTGTATTCATACATACCGGAATTATGGGTACATCTGCGCTCATTGCGGTGTGAAATGCACCCGTTTTGAATGGTAGTAACCCTCTTCCATAGCTTCGTGTGCCTTCTGGAAACATCCATACAGATAAGCCATTATTTTTAATTTTTTCGGCTGCTTTTGAGATAGTTCCTGCCGCTTTAGAGCGATTCGATCTGTCTATTAATATATTACCCGACAACCAATAAAGCTGACCAAAAAATGGGATCCACTTTAAGCTCTTTTTACCCAAACTTACGCAGTTTTTTGGCACCATTGCTGGCACTGTAAATAAGTCGTAGCTATTTTGATGATTAGCAACATAAACTGCAGGACCTGGATCAACGGCATCTTTATGACGTGTTAGAACTAGCTTAACGCCAACCATTTTAGCCATTGAGCCAAACCAACCCGCTATAATATGTACATTATTAGGGTGAAATGGTCTTACAATCGAAAGTAATAAACCAAAAATACAACTGAATAATATAAACAGCAGCATAATAAAAACGCGTATAACAGCTAGCAAATGGGCTTCTCCAAAAATGAATTATAATTATTATAGCGTTATTTTGTGACACAAACGAGTCAATAGCGCACAAGTGTACGCTGAAATATTTAAGCTCTTTATTTTAAAACAAAAACGGCCTGCAAATGCAGACCGCTTTTATTTATACAAAAAAGTAATTGGCTACTCTTCGCTAATAACGTCCATTGGTTCATCATCTTGAGGAGTTAGCTCAACAACGGCTTCGTCAACACGCTGTAAGCCACGCGGTAGTTTATTACCCCTACGCCCTCGTTCACCATGATAATGCTCTAAATCGCTTGGTTTGAGTGTTAGTTTACGTTTGCCTGCATGAAGCGTAACACTGCTTCCTAGTGGTACAACAGCAAGCACTTTTACAAACTCTTCACGGGCTTGTACTTTAGCACCCGGTATAGAAATGATTTTATTACCCTTACCCTTACCTAATTTTGGTAAGTCTCGCAGCGGGAATAAAAGCATTCGACCTTCGTTAGAAATAGCCATACAGTAATCGCTAGCAACATCGTTCACTCTAATAGGAGAAAGTAATATTCCACCTTTAGGGACACTTACCAGCGCTTTACCGTTTTTATTTTTACTAACTAAGTCTTTAAAGTCGGTAATAAAGCCGTAACCTGCATCTGACGCCATAAGCAATACTTGCTCGTCTTCACTCATTACCACGTGCTCAAAATTAGCGCCTGGTGTTAAGTTAAAACGACCTGTCATTGGCTCCCCCTGGCTTCGAGCCGAAGGTAGACTGTGCGCATCGGTTGCAAACGCCCGCCCCGCTGAATCTAAAAATACCGCAGGTTGATTACTCTTACCACGAGCAGAGGCTCTAAAGCCGTCACCTGAGCGATAATTTAAGCCTTGTACATCTAAGTCATGACCTTTACCAACGCGTGCCCAGCCTTTGTCTGATAGCACAACAGTAACTGACTCTGATGGAATTAAATCTTTTTCGTTAAGTGCTTTCGCTTCTGAGCGCTCAATCACTGGCGAGCGACGATCGTCACCGTACATTTCAGCGGCTTCTTGAATTTCTTTTTTAAGCAGTGTCGACATACGACGTTCTGAGCCCAAAATTTGCGCTAATTTATCACGTTCTTTGGCTAGTTCGTCTTGCTCACCACGAATTTTAAACTCTTCAAGTTTTGCTAAATGACGAAGTTTTAATTCTAAAATTGCTTCTGCTTGCGTATCAGTTAAATCAAAGCGCTCCATTAATACAGGCTTTGGTTTATCTTCGCTGCGGATGATTTCAATTACTTCATCAATATTTAAAAAGGCGGCTAGCAAACCCTCTAAAATATGTAGACGTGCTAATACTTTATCTAAACGATACTGCAAACGACGACGCACTGTTTCGCGTCTAAATATTAGCCACTCACTTAAAATACAGCGTAAGTCTTTAACTTGCGGGCGGCCATCTAGGCCTAGCATGTTTAAGTTTACGCGGTAATTTTTTTCAAGATCGGTGGTTGCAAATAAATGCGCCATTAATGGCTCAGCTTTAATGCGGTTTGAGCGCGGAATAATTACAATGCGTGTTGGATTTTCGTGATCTGACTCGTCACGTAAATCGGCAATCATTGGTAATTTTTTAGCGTTCATTTGCGCTGCAATTTGCTCAAGTACTTTACCACCAGAACATTGATGCGGCAGCGATGTAATAACAATATCGCCATGCTCTTCGGTATAAACCGCACGCATTTTGATAGACCCACGACCGGTTTTATATATTTTATGAATATCGGCTTTTGGAGTAATTATTTCAGCATCTGTTGGGTAATCTGGTGCATGTACAAGCTCAAGTAATTCTTCAAGCTCTGTTTTTGGTTTATCAAGTAATAAACAACATGCACTAGCCACTTCACGTACGTTATGTGGCGGAATATCGGTTGCCATACCTACGGCAATACCCGTTATACCGTTTAGTAAAATATGCGGTAAACGGGAAGGCAGTACAACAGGCTCATCCATTGTACCATCAAAGTTTGGTGTCCAATCTACGGTGCCTTGGCCAAGCTCTTTTAATAGTACTTCTGAAAACTTAGATAAACGCGCTTCGGTATAACGCATTGCTGCAAACGATTTAGGGTCATCTGCCGCACCCCAGTTTCCTTGTCCATCTACCAAAGGGTAGCGGTAAGAAAACGGCTGCGCCATTAATACCATCGCTTCGTAACATGCACTGTCGCCGTGTGGATGGTACTTACCAAGCACGTCACCCACTGTACGGGCTGATTTTTTGTACTTAGCGTTAGCCGACAAACCCAGCTCGCTCATCGCATAAATAATACGACGCTGTACTGGTTTTAAACCATCACCTACATGCGGTAAGGCGCGGTCCATGATCACGTACATGGAATAATTTAAATAGGCGTCTTCGGTAAAACGCCCCATTGTTTGTTGCTCAATTCCTTGCATTAGCAAGGTATCTGTATCACTCATTAAAGCTTACCTAGTTTTTCTTATAGCTTACACGGTAGATTACATTGGCGTAATCATCGCTTACTAACAGACTGCCGTCACCTAATTCTGCAAATGCAACAGGGCGTCCAAATGTTGTTTCGTCTTTCATAAAGCCAGTAATAAATGGCGTATATTTAGTTACGCGACCTACTTCAATTGTTGCTAGCCCTATTTTATAACCTGACTTTTTAGAACGGTTCCATGAGCCATGTTCAGCAACAAATAATTGTTGCTTATAGCTTGCTGGAAATTGCTTACCGTTATAAAAATGAATACCCAGTGGCGCTACATGCGCAGCAAGTGCAAGAGCTGGCGACGTGTAATCGGCAATATTTTTACCTTCACCAAACTCAGGGTCAATAATTGCACCGGCATGAACATACGGAAAACCAAAATGCTCACCTTCTTGCGTTGCACGGTTTAACTCATCAGGCGGAATATCATCGCCCATCATGTCGCGACCGTTATCACTAAACCATAAAGCTTGAGTAGCTGGATGAAAATCAAAACCGACGGTGTTTCTAACGCCCTTGGCTATTGTTTTTATTTGTTTTGTTTCTACATTAAGCGCAAAAATACGACCAAAACGTTCATCCTCAGCACAAATATTACACGGTACACCCACCGGAATGATTAGCTCGCCCGTTGGTGCAAAACGTAAAAATTTCCAACCATGATGACGCTCGCTCGGTAATGCGTCATAAACCACATCAAATTTTGGATCTTTTAATTGGGTATCAATATTTTTAAAGCGAATAATACGATGCACTTCACCTACGTATAAATCGCCATCTTTAATTGCTATGCCAGAGGGCATGTTTAGGCCTTTAGCCACAACAATTTTTTTATCTGCTACGCCATCGCTATTATGATCAATAAGCGCATATACGTTGCCCGCTTTACGAGAGCCAACATACACAATACCTTTTTTTGAAACGGCTATTTGACGTGCATTTTCTACATCATTTGCAAATAAGCTTATTTCAAATCCCGGTGCTACGGTGAGCTTATCGAGTATATTTTTCGCCATTACAGGAGCGGTAGTCAGCCCAAGTAACAGCAAACTTCCTAGTAGTTTTTTCATTCGCCTCTCCTAGTGTTAAGCACAGGTAATTAAACGAGTGCCTTGTTACCATGATCTTCTAACCATTGACGACGATCAGGCGATCGTTTCTTAGCAAGCAGCATATCCATCATTTCCATGGTTTCTACTTCTTCATCAAGCGTAAGCTGCACTAAACGTCGTGTATTTGGATCCATCGTGGTTTCACGCAGTTGTAACGGGTTCATTTCACCCAGACCTTTGAATCGTTGTACGTTTACTTTTCCGCGTTTTTTCTCGGCTTCTATGCGCGCCAAAATAGCGGTTTTTTCTTGCTCATCAAGTGCGTAATAAACTTCTTTACCAATATCGATTCTAAATAATGGCGGCATTGCTACATACACATGCCCTGTTTTTACTAACTCTGGAAAATGGCGAACAAACAATGCACATAATAGTGTTGCGATGTGTAGTCCATCCGAGTCAGCATCGGCCAATATACAAATTTTATTGTAGCGTAATGCCGACATATCGGTTGACTCGGGGTCAATACCCAGCGCCACTGAAATATCGTGTACTTCTTGTGATGCTAGTATTTGGCCTGACTCAACTTCCCAGGTATTCAAAATTTTACCACGTAGCGGCATGATAGCCTGAAACTCACGGTCTCTTGCTTGTTTAGCAGAGCCACCAGCAGAATCACCTTCCACTAAAAACAATTCGGTACGGTCGTTATCGGCCGCGCTACAATCGGTAAGTTTACCCGGTAAGGCAGGACCTGCAGTAACACGCTTACGCACTACTTTTTTAGCTGCACGCAAGCGAGTTTGCGCATTTGAAATACATAACTCAGCTAATAACTCTGCGGTATCTGTATGTTCATTTAACCATAAACTAAACGAGTCTTTTACAACCCCCGATACAAACGCAGAACACGAGCGTGATGATAGTTTTTCTTTTGTTTGACCGGCAAATTGAGGGTCTTGCATTTTAACCGATAACACGTAACTACAACGATCCCAAATGTCATCAGGAGTTAATTTCACACCACGAGGGAGTAAGTTTCTAAACTCACAAAATTCACGCATTGCTTCAAGCAAACCTTGGCGTAAACCATTTACATGCGTACCACCTTGCGCGGTAGGAATAAGGTTTACGTAGCTTTCAGCTATTGATTCACCACCTTCTGGTAGCCATACAACAGCCCAGTCAGCGCCTTCAATTGAACTTTTAAATTCGCCAACAAACGGGTCTTGCGGTAATGTTTCAAAACCTTTAATTGCTTCAACTAAATAGTCTTTTAAGCCTGTTTCATAAAACCATTCTTGGGTTTCTTTTGTTTGCTTATTAACAAACTTAATTCGCAGTCCTGGGCACAAAACTGCTTTGGCTTTTAATAAATGATTAAGCTTGGTAATTGAGTAGTTTGGTGAATCAAAGTAGCTAACATCAGCCCAAAAACGAACCGTAGTACCGGTGTTACGCTTACCCACTGTACCAATTACGTTTAAGTCTTCTACTTTATCGCCGCTTTCAAATGCCATTCTAAATTGCTGAGCATCGCGTCTTACTGTTACTTCTACACGCGTAGATAACGCATTTACTACCGAAATACCTACACCGTGCAAACCACCCGAAAATTGATAGTTTTTATTAGAAAACTTACCACCGGCGTGTAATTTGGTGAAGATCAATTCAACCCCAGGGATACCTTCTTCTGGGTGAATATCAATAGGCATACCACGCCCGTCATCACTTACTTCAAGCGAATTGTCTTCGTGGAGTATGACGTCGATACGAGTAGCATGACCCGCCATAGCTTCATCGACACTGTTATCGATAACCTCTTGGCCTAAATGATTAGGACGTGTTGTATCTGTGTACATCCCTGGGCGTCGTTTTACCGGATCTAATCCATTAAGTACTTCAATGGCTTCGGCGTTATAATTTTGATCACTCATAGTTTTTGTCTTTATATCCGCTAAGGCTCTAATACGTTTTACTAGTTTTATTGTTATATGCGCTAAAGCGTTAATATAGTAACTAACCTCAGTTCAGGCTAACTAGTTTTACGTGATTTTAAGAAAATCTACAATACTTGCAAAGGTGCGTTCAAATTCAACGTAGCTATGATCGCCACCAAATTCTATCAATTGCTTGCATTGCGAATAATATTTTACTGCGTGTTGAAAGTTCAACACTTCATCGCCTGTTTGCTGTAATAAGTACAGTAACTCAGGGTATGCTAATTTATCTACAGCGAGTAATTTAAGTGCCTCAATATGACTGTTATTTAAATCGTAATGATAATCTTGATACGGATTATAATTAGGTCCAAGTAACGACTGTAATAAATTATAGGGTGCGACCGCGGGATTAATAACCACTGCAGGAATTTGATAACGCTGCGATAAATACGTGGCAAAAAAACCACCTAACGAGCTACCTAATAAAACGGTATTTGGCGTTAGTAATTGTTCAAGCTCAATTATAGCTTGTAGGGGCTCGTGGTTTAAGTTCGGTACACAATAATCAACGTCATAGTTTGCCATAAGCTCACCAAAGCGCACAGCTTTATATGATTTTTGTGAACTATTAAAGCCATGAATATAAATTACGCGTTTAGCCATACTACTTCCGTTTTTACTTCTACTTTATCTTTTTTACTCTTTATATTTAGCGTTCTGTAAGCTGGTCCCGCATTTTTTTGCTCCCACTCTAAAGTGTGCTTTACAAACTGTATTGAGCTGGCCGGGGTCGCATATATGGGCAGCCCTCTAAAGCTTTGTTCGTAATCATTGTGCACATGCCCATGAAAAAGCGCAGATACATTATTACTATTAACTAAGATATTTAAAAGCTGTGGGCCATTTTCTAATAAGTGTTTATCAAGGTAGCCGTTTATTGGCAGCGGATTATGATGACAAAATATAACTTTACTATTATTCGAGTTGACTAAAGCGTCCGTTACTTCATCTAAATGCGTGCCAGTAACCCATCCTGCGGGCGTGGGCCCTTTAGAATTAATAAGAAGTAGCTCAATCCCATTAGCAATAATATGTTTAGCCGAATTTATTTGCCCACCACTTATGCGATTAAGCATTGCTAGTTCATCATGATTACCTGGCACCCAAAATACAGGACAAGTAATGTCACTGGCATTTATAAGTTCACTAAATAATAAGTACGATTCAAAACTATGATCTTGTGTTAAATCGCCACCAAAAATAATACAGTCTATTGATTGCTTAGCTATGTGTGCCAAGGCTTGTTCAAAATGATCTGCGGTATTTACATTAAAGTACTCACCGCATTTGTCTGCAAATAAATGACTGTCAGTAATATGAGCAATGCACAAAGATGATTTATCAAATGTATATGTATCATCAAACCAAGCCATTATTTACATCCCAATTCAACGTCGCTTGTCCGTGCTCTACACAGGCCACTAACCAGTCGTATAAAAAAGCATTAAGTTGATACTTTTCATCTTTTTGATGCATTTTAGGGTTAGGGTATCCATAAGATGGTTTTATGCGTTGATGGTAATCGTGATGAACAATTTCAGCCACTTTGGCATCGTGATACATGCGTACCGTTAAATACAGTGGCGTAATCCCTTTAACCATTCCTGTTAGCTGCTTAATTGAAATATCCATGGTGTATTTTGCGCTGCCATCAATTTTTGTAGCAAACTCACTGTTGCCAAGTTTAACTTCACGAATGCTTCCTATATTGCGCTCGCTCGGTAACAACTTTAATAGTCGCACATAGTTATGCTCACAAAGTGTTAAATACTTTGGGAGGCTCTGAATATATCGCTTTGTTGCTAATTGTGCTGTCAAAGTACCACCATAATATTAGTAAGAGTTTATGCCCATTTACTTGCCATTTTTTCACGATTAAGCGCAAGCCACTGCATACAAATAACCGTTGCCGCATTATCCATTTCACCGTTATTGAGACGCATTAGCGCATCATCAACTGATAGAATGTGAGTTTTTATATCCTCGCCTTCAGTTTCAAGACCATATACACCTGATTTCACTTGGCTTAAGTCAGTACGAGCTAAATATAAATGTAAGCGCTCAGTTGTGCCACCAGGGCTTGATAGGTATGAAAGCATAAATTCAAGTTCAGTTAATTCAAGCCCAGCTTCTTCATACGCTTCTTTTTTTACAACTGATTCGTAATCAGTGCTGCCGTCTGTCATTCCGGCTATACACTCTAGCAGCCAAGGCGAATGCTTGCTTTTAATAGCGCCAATACGTATTTGCTCAATTAAAAGAACAGTATCTGATATTGGATCGTAAGGGAGTACTGCAATTGCATCGCCACGTTCTAATATTTCTCGGCTAATTACTTTAGATTTTCCACCCGCAAAAAGAGCATGTTCAAATTGGTATAAATCAACCTGAAAAAAACCTTTATAAAGGTTTTTTGTTGGCTTTAAATTCACATCTTTATGTGTAAATTGAACGAGTTTTTTATCAACCACGTAGCTACCTCCTACTTATCTAAAGCTTTAAAATGCGTTAATATATTCTGTTACACTTGAACATACTGTTTTACTAATTATTTTTTTTGTTATGCAGTAAAACAGGTTAACATGCTTTTAGTACAAAAATTGTCTAAGGACCGAACCCCACATGAAAAAGAACATTCTTGCGGCGCTAGTTAGTTTATCATGCGCATTAGGTGCAACAGCAGTGAAAGCTGAAGATTTACTACAAGTTTTTGAAATAGCGACAGCTAACGATCCTACTGTTTTAAAAGCAAAAGCCCAAGCCGATGCGCAGTCTTATCAAAGCGATTTGGCAATGAGTGCACTATTACCACAAATTGGTTTAACTATGGGTTATACAAAAAGTGACTCAACGTCGTACGAAAGCGTTGGCGACTTATCTAACCTAGTAAAAGTTGAAAGTGACACAGACCAATTCTCTCGTGGTGTAAGTTTAAGCCAAACATTGTTTGATTTAGGTGCATGGAATACGTTAGATATTGCCGATAAGCAAGCTCTACAAGCAAGTGGGCTATATGATGCAGCTAAACAAAACTTAATTGTACGCGTTGCTGAAGGTTATTTTAACGTATTAAGTGCCAGTGATAACCTTGAATTTGTTGAAGCTGAAAAACGTGCCATTGAACGTCAACTTGAGCAAACCAAACAACGTTATGCGGTAGGCTTAACAGCCATTACAGACGTACATGAAGCGCAAGCCCAGTTTGATAACTCTGTAGCTCAAGAAATTATTGCTGGTAATGCTGTAGAAACAGCACGCGAGCAACTTCGTGAGATTACTGGTAAGTACCACGAAAAATTAGACTTTTTAAATACAGATACTTTCTCAACAACTAAACCAACTAAGCGCTCAAGCGACTTTGTTAAAGTAGCTGAAGATAAAAATATCAACCTGCAAGTGTCTAAAGTAACGGTTGATATTGCAAAAGATCAAATTGAATTAGCAAAAGCGGGTCATTATCCAAAGCTAACACTAAGTGCAAATTATGGTGATTCTCTTACAGACACTCAAAGAAATGGCGTTAATTTTGATGATCAACCACGTTCAGACTCAAGCTCTGTAGGGCTTAACTTTAGCGTACCTTTATATTCAGGTGGTGCAACAGTTGCTGCAACAAATCAGGCCCGTGCGTTTTACGTAGGTGCGAGCCAAGACTATGAAACAAATTACCGCGCAGTAACTCGCACAGTGATTACATCTTATAATCAAGTTGTTTCAGACATTGCTACTTACAAAGCGCTAGAGCAAGCGGTTGTTTCAGCTCAAAGTGCCCTTAAAGCAACTGAAGCTGGTTTTGAAGTAGGTACTCGTACCATTGTTGACGTACTAGTAAGTACGCAAAATTTGTACGATGCAAAGCGTAACCTTGCTGATGTACGTTACCGTTATGTGTTATCTACCCTTCGCCTAAAACAAGCTGCGGGTACATTAACAAGTGCAGATTTAGTTGCTATAAACCAAGGTTTAAAAGCCGCTTAATTTTCATTACTCGTGCAGTATGAACACATTGGAAGCCAGCTAAATGCTGGCTTTTTGTATTTTACAGCGCTTAGCGTTAAACTATCGTTTTTATTCTCAGAGATATTTTTGTGGTCACCTCATCTCCTTTTAAAGCAACTTTTTTGGGCCCTCGATACTGGTTAACGTGGATTGGCGTTCTATTTTTATATTTAATTTCTTGGTTACCGCAAAAACTACAATTGGCAATGGGTAAACAACTTGGCCGCTTAGTTCATAAATTTATGAAGCGCCGTCGCCATATTGCAGAAGTAAATATTAAGCTGTGTTTTCCTGATATGAGCGAAGCAGATCAAAAAGACCTTGTGCTCAAAAATATGGAAAACACCGGTATTGCAATGGTTGAGACTGGCATGGCCTGGTGGTGGCCGCAGTGGCGAGCACAAAAAGCATTAGGGTCTTTTAAAGGGCTTGAGCACTTTGAACGCGTACAAGCGTCTGGTAAAGGTGTTTTATTGCTTGTACCTCATATTCTGCATCTTGAAATGGCTAGCCGTATTATGGGCTTAGAGTGTCAGGGTGTTGGCTTTTATCGCCCTCATAACAACCCACTAATGGAATACTTTACGACTAATGGGCGCCTTCGCTCTAACGAATATTTAATCGGTCGAAAAGATGTAAAAGGTTTACTAAAAGCATTAAAAAATAAAAAGGTATGTTATTACTTACCCGATCAAGATTACGGTCGTAACCGCTGTGAATTTGTCCCATTTTACGCAGTACCTGACGCTGCAACTACAACGGGTACTCTTATGTTTGCAGGCAGTAAAAACTGCGAAACAATGAGTTTAATAACTCGCCGTGATGAAAATGGTAAATATCACTTAGAAATACTGCCAGAGCTTGAAAACTTCCCCAGTGGTGATAATAAGGCTGATGTAACACGTGTAAATCAACGCATGGAACAATCTGTTAATGCCGCACCCGAACAATATATGTGGCTACACCGTCGTTTTAAAACTCGACCTGATAAAAATGCCCCTTCTTTTTATAAAAAGTAATGGTATAACAATAATAGGAACAAATAAGGTGGGTAATAATCATGTGGTTTTGGATTAGGCATTTATCATTTGCAGCTGTACTAATAGCACTCGCCGTATACTTTTTGTTGAGTGATGGTTCTTTATTTGATATTAAAAAATCTAAAAATGCAGCTGCCGAAGGATTATCACGTTTTTACTCCTCTATTCGTAACCAAGTAAAAAGTAATAAAGAACGAGATCAATTTGTTTTAAAACTTAAAACACCAGAACAAACCTTGGATAGAGTATTAGCGGAACGTGCGCGAACAGTTGATCCAATGCCGACCACTTGGACTGGAGAAGTTGAACCTAGGCGCTTTGAAAATGGCACAACACTTAAAGACGTACTCTATCAATATGCTAAAAATGAAGGTATTGAGCTTTACTGGTATTTAAGTAAAGACTACGTAGTTAAAGATCATTTTAGAGTAGACAGCAACTTTACTTCAGCACTTTATCAAATTGGTCGTGCTATAAATGACGACTTTGAGCATGAGGTTTACACTTACTTTTGCCACAAACAAAGAGCAGCGGTTATTACAGAGTTACCATCAGAATTTGTGCGAACAAACTGTTTAAAGCTAAAGGTTTAAGGGTTTACACGTACAAAAAACCCAAGCAAGCGCTTGGGTTTTACAATTCAATTCAATTCAATTCAATTCAATTCAATTCAAAAATACTATTCCAAATATTCGTTACGTTAGTAATATCTTGTAAAAAAGCTTCTCGCGAGATCAATTTGCCTTTTTGATCCAAGCTCAGCACGTGATAACACGAGCGATAATCAATATACGCTTTGATCAACTGCTGTTTTTGCTCTTTAGTAATACAGCCTATATTTGCTGCATCCGTTAATATTCTTACGTTATCTGAATAAACGGTAAGCTGCTCAAACTCATTCGCGTGTTTAAGTACTAAATATTGCGTAATAAACTCAATATCAGCCATACCGCCAATATCTTGTTTTAAATCAAATTGTTCAGTATTTCCTTTCGCTAGATGGTCGCGCATTTTTTCGCGCATTTTTATTACATCGGCTTTTAACACGGTATCATCGCGCTGTTGGCAAAGAATACTTTTACGAATTTGTGAAAAACGCTCTATAAGATCGTCTTGGCCCAAAATTAACCGAGCCCGCACAAGTGCTTGATGTTCCCACGTCCATGCTTGAGTTTGCTGATAGTGATTAAAGCTCTCTAAATTGATAGCAAGTAAACCTGATGCACCTTCAGGGCGTAATCGCGTATCAAGCTCATACAAAATACCCGATGCAGTACGAGTATTAAATAAATGCATTAAGCGCTGAGCGAGTTTTAAATAAAACTGCCGAGAATCTATCGGTTTTTCACCATTTGTTTGGCTTGAGCCATCATGATTGTGTACAAATACTAAGTCTAAATCTGAGTCGTACCCTACTTCTAAGCCACCTGTTTTACCATATGCAATAACAGCAAAGCCTTTGTTTTCGTCATCAGTGCCAGGGGGCATGCCAAAACGCTTAACAGTATTATGCCATGCAATATTAACAGCTTGGTCAACTATCGCCTCAGCCAGTACAGTTAAGTGATCGCTTACTTTCATTACATCAAGAACACCGGTTGCATCGGCAGCAGCAATTCGTAATTGATGCGTTTGCTTAAATTGCCTAAGCGACTCCATTTGCAGTTCTAAATCGTCATGCTCTATTCGTAAAAAATACTGTCTTATTTCATCTTTATAAGCGGTTAATGGTGTCGGTTTATAAAGAACAGCCGGGTCTATTAGCTCATCTAGCAATATAGGGTAGCGAGAAATGTGCTCGCCTATCCATTTGCTATGACAACACAGTAAAACGAGTTGCTTTAATGCACCTTGGTTTTCGTACAGTAATTCTAAATAAGCAGTACGTGAAATTATCTTATTAAAAATTTGGCAAACCATTGTAAAAGCAGCTGCGCTGGCATTAAAGTCATTTAACTGGCTCAATAAAACAGGCATTAATTTATCAAGGGTTTCACGCCCTCGGTTACCTATGTTGACCTTAGACAGCCTTAATTTAAAATCGTTAAGGGGTGTTTGCCATTCATCTCTAGCCTCTTTTAGAAAGCTCACATCACCATGATCCCAAGCACTAATAAATGCACCTTCACAGGTATCTAGTGGCGCGGTTTCTTCACCAATAACGAGTGCAAACTCGCCGTTAACTTGCTTCATTACCTTTTCAATAGTGATTAAAGTGGCAGAAAAATCAGCTTGTTCTAATAATAAGTTTAAGCGCTGCTGGTTCAATTCATCATCGGGGAGTGTTTGCGTCTGCTGATCGTCAAATATTTGTAAGTACTGTTCAACTTTTCGCAAATAAAGGTAATTGCGTTTAAGCTCGCTCGCTTCTTGCTCATCTATAACTTGGTTAAGTGCCAGCTCATTTAATGCTTTAAGTAATGATTGAGTTTGTAAATTAGCCTCTCGCCCACCTCGTACCATTTGTAGGGCTTGCACTATAAATTCAACTTCACGAATACCACCAGCGCCTAATTTTATATTATTAGTTAAGCGTTTACGGCGAACCTCTTGTGCAATCATTAACTTCATTTTACGCAAAGATTCAATCACCGAAAAATCAATATACCGGCGATAAACAAACGGCTTTAAAAGCTTAATAAATTCATCCCAATATTTATTAGGCGTGCCAATTAAGCGCCCTTTTAACATTGCGTAGCGCTCCCAATCGCGACCTTGCTCTTGGTAGTAATCTTCAATAGCGTTAAAACTCATAACCAAAGGACCACTTTCGCCAAACGGGCGCAAGCGCATATCAACTCTAAATACTTGTCCGTCACCGGTGGCTTGGTTAAGTGATGCAATGAGCTTTTGTGCAACTTTGGTATAAAATACTTGGGCCTCAAGGCTTCTGCGGCCACCTTGGGTTTTTGTACTGCGCGGATATGCAAAAATGAGATCAATATCAGAGGAGTAATTTAGCTCTTGTCCACCGAGCTTCCCCATCCCTAAAACCATTAATGGCATTGCTTGGTTTTGCTCATCAAGCGGCTCACCATTTACTTTAGCCACCTGTGCATGCGCCCATTGGTTAGCACTATTAATTAGCATATCAGCCAGTTGGCTTATGTAATTAATGCTATCGGCAATGGGGTTATTACAGCATAAATCTAAAAAGGCGACTTTAAGCCAGTACTTTTCACGATATTGGCGAAGTACTTTATGGCACTGCACTTCATCAATGTCAGCTAAATTAAGGTTTTTAAAAGGAGAATCTATTACTCTATTTTGTATTTCGTCTTTGCATAATAGCCAAGTCTTTAAATCAGGTTGTGATTCCAAACAACGCCAAGCAAAGTCGCTCAAGGCGAGTAATCGTATAACTTCGCTTTCATTACTTTGCTGTGGATATAATTGTTCGAAGCGCTCTAAGCCAAGTTTTTGTAATTGAATAGGAAGTTGCTTTACGGTACTCATCAATCCTCTCTTTTATATCATCAATAACCGTACTAGAATGACTAAAACCTAGAAAGGTTAACTTAATTAGGATCACCATGTCATATTTGTCTTTATCTAACACTAGTTTTATTGCGATTGCCATTAGTTTTGCGGTTATTTGTATAACTATTTTTAGTTTACGAGTTGTCACTCAAATCAAAGCAAAACAAGCGCTTAAAGATGAACTAGCGCAACACGATAACTTTGCCATGGGTATTAGCTTCGCATCTGAAATATCAGTTGTCATAGCCACTATGGCCTTTTTGTTTGATGAAATAAGCATTAGCACCGCGCAATCCAATCCATTAAAAGTGTTAATTATTATTATTCTTTTATTCACTTTTATAAAAGTGGGCCATTTAATTCATAGAAAATGGATACTCCACAGGTTTAATGAAGAAGCCGCCATATTAAAGCAAAATGTATGTGCTGCACTGGTAGATTCCGGCATGTTAATCGCCAACTGTATTATTGCACTTGGTTTATACACGTGGACACATACCCAAGGGTTTAGTAACTTACTTATTGCTTGCGTTAGCTTTTTTACACTTCAGGGAATGTTTGCACTTGATAGTAAAATACGAGAGCACCGTTTTGCAAAAGCAAATCAAGGTGCTTCACTGCAAAGTAACTTCAATCTAGAAAATACGTCTATTGGAATAAGGTACGCAGGTAAATCAATTGGTTTGGCACTGGCTGTGTACGCTGGTTTATCTAGTGCTGCATTTCAAAACGGTAAAATGGTAGAAAACATATTTACACTCGTTATGCATTGCGGTGTAATGTGGATACTGCTTTACAGCTTAACGTATGTGATAAAAGTTATCTCTTTACCAAATATTGATACGGCTCTTGAAATAGACCATCAAGATAATATTGGGGTAGCATGTATAGAGTTTGCTGTTTTTTGTGCTATAGGTTATTTACTTATTAGCATGTTTTCTCTTTAGACCTTTTTACTAAAATACAGCCATTAAAAGTCTGCATTTAAGTAATAATGGTAATTACTTAAATGCAACAAGGTCCTAGCTCTATGCCACTTGAAATAACGAATTACTTGTTAATTGACATAGACAACGAATTTAGCCGAGCATTTGCCGAATACTATGTAAATAATAATGGTAAAACAAAAGCGAGTACGCTTATTGCAGCAGGCAGTAATACCCGCCAGTTAGTAAAAATGATGTTTGACGAACTTATTAAAGACTATAGTTATTGCGACCTTGAAAACGAAATAAGCGTTTCTGAATTAATTAACTATCTAAAAGAGCATCATAATTTAAATGGTGTACTTTTTAATAATGCCGACTACTTACTCGCAAGTGATAAACAGCGCTTTATTTATAACTCGTTACATGAAGATCGCTTTTTAATAAACCTTGATGATACAAGCTATACACTAAGTCGGGTTACTGACGAAACATTAACCGAACCGTCGCAAAATCATCACGATATAGCGCACACACCACAAGATTTAATAGATCTCGCCGAGCAACTTAATAAAAATAAATAATTGCGCACAGCTGCCAGCTTACTTACCATAGCATTATATATTTTTACGCTAAGTAGTAAGTGACGCCCTATGCGAGTTCCTCATATTTATCAAACATCGAGTATTGCCCTAAACACCCCTGTAACTTTAGATGACGATGCTGCTGGCCATATTGGCAGAGTGCTGCGCATGAAAGTAGGCGAACATGTATCTATTTTTAATGGCGAAGGCGGCGAATACCTTAGTGAAATAATTGAGGTAACAAAAAAAACAGTCGTCGTAATGCCATTGGAGCTTAATCCTCACGATGTAGAATCCCCGCTTAAAATTCATTTAGGCCAGTGTGTTTCGCGTGGCGACAAAATGGATTTTACAATTCAAAAGTCGGTTGAACTGGGTATTACCGAAATCACCCCACTTTTTAGTCAGCGCTGTGGTGTAAAACTAATGGGCGATCGTCTTGAAAAAAAACACCAACAATGGCAAAAAATTGCAATAGCAGCGGCAGAGCAATCTGGGCGTAATTTTGTGCCAATTATTCATCCTCCTGTAGATTTAAAACAATGGCTTGCACAACAAACCAATGCAATTAAGCTCACTCTTCATCCTCGTGCTGAGCACAGCATTAAAACCATTACGGTACCTAAAGATGGCGTACGCTTTTTAGTCGGCCCAGAAGGTGGCTTTACCGACGATGAAATGGCACTAACTAAACAACTAGAATTTGTGGATATTCGCTTAGGCCCGCGCGTTTTACGAACGGAAACAGCCGCTTTAACGGTCTTAAGTGCATTACAACTTCAATTTGGCGATTTAGCTAATTGAAATAACTAAAAGCACCCTCATATAAACAGTAACATTTATAGTAAGGCACAGCGCATGGCAATTAAGTTAGGTATTATTTCAGATCCTATTAGTGGATTTAACATCAAAAAAGACACCGGTTTTGCAATGATGATGCAAGCGCAAGAACGCGGCTACGAAATTTATTATATGGAGATGGATGATTTATCTCTTCGTAAAGGTAAGTCGTACGCTACAGCGTCTAAAGCGCAAGTGTTTAATAATGCAGAAAAATGGTACGAGCTTGAAGAAAAAGCCACTATAGCCCTTGCCGACCTTGATGTTATTTTAATGCGAAAAGATCCTCCTTTTGATACCGAATACATTTACGCGACGTATATTTTAGAGCGTGCAGAACAAGAAGGTACGTTAATAATTAACAAGCCACAAAGCCTTCGCGATGCTAACGAAAAGCTATTTACAGCATGGTTTAGCGAACATACGCCAGACACACTTGTTACACGTAGCCAAAAACAAATTCGTGAGTTTTTAGCGCAGCATAAAGACATTATTTTAAAACCCCTTGATGGCATGGGTGGCGCATCTATTTTCCGCCTTAGAGAAGACGATGCCAACATTGGTGTAATTTGTGAAACGCTAACAGAGCACGGCAGCCGCTTTGCTATGGTGCAAAATTACATCCCAGAGATCAAACAAGGCGACAAGCGCGTATTGGTTATTGATGGTGAGGTTATTCCGTATTGTTTAGCGCGAATTCCACAAAATGGTGAAACACGCGGTAATTTAGCTGTTGGCGGTCGAGGCGAAGCGCGTCCACTTAGCGAGTCAGATTTAAAAATAGCGCAAGCGGTTGCACCAACGCTTAAAGAAAAAGGCTTAATATTTGTAGGTTTAGATATTATTGGCGATAAATTAACTGAAATTAACGTAACTGCACCAACGTGCGTACGCGAAATTGAAGCTGCTTATGATATTTCAATCACGGGTATTTTATTTGATGCCATTGAAAGAAAGCTAGATAAATAAGTATCTACCTATCGTTATTAAAAGCACTTTCGTGTCATAAATTTTAATATAGTTGTTAACTATTAATTTTTAAACTGTATGAAAGTGCTTTTTTAGTTTTAAAAACAAAGGTATGTGCCATACTCAAAGTTCATTAACTAAAAAGGGTGAAATCTATGCAGTCATTAGAAAATCATTTTTTAATCGCGATGCCGTCGATGCAAGACCCTTTTTTTAAACGTGCTGTTACCTATATTTGTGAGCACAATGAAGATGGGGCTATGGGCTTGGTAATAAACCAACCTATTGATGTTACTGTTGGCGAACTTTTAGATAAAATAGAAATTGATAACGACAAAACTCAAAACGCAGCAAAAGTAAGTGTGTTTGCAGGCGGACCCGTTAAAACTGACCGTGGTTTTGTTTTGCACTCTCCCCAATCAGGTTATTCAGCAAGCCAAAAACTCAGTAGCGATATTATGATCACTACCTCAAAAGACGTTTTAGCAAGCTTAACTACCGCACAAGCACCTGAACAATTTATTATTACATTGGGTTATTCAGGATGGGAGCAAGGACAACTCGAACAAGAGTTACTTGATAACAGTTGGTTGATCATAGAAGCCGATCCGAAGATCATTTTTGACACCCCCGTTGAAAAACGATGGGAAAAAGCAGTTTCAATGTTGGGCTTTGATATTAGCCAACTCAGCCCTGAAGCTGGTCACGCATAATAGTAATTTAACCCTTAGCAAACTTAAACAAGATACACATGACAAAAAAATCGCTTAAGCCGCAAGGCGAACGCACTGTAATGGGCTTTGACTTTGGCACCAAAAGTATTGGTATTGCTATTGGGCAAGAGCTAACAGGCAGCGCGTCTAGCCTTAAAGCTGTAAAAGCACAAGATGGCATTCCTAACTGGGACCATATTGCTGTACAAGTAACCGAATGGCAGCCTGACTTAATGGTTGTTGGCTTACCACTAAATATGGATGGAACGTCACAAGAGGTTACCTTTAAAGCAAAAAAGTTTGCCAACAGATTACATAATCATTATGGCATTCCAGTGCAAACACAAGACGAGCGTTTAACGACTGCGGATGCTAAAGCGCGACTTTTTGAAAGTGGTGGCTATAAAAACTTAGGCAAAGGTAACGTAGATAATATGTCTGCGGTTATTATTTTAGAAAGTTTTTTTGAGTCTAGTTACGGTGAATAAACAGATTATATAAATAACCTGTTATATAAATAAAAAGCGCCAATTGGCGCTTTTTTTATATTAAGTATTTATATTTATTACTTTTTAAATTATTGATCGCTATTTTTATCGTCAAGGCCATCAATAGTAACGCCTTGTAAAAAGCCCGCACCTTGCTGCTCGTTATTGCGCAGTTTAATCATTAAACGTAAATCATTTGGCGAATCAGCATGATGCAGTGCATCAGCGTAATTAATTCGCTGCTGTCTATACAGCTCAAATAATGCTTGGTCAAAGGTTTGCATGCCCATTTCTTTCGATTTAGCCATTGCCTCTTTAATACCACCAATATCACCGTTTTTAATCAGTTCAGCAACCATTGGTGAGTTAAGCAATATTTCAATAGCTGCAACACGGCTTTCACCATCAGCAGTCGGTACTAATTGCTGGGCCACAATTGCACGTAAGTTAAGTGCTAAATCGTACTTAAGCTTATCGTGTTTTTCTTTTGGAACTAAATGCATAATACGGTCAATCGCTTGGTTAGCATTATTAGCATGCAGTGTTGCAACACACAGGTGCCCAGTTTCGGCAAAGCTTAGTGCGTATTCCATAGTTTCTTGAGAGCGAATTTCACCAATCAAAATTACATCGGGAGCTTGGCGTAATGAGCTTTTAAGTGCTGACTCAAAGCTTTCGGTATCAAGCCCTACTTCGCGTTGAGTAATAATACTTTTGCGATGCTCATGAACAAATTCAATCGGATCTTCAATAGTCAGTATATGACCACGTTGATGTCGGTTACGGTAACCAATAAGTGCGGCTAGCGAGGTTGATTTACCCGTGCCAGTACCACCGACGAACAAAACAAGGCCACGCTTAGACATAATTACATCGGTAAGAATAGAAGGAAGACCTAGCTCACTCACATCAGGTATTTGCGTAACAATGCGACGAATAACCATACCTGCTTTATCGCGTTGCCAAAAAGCAGAAATACGAAAACGCCCTTCGTCGGTGGCAATCGCAAAGTTACATTCTTTCGTTGTATGAAACTCTGCTTTTTGCTTTTCGCTCATTGCAGATTCTACTAACTCAAGCGATTGCTCATCAGTAAGCCTATCGTCACTTAGGGCTGTTAGCTCACCGTTTATTTTTGCGCTTACAGGTAGCTGACTCGATACAAATAAGTCAGAACCTTTTTTCTCAATCATGATGAGTAAAAAGTCGTTTAAAGATAAAGCCATAATAGTTTCTTACCCGCCAAATTGTGTTTTGTCTTGTGCTTTTTCTTTCGCTGCCGCATTTGTAACAATGCCGTGATTAACTAAATTAGTTAAACATTGATCCATTGTTTGCATGCCCACAGACGCACCGGTTTGAATAGACGAGTACATTTGTGCAATTTTGTCTTCACGAATTAAGTTACGAATAGCAGGTACTGCAATCATAATTTCGTGTGCTGCAACTCGCCCGCCACCAATCTTTTTAAGCAGTGTTTGCGAAATAACAGCACGCAAAGATTCAGATAACATTGAACGTACCATTGATTTTTCTTCACCTGGGAATACATCGATAATACGGTCAATGGTTTTTGGTGCAGATGTTGTATGCAACGTGCCAAACACTAAGTGACCCGTTTCAGCAGCGGTCATTGCAAGACGAATTGTTTCTAAATCACGTAACTCACCGACCAATATTACATCTGGATCTTCACGCAATGCACTACGTAGCGCGTTTGAAAAGCTATGAGTATCGCGATGTACCTCACGTTGATTAATAAGGCTTAATTTATTATCGTGAACAAACTCGATTGGATCTTCTATTGTTAGAATATGGTGATGTTTATTTTGATTTATATAATCGACCATAGCGGCAAGTGTTGTCGATTTACCAGAGCCCGTTGGGCCCGTCACTAACACGAGTCCACGTGGGGTATCGGAGATTGTTTTAAAAATATCTGGCGCACCTAAATCATCAAGCGTTAACACTTCACTTGGTATGGTACGAAATACCGCAGCAGGCCCGCGATTAGAGTTAAACGCATTCACACGAAAACGTGCTAAATTAGGCACTTCAAACGAAAAATCCACTTCGAGATTTTGTTCATAGTCCTTGCGTTGATTATCGTTCATAATATCGTAAACCAGACTGTTTACGTCTTTGTCTGCAAGGGCTGGTATATTAATGCGGCGAACATCACCGTCTACGCGTATCATAGGTGAAACACCCGACGATAAATGTAAATCGGATGCTTTGTGTTGCACACTAAACGCTAATAATTCGGTAATATCCATTTATGACTCCACAACTAACTGATAAATATATGGTTACAATAGCAGAACGACTCACATCCGCCTACGCTAGAATTGCAGACGCGGCAAAAATTGCACAACGAAACACTAACGAAGTCACTCTACTGGCAGTGTCTAAAACTAAACCAAGCGAAGATGTTATTGCAGCTTATGAGCATGGTCAGCGCGAATTTGGTGAATCTTATGTTCAAGAGGCTATAGATAAAATAGCTCAACTACAGTCATATAGCGACATCATTTGGCATTTCATTGGCCCTATTCAATCTAATAAAAGTGCTTTAGTGGCTGCCAACTTTGATTGGGTGCAAAGTGTTGATCGCATAAAAATAGCGAAACGATTAGATTCCCAGCGCCCAGACGATAAACAGCCTCTTAATATACTTATTCAAGTAAATATAAGTAATGAAGAAGCGAAGTCGGGTTGCCACCGCGATGAAATAGATGAACTTGCCGATTTTATTAACCAATGTGAGCACTTAACACTTCGAGGTTTAATGGCGATTCCCGCTAAAAGCAACGATCTGGATACGCAAATTCAATCTTTTGAGCAATTACAAACTTGCTTTGATAAACTAAAGACCCAATATCCTCAAGTAGATACTTTGTCGATGGGTATGAGTAACGATGTTGAAGCTGCCATTAGTGCAGGCTCAACCATGGTAAGGATCGGCACAGACATTTTTGGAACACGAACTTAAAAGGTGATAACAGATTTATGTCAGATAAAAAAATCGCATTTATAGGCACAGGTAATATGAGCTACGCCATTATTGGTGGCATGGTAAAAAACGGTTTTAACGCAAGTAACATTATTGCGACTAACCGCAACCAAGAAAAGCTTGAAAAGGTAGCCTTTGATTTCAAGGTGCAAACCACCAGTGACAATAACGAAGCCCTGCGCGATGCTGATGTAATTGTTTTGTCTGTTAAACCACAAATGATGGGCGATTTATGTAAATCGTTTCAAGAGTCAGGCGTAGATTTTAGCGATAAACTGTTTATTTCTGTTGCTGCTGGCTTAACTGTAAAACGTTTACGTGAAATGCTAGGTCAAGACGTTAAAATGGTACGTTGTATGCCAAATACACCGTCTTTATTAGGCCGTGGTGTATCAGGTTTATATGGCGCGGGCGAAACACAAAGCGAACACGAGTTTGTACAACAAGTTTTTGAATGCACTGGCATTGTTGTATGGGTCGAAAAAGAATCACAAATTAACGATATTATTGCTGTGACCGGCTCATCACCAGCTTACTTTTTCTTATTTATGGAAGCCATAGAAGAAAAAGCCAAAGCGCTGGGCTTTAATGATGAAGACGCTCGTCGTTTAGTACAACAAACAGCTCTTGGCGCTGCTGAAATGGCACTTAGCCAGCCTGATATTAGTATTTCGCAACTGCGTTCAAACGTAACATCTAAAGGCGGTACGACTCACGCAGCTGTTGAGCACTTAAAAGATGAAGGCTTAACTAAAACCGTTGGCGATGCAATGGATGCGTGTATTGCGCGTGCAGAGCAAATGGAAAAAGAACTTTAAAACCACTTTTTTATTGAAGGTTACACTATGAATGCCATGCAATTTTTAATCAGTACCCTGTTTGATTTGTTTTTAATGGTGGTATTACTGCGCTTTTGGCTGCAGTGGGCAAAAGCCGACTTTTATAATCCAATGAGCCAGTTTGTGGTTAAAGCCACTTCGTTTGCGGTAAAACCACTGCGTAAAATCATTCCGGGATTTGGCGGACTTGATTTAGCATCTCTGTTGCTGGCATTTATAGTGGCTGTAGCCAAAATTAGTACTTTAATGCTTGTTATATATAATGCGTGGGCAATACAGCCTGTAATTATACAAGCACTTATAACGGTACTAAAAGAAGGCCTTAACTTAGTTTTTTGGGTACTTATTATTCGCGCTATTTTAAGCTGGGTTAGCCAAGGTTATAACCCTATAGAAGCGGTTTTCCATCAGCTTACTGAACCAATGCTAAAACCAATTCGTAAAATATTGCCATCAATGGGTGGCTTAGATTTATCAGTTTTAGTACTTATTATTGGTATTCAGTTTTTGCAAATGCTGCTTATGGATTTTTTAGTCTAATATGGATTTTTTAATTAGAGGCCCAAAGGCCTCTTTTTTATATGTTTTGAGGAATACATAATGAACCGTTTAATTAAGTTTTGTTTTATTGCTTGTTTAGCATTTGTATTTAACGCGCAAAGCGAAGAAATGCAAGGCGCACAATATAAAGAGCTTGGCCCTTGGCAAGTGCATTACATCGCCTTTCCTTCTACTTTTATTCAGCCAAAAATAGCAAAAGCGTATGGCCTTGAGCGAAGCGGATACAAAGGCATTGTGAATATTTCTATTTTAAAAAATGATGCCGAAAACACAGCCCAAACAGCAAAGCTGACTGGCACAGCTAAAAACCTACTTGGCAACAAACAAACGCTTACTTTTAAAGAAGTAAAAGAAGGTGATTCAATTTATTACCTTGCCCAAGTTGATTATACCAACGAAGAGATTTTACGCTTTGAGATTGAAATACAACAAAGTAATCAATTTCAAAAATTACAGTTTCAGCAAAAATTTTACGTAGATTAATAACATGACCAAAACTTTAGTACTTGCTACAGGTAACCCTGGCAAAGTAAATGAGCTAGCTAACATGCTAAGCCCTCTGAATATTAATGTAGTTCCACAGAGCGATTTTAACGTAGGTGAAGTTGCCGAAACCGGCACTACCTTTGTTGAAAATGCCATTATTAAAGCGCGTCATGCCGCTAAAATTACTGGCATGCCTGCTATTGCCGATGACTCAGGTTTAGAAGTTGATGGCCTAAATGGCGCACCCGGTGTTTACTCTGCCCGTTTTGCAGGCCCAGGTGCCAGCGATCAAGATAACATTGATAAGTTACTCGTAGACTTGGGTAATAACCCTATCCGTAGTGCTCGTTTTTGGTGTGTACTGGTATTAATGCGCCACGCAGATGACCCTACCCCCCTTATTTGCAGTGCAAGCTGGGAAGGCGAAATTACGCTCACTCAAAATGGCAACGGTGGCTTTGGTTACGACCCTGTATTTTTTGTACCAGAGAAAAATTGTACCAGTGCTGAGCTTACAAAAGAGCAAAAAAATGCAGTGAGTCATCGCGGCCAAGCACTACAAAAACTATTGCTAGAGCTACAGCAAAAAGGCGGCCTGTGAACCTTCCACCACTGAGCTTATATGTGCACGTACCTTGGTGCGTGCAAAAATGCCCGTACTGCGATTTTAATAGCCACGGGCAAAAAGGTGAAATACCTGAAGCTGAATATGTTCAGCATTTAATTGATGATTTAAAAGCAGATTTGCACTTAGTGCAAGGACGTAAAATTCACAGTATCTTTATTGGTGGCGGTACTCCGAGCTTATTAACTGGTGCGGCTTATACTCGTTTATTAAATGAAGTCGACAACCTAATTGGTCTTGAAGAACACTGCGAAATTACCCTTGAAGCCAACCCAGGCACAGTAGAAACAGGTCGCTTTAAAGATTACGTAAAAGCAGGCATTAACCGTATTTCTATCGGTGTGCAAAGCATGCAAAACGACAAGCTAAAAGCACTGGGGCGGATTCATGGCAGTGACGAGGCTAATTATGCTGCGCAGCAAGCTAAAGAAGCCGGTTTAAATAGCTTTAACCTTGATTTAATGCACGGCTTACCAGGGCAAACACTTGACGATGCACTGAGCGATTTAAAGCAAATAATAGCGCTCGATCCTCCTCATATATCGTGGTATCAACTAACTATTGAACCCAATACTCAATTTGCTTCAAAGCCACCTACCTTGCCACAAGATGAAACACTGTGGGACATACAAGAACAAGGCGTCGAGTTACTCGCGCAAGCAGGTTACATACAATACGAAATATCAGGCTATGCAAAACCGGGCTATCAGTGCCAACATAACTTGAATTATTGGCGTTTTGGCGATTATCTCGGTATTGGCTGCGGCGCGCATGGTAAGGTTACTGATGCAAATACAGGGCTTATTACGCGTACTGAAAAGGTTAAACACCCACGCGGCTATATGGATTTAATCAAACCGTATATGTACAAAAGCTGGCATGTAGAGCAAGACGATTTAGCGTTTGAATTTTTTATGAATCGCTTTCGCCTTGTTGAGCCTTGCCCAATTAATGATTTTAATAAACTAACAACACTGCCACTGCAAAGTCAGCAAAGCGCATTAAACCAAGCAATTAATAAAGGTTTATTGACTCAAACAGACAGCCATTGGCAGGTAAGCTTAAAAGGTCATCGCTTTTTAAATGACCTGCTAGAATTATTTGTGTAGCGCCCAGCGCTACACAAAAAATAAATATAAAACACCCTAATGGGTTTCTAACAACAAAAGGGAAAACAATGCGTAAACTTACTTTTATTGCGGCCGCAGTAAGCGTTGCACTACTTGCTGGTTGCCAGCAAACAACACAACAAGCGACTTCAGCTCCTATTGCACAAGCAGTTCAATCACAACAAAGTGAAATAGACAAAGCCAATGCATTTTTTGAAGATACATTTAACCGCGACGTAATGAGCAGTCCTGTATATCAAACATACATGGGTATTAAGCAAGATTACGATAAGTGGGATGATGGCAGCGAAGAAAGACAGCTTAAAGATTTAGCGCAAACAAAAGCTGACCTAGTTGCACTAAAAGCAATCAGCCGTGATTTATTAGATGATGCAACAAAAGTTAGCTACGACTTAAAAAAACAAGATCTTGAAAGCTCAATTGCTGACTTTAAATGGCGTTACCATAACTACCCTGTGAACCAAATGTTTGGTACGCATTCTATGATCCCTGCGTTTTTAATTAATCAGCACTCAATTAGCAATGTAAAAGAAGCTAAAGACTACATTTCTCGTTTAAATGGTGTAACTGGTGTTATTGATCAGCTTATCGTTGATTTAACTGTACGTGCAGAAAAAGGCATCATAGCCCCTAAATTTGTATTCCCGCATGTTATTGATTCAAGCAAAAACATTATTCACGGTGCACCGTTTGAAAAAGGCGATGATTCTACCTTGCTTGCTGACTTTAAACGTAAAGTAACAGCGCTTGAAATTAGCCAAGACGAGAAAGACTCGTTAATCAGCGATGCATCAGATGCATTAAAATCGGCTGTTAAACCATCTTACTCTAAACTAATTAATTACCTTGCACAGCTTGAAAAACGCGCAGATGATCGCGATGGCGCATGGAAATTACCTGATGGCGAAGCGTTTTATAACAACGCACTTAAGCGCACAACTACAACAGATTTAACTGCTAAAGAAATTCATGCAATTGGTCTATCTGAAGTGACACGTATTCATGATGAAATGCGTGAGATTAAAGACAAAGTTGGCTTTAAAGGCGACTTAAAAGCGTTTATGCAGTTTATGAAAACTGACAAGCAATTTTACTACCCTAATGATGCACAAGGTAAACAACGCTACCTTGATGAAGCCACTGGGCTTATTGATACAATGAAAACGCGTTTAGATGAGTTATTCATTGTTAAACCAAAAGCAGGTTTAAAAGTAAAAGCGGTTGAAGCATTCCGTGAAAAAGCAGCAGGTAAAGCCTTTTACCAACAGCCTGCTCCTGATGGTTCACGCCCAGGTGTTTACTACGCTAACCTTTACGATATGGAAGCAATGCCAACGTATCAAATGGAAGCGCTGGCATACCACGAAGGTATTCCGGGACACCACATGCAAATAGCTATTTCGCAAGAACTAGAAGGTATTCCTAAGTTCCGTAAGTTTGGTGGCTACACAGCGTATATTGAAGGCTGGGGTTTATACTCAGAGTTCATTCCTAAAGAAATGGGCATGTACTCAGACCCTTACTCAGATTTTGGTCGTCTTTCAATGGAATTATGGCGCGCATGTCGCTTAGTGGTTGATACGGGTATTCACGCAATGAAGTGGACTCGCCAAGAAGGTATTGATTACTACGTAAATAACACGCCTAATGCAACATCTGACGGTGTTAAAATGGTTGAGCGTCACATTGTAATGCCTTCACAAGCAACAGCTTATAAAGTGGGTATGCTTAAGATTTTAGAGCTTCGTGAAGAAGCTAAAATGCAACTTGGTGATAAATTTGATATTCGCCAGTTCCACGACGTAGTGCTTAAAAATGGTCCTGTACCACTTAATGTACTAGAAAACTTTGTTAATGAATGGGTAGCAAGCAAAAAGGCTTAAAACCAATTTAAACAATTGCTTTAAATATGAAAAGGTCGCATTTGCGACCTTTTTTGTTTTATAGTAGTAAAAAAGATTTTGGAAATAATAATGGATTTAAGCATACAACTACTTAATGCGCGTATTTCAAAGCAGCAGTTAAATGAGCTCGATAACGACTTTAGGCAGTTAAGCCCTGCTCAGCAAACTTTGCAGCTTAACCATTTATATGACAGCGCCCAACGGTTGAGTGTTAAGTATGACTTTATGCAAAACATAGCAATCCGTATATTAAGTACTAATACAGCACCTTCTCTATTTATTAACCAACTCACTAATATTGACGCATTGAGCTTTTTTACTCCAGCGCTGAGAGTAAATAAAGGCTTTTTAGTACAAGATACTCAAGGAAATAATGTACTGCACAATGTGTTTAAGCATGCCGATGCTACAAAGCTGCCATTTAACTATGTACGCTCTTTAATGTTGTTTGAATCAAATGATGACTTAGTTAAAGCGTTGGCGCAGCCCAACTCTCACGGATTAACACCAGTTGCCTGCTACATTGCCTATGCAAATAAATCGAGCACACCGGTAAAGCATGAATTCTCAGCTTTGTTAGCATTAATGGAAATAGAGCAAAAACAAAATCCTAACGCAAAACAGCAGCTTGCCAACGTACTAAAAGGGCAAAAAGTTAACGAGACCACAATTTTACTGAGCGCCGCTTACTTGCAACGCTCAACGGCGCAAGTTGCTCACTTAATCAAGGCGCTTTAATTCACTCACAACTTCTGTACGCACACTGTCTATGGCATGTGTAATAGATTGCGCAGCACTTTGCTGATCAACCATATTTGGCCAATTTGTTTGCCAGACCTTTTGTAAGTCTTTTGTTTTTAAATGTACTTTATCAACGGCTAAGTAGCTTAAGTCATGAATTAAGTTAACTTTAACCCAGCCTTTTCTAGGGCTGCCATCTATTTTGTTATTATCGTAATGTGCCGCAAATACAATAAGCTCAAGCTCGGCTAGTTCTTGTAATATTTGAAAGCTAGCAATGCGTGTATTGTTGTTCTCTTCACTTGCCTCCATTCGCCATGCATTATAACTAAAGCCAATAAACGCAAACACCACGCTCGCTATAGCAGTAAAAAAATACGAACGGGGCGCCAGTACAAACTGACCATATTTAGACTCTGACATATTATTTCCTAGGGCCTGTTTATCTTTCGAGGTTAAATTTACAGCAGTATGTTTGGTATTTAGTCAAGGCAGAGCCTATGCAGTGTGGTTATTCCCCATTAATAGGCGATAACGTGGAATAAATGCCAAACATGCGCTGCCCGAAGGGTTCTGCCTAGGGGCAATTTACTCTTTGTTGCCTACATGGATGTAGGTAAGGGGCGTGAGCAGGACGCGGAAGCTTTGCTCGGTTTTTACTTAGCCCGCTAGGTTACAAACCTCACGCCGCGATTAAATCGGCCCCTAGATTGAACAAATTTTAATCCTGAAAGGTCAACAGGCCCTAGTCATTTAAATAATATTCAACACTGGTTACCACTCTTATATTTTTTATTTGCGGTGTGTTTGAATCTCGATTACTGATACTAAATTGCCCTTGGCGAGCTGTTTTTATTTTGCCTAATTTTGAATTAGAGTCTTTAGCAAATTTATTAGCGACTTCACGCGCTTTTTCAGTTGCTTCTTGCACCATCGCAGGTTTTACATCATTGAGGCCAGTAAAAATATATTCAACTTTTGTTTCGTAGCTGTCCTGCACTATTGCGATATCTTGTTTAGCAAGTTGGCTCACTTTGCTCAGCGCGTTTTGCACTTTATCTGGCGCATCAGAATAAACAATAATATTTGAGCGCACTATGTACCTAAATTGCTGATTTTCATTACTGTATTCACGTGCTTGCTTATCAATAACTGACTGGCTGCCTATTGTTATTTCATCGTCGTCAAAACCATGCAGTTTTAAAAAAGCAGTTACAGCATCATTTTTTTTCTCAACTCGGCTGACTAATTTTTCAAGATTATTGTCGGCATCACTAAATTGCAGAGGCCAAATTACCGTATCGGCTATAACTTCTCGCTCGGCCAATCCCTTAACCTGCACAGTACGTTCCATCTCTTTTACACTGAGAGCTGTGCTCTTTAAAATAAACCCTAAGCTAATTAAGCCTATACTTAAACAAATAGCCGCTATAACAATGTAAAAACCGGGGGTTTTATTCACAATAATCTCCTTGATTGATATCAATAATAAGCATCTAGACGCTCGAAATAACACAGTAAACAGGGTACATTGAGACTATAAATAACGCAAAATTTAATCAGCCTAGGAAAAACCATGAGCCTTAAGCGCATTACCCAGTTTTTTAACCCAAGCTCAGTGGCCGTTATTGGTGCCTCTAATATATCAACTCGTGCTGGTTTTGTGGTTATGCGCAACTTACTTCAAGGCGGTTTTAAAGGGCCGATAATGCCCGTTACTCCAAGCCATAGCGCAGTACATGGCGTACTTGCTTACCCCTCTATTGCTGACTTACCAAAAGTACCCGACCTAGCTGTTATTTGTACTAACAAAAATACCTTAATTGATATTATTGAGCAGCTTGGAGAGCTTGGCTGTAAAACCGCTATTGTTATTGCCGATGGGCTGTCTGGAGAGCAAAAAAGCGCACTTAAAGCATGCGCTCAAGCCAAACAGGTTACTTTGCTTGGACCCAATTGTTTGGGCTTGCTGATCCCTCATATTGGTTTAAATGCGAGCTTTTCACATACAGTAGCAAGCCCAGGTAAAATTGCATTTGTATCGCAATCAGCAGCAGTATGCTCAACCATTTTAGATTGGGCTAAAAACAAAGAAATTGGCTTTTCATATTTTGTATCGGTAGGTGATTGCCTTGATATAAACTTTAATGAACTACTCGACTTTTTAGGTCGTGATGCTAAAACCAAAGCTATTTTACTTTACATTGACAACATTGAAGATATTCGTGGCTTTATATCAGCAGCAAGAGCTGCGGCCTTTAGTAAACCTGTAATTGCAATTAAAACAGGTAAAACAAGTGCAGGCGCACTTGCAGCCGAAATTCACACCGGCGGAAAGCAAAGCTCTGATGCTGTTTACGATGCGTTATTTCAGCGAGCGGGTATGCTGCGCGTAAATGATTTACGAGAGCTATTTGCAGCGACACAAACACTCGCCATGCATCCAAAATTATTAAAAGTAGAGCAACTAACAATTTTAACTAATGGTGGCGGCCCGGGTGTTATGGCCGTTGATGAGCTAATTCAAAGCTCCGGTAAATTAGCCGAGTTGAGCATTGAAACCCGAAATGCGCTAAATAAAGTAATTCCGCAATCAGAAACCACCTCAAACCCTGTGGATATTTTTGGCGACTCAGCACCTGCGCGTTATAAGCAAGCATTAGAAATTTTACTGCACGCGAAAGAAGTTAAAAACTTACTGATTATCCATACTCCCTCAGCGCTTGCGCCCAGCGAAGACTACGCCAACATTATTGTAGAAACCTTACAAACATTACCCAAAATGGCACGCCCTTACGTTATAACTAATTTTATGGGGGAAGACGCATCTTACGCCGCCAGAAAAGTGTGCTCAAACAACGCAATACCAACTTATAGAACACCAGAGGGTGCTGTTGGCGCGTTTATGCACTTGGTAACGTATCGCCGTAACCAAAAGCATTTAACGCAAACACCTGAGTCGAATACAGATGACGCAAAAATAAATAAAGTAGCAGCTAAAGCGCTTATTAATGAGTTTTTAGATGACGGACAAAGCTACTTACCTACCCATCAGGCAAGCCAAGTATTAAATCACTATGGTATTACATGCATTCAAACTGAGGTGGCTTACACCCCAACAGAAGCCAGAGAGCAAGCCATAGAACTTGGTTTTCCGGTCGCGTTAAAACTTATTAGCCCAAGCATTGCTTCAAAGTCTGAAGTAGGTGGTGTGGTGCTTAACTTAAACGATGCCAACGAGGTTGAACAAACCGCTTTTGCAATGCTTATCCGTATTAAAAACACTTATCCGGATGCTGTTATTGAAGGGTTTTCATTACAAAAAATGGCGCCGCGAGCAGGCGCAAATGAGCTGCGAATTGCGATTAAAACCGAGCCTAATTTTGGTCCTGTTATATTATTAGGTGAAGCAGGAACCGGCCTTGAATATGCGCAAGCCGCTGTTGCTCTGCCTCCACTAAATATGAACTTAGCAAAGTATTTAATTGCCGCAGCGCACGATAAAGGCGTACTAAAGGAGCGCATATTACCCGAAAAAGTTGATAAGTATCGTTTGTGTGCACTGCTAACGCGTATTTCTCAGTTAGTTATTGATCAACCTGACATAAGCTCAATGGAACTTAATCCTATACTTGCCAGTAATGGACAGTTTTTAGTGCTCGATGCCACCATGACACTTAGCCGTTATCAAACCCAAAGCAATCGTAAGCGCTTATCTATTCGCCCCTACCCTATTGAGCTCGTAGAAATAGTAACACTTAAAAACAACACTCAGGCTACGCTCAGACCAATAAAACCAGAAGACGAGCAAGCTCATAAAGCATTTGACGAGTCACTTAATAAAGAAGACAGATATAAACGCTTTTTTGGCGAACTACCACAATTTAACCACGATCAACTCGCTAAAATGACGCAAATTGATTACGACCGTGAAATGGCGTTTATTGTGTGCCAACGCTTTGAAGGTAAAACTCGCACATTAGGTGTGTCTCGCGTCATTATGGACCCCGATAACCTGCATGCTGAGTTTGCCATTGTAGTACGCTCAGATTGCCAAGGTTTAGGGCTTGGTCGCATACTAATGAGTGCAGCAATTAACCACTGTAAACGTCAAGGTGTGGAATCGATTGAAGGCATAACCTTACCAGAGAATACAGGGATGATTGAGCTTGCCCGTAAGTTAGGTTTTAAAATTAGTCGCGACTTTGAAGAAGGCAGTATTAACATGGTACTTAAACTTAAATAATGAATGAACCACACACTTTAAGACAAAAAATGGCTTGCCTGTTTGAAGGCACAGGCCAGTACCATCGAGCGGGACATATTCTTGATATTGCACTCATTAGCTTAATAATGATCAACGTTGTAGCCATTGTTATTGAATCAATCCCAAGTGTGGCAGAGCAGTATTACAACGAATTCTTAGTTTTAGAAATTGTCTCGGTCGCTATTTTTGCTATTGAGTACTTAGCCAGGCTTTGGGCTTGCGTAGATAAAACACGATATGCAGCAATGGAAGGGTCTCATACCAAACGTCGGCTTAGCTATTTTTTCTCTCCTTTGGCAATTGTTGATTTAATTGCGATTTTACCAAGCTTAATGATGTTTTTATTTCCTCTCGATTTACGTTTTTTACGCGTGCTCCGACTATTAAGGGTATTTAAACTCACTCGCTACTCACGCGCCATGCAGCTACTTTTAAAAGCCTTTAACGATGAAGGTAGTTCATTAATGGCTGCTTTTTTTATTATGGCCGTCGTGCTTATTTTAGCTTCATGCGGAATTTACTTAATTGAGCACGACATACAACCCGATAAATTTGGCTCTATTCCTGCGGCTATGTGGTGGGCAATGGCAACACTAACAACCGTTGGTTATGGCGATGTAGTACCTATAACGCCATTGGGTAAGTTTTTCGGCGGGGTTATTACACTACTGAGCATGGGAATGGTTGCAATACCTACCGGTTTACTGGCGTCTAGTTTTTCAGAACAAATACGTAAACGCCGCCAATTTTTTGAAGATGCCGTACATGAACAAATTCAAGATGGCACCCTTAATAATACTCAACAAGAACACCTAGAAGAACTACGCTATAAATTAGGCTTGAGTAAACTAGAAGCTAATAAGGCCATTAAAACGCAGTTGAATGAGCATAATAGCCATTTGTTTTGCAGGCACTGCGGTAAAAGGCCTTAAATAAGTACTGCTATTATTAATTAAATATATCACTCCAATTGCGATTAATAAGCGGTAGTACTTCGGTATTAGGTACCGGTTTACTAAATAAGTACCCTTGAAAATGCATGCATCCTCGCGCCTTTAAAAAGGCGAGTTGGTGCGAGCTTTCTACGCCTTCAGCTACACATTCTTTACCTAAACTATCTGCAAGCGCGAGTATTGATTGAATAATAGCTTCATCGTCAGAATCTATGCCTATGTCTTGTACAAAGCTTCTATCTATTTTTAATACATCAATAGGAAAACGCTTTAAATAAGTAAGCGATGCGTAACCCGTACCAAAATCATCCATGTACAATCTACAGCCCAACTTTTTAAGTTGTTCCATGCTGTGTAGCGCTTCTTTTGAATCACGCATTAATATTGATTCGGTTATTTCAAAAACAATTGCCTCAGACGACACTCCTGAATTACTTAACGCTTTTTTAATTTCAGGAACAAGATCTTTAAACTCAAAATCAAGAGCCGATAAATTAATAGATAAATACAGGCTAGGTGAGGCTTTTCGCCACTCTTTTAGCTCTAATAAAGCGCGCGCAAAAGTCTGCAGCATAATTTTTGTAATTAGGCCTATACCTTCTGCTGCCACCGAAAACTCTTGAGTTTGCACAAGCTTATTTTCAGGCCAACGCAGCAGTACTTCAAAGCCTTCTGTTTTTTGACTTTCAGCGTTAATGATAGGCTGGTAGTAATTACAAAATTCTTCTTCTTGATACGCTTTAGTTAGCTGAGACTCAAGATGCAACGCTCTTTGAACATGCTGATTCATCTCTTGCTTATAAAACTGATAACGGCCCTCTAAAGAGTCTTTTGCATGATATAACGCTATGCTCGCAGCTTTTAAAAGCGCAGAGCCTTGCTGTGCATCATCTGGTGATATAGACACACCAATACTTAAATTAACGTTTACAACTTGGCCATTAATCGTAATATTTTGATTCACACAATCCATCAACTTAGTGCATATAATGAGTACTTGTTCGATTTGCTGAATATCTTCCACCAGTACTACAAATTCATCGCCACCAAATCGAGCAACACTATCAGATGGACGCAAGGAGCATTTTAAACGCTCAGCGACTTCTTTAATTAGCTCATCAGCAACTGCATGCCCCAAAGAGTCATTAAAGTATTTAAAACGCTTAATATTTATATGTAATAAAGCAACTTTACATTCGTGAAATTTTGCTTGCTCAAGGGCGTGTTCAACGCGGTCATTAAATAATGTACGATTTGGCAACCCTGTTAAGGCATCGTAGTTGGCCAATAAGTGCAGCTCGTTTTCGGCTGATTTTTGTGCGTTTATATCGGTTAAAATAATGACATAGCTATTAAGGCGCTGTTCGTTATCGGCCACTGCACTTATTTTCACAAGTACATGACGCGACTCACCACTTGCTAAAACTACACTGTCTTCACACGAAAAGTGTTCTCCAATAGATAGCTTTTGCATTATGCGTAAATAATCAAAACGATTGCTGCGCGATATACCTAAATTTAATGCTCGACTAGATAACGACTCAGCAGAGAAGTGAAAGGCGGTTTGCAGTGATTTATTAGAAGCCCGAATATTTAAATTTTTATCGAGGATAAACACCCAATCACGTGTTTGCTCAAATGCTGCCGTAAATAGTAAAGCGTGTTCTTCAAACACCATCTCACGGGTCATATTTGTGTAGGTACCCGCTACTTTTTGTGGCGTTTTATCATCCCACTCAACGACTTTTCCAAAATCCTTATACCAGCGCCAATAGCCTTTTGCATGGCGCAGGCGGTAGGTGCAATTAAAGTAACCTTTATCGGTAGATAAAAACTCAAGCCACTCTAAGCGAAATAGCTGTTTGTCTTGCGGATGAATTTTAGATAAATATTCATCTAGGCTCACGGTTTCATTTTCGTAGCCTAACTCACTCGCTAAGCGAGGTTGGTAAATACTTGGATTACTTGATTCCCAATCCCAAACACCCGATTCGCTGCCTTCAAGCGCTAGCTTTAAACGCGCTTCGCTTTCTTTACTTTCTTTATTTGCTGCCAATAAAATACGCTGAATTTTATTACGGCGCATAACCCACATAGCAACAAAGCCAATAAACAGCATGCCATAAAGCACCATAAAATAAGGTGCACGCCAAAGTGGATACTTTACTTTTATTTTTAAAATAGCAGGCGAGGTATATTCGCCAGTCAGGGGGTCTTTAGCCCAAACTTTTAATTGATAATTACCTGGATTCAATTTTGGAAACAATACACGGTTGTTATTTCGGGTATAACTTTTTTGTCCGTTATCGAGTTGATACTCATAAATGATGCGTTCTTGATTACTAAATGCCATGGCCGAAAATGCAACTTCAAGCCCTATATCATCATGGTTTAACACAACCTCGTTGAGCGGTTGTTTTAAATCAAGCGATAAATCTCGTGACATTAAATCAACTCGCGTAATATTTACGTGATCAATAAGCGACTGATAGTTTTGGTTTTCCATTGGATGAAAATAAGTAAAACCTTTTAAGCTACCATACGCAATATGGCCATCTTTAAGCTGTGCCATGGCGTTGCTATTGAACTCAGCAGAGAGTAGCCCTTCTGATGTAGAAAATTGCTGAAAATGAAGTGTTTCTGGGTTTAATCGCCAAATGCCTTTATGGCTACTCATCCAGATCATGCCATCATCATCTAGCACCATATCGTATAGCAGAGTGCCTAATTTATTCCTCTCTAAATCGATTGTATGGACTAATTGATAAGTAGATGCGTCAAGGCCTATTAAGCCGAAATTAGAAAGTGATATCCACAATATATTGTTGTTATCAATTAAGTAAGAAAGCACACTAATGGCTACGTTTTCATGCTGTTTTGGCACTTTATAAATCATTTTAAGTGCTAAATCACTTGGGTTTACTTGGTATAAAATACCGGCATTAAAAAATAATGGTGAATCTGGTTTATTGCTCAGCGCAGGTAAAAAGCCATGGGCTAAAAAGGGTTCAAATTGATCAAACTGACCACCCAAACGCGTTATTACTTGAGAATCTATATTGTATATAAATACCCCATGATCTGAGTGCACAAAGTATAGATCGCCATTTGGCATTAATGTAACGCCATGTACCCTACCGGTAATTAGCTCCTGATTAGCAGGGTTATGTACTTTAGGTTCACTAACTTGATGCGTTACAGGGTCAAAAATAAACAAACCACGATTTGTATAAAGCCATAAATTATTTTTATAAGGCGTTATTTCATATACGGTAAACTCAGTGGTGAGTAAGTCGACTTTGTAATCTTTTAAATAAGCTTTACCAATATTTGTTTTTAAATCAACCTCGGTAATACCGTTATGCGTTGCAAGCCAAAGCTTGTCTTTATATTCGGTAATTCCCCAGATAGAGTGATGCGATAAACCATCCCCCCCGAGCAAAGTGCCATCGACATTATTAAAATGATAGCTGTCATGAGATAAATAAAACGCACCATCAGTCTTAGTCGCAACCCACGTACCACCCGATTTATCTTTAGCCATATCAATAATACTGGTATCGGCAAGTGTGTACTTACTTTGGGCTATTCGAGTGTTTTTAATCATCTCCCCGGTGTTTAAATCAAATTTAAACAAGCCTTTGTCGGTAGCTAAATCTATTGTTCCGTGTTCGTTTACTATGCTCCACACATTTAGGTCACTTAGTAATACTTTACTTTTAAAAGGTAAATCTGGGCGTTCAAACATTTTTGATAAGTTACTAATATCAATTTCGTATAAGCCTTGTACCGCCCCTACTAACAACTGTTTATTTTCACCTAATGCGAAAGACTTAACATTATTTTGGTAAATATGCTCAGCTTCACCTTTTAAATGCTGCAGGGGTCTAACTTGCTCTGTGGCAATATCAAATACGTATGCGCCATGGCTTGTACCTATAAATATATAACCATTGTAAGCAAACAGCTTTCTCACAAGAGTATTTTTATATTTAGCAGGCAGCTCAAAAATAGTTGTTATTTTTCCGGTTGCGATATCAAGCTTTGCAAAATCGCGGCCTCGCCCAATCCAAAGTGTTTTTTTATCAACGGCCACCATACTAAACACAGACTGATTGATAATCTCTTCTTCACTGGTAGGTTTTTCTAGGAATTGCTGATATGAATCTGTTACGGGGTCGTACCTAAATAGGCCTGCAAGTAACGAGGCAATCCAAATATGTCCTTGAGGGTCTTGGTAAATACGATCAATGATCGCCTCTTCTAACTCACCATTAGGGCCATTTATTGGAATAACTTGATAGCCATCATAACGATTAAGCCCAGCCTCAGTAGAAAGCCAAAGGTAACCATTAGTGTCGATAAGCATTGTATTAACGTAGCTTTGCGATAAGCCTTCGCTTGGAGATAAACGTTTTACTTGTGCGCCTACTTGGCAACTTAGGATAGTTATTAAAACTACAAAGCAACTAATGATCCCATTAACGCATTTACTCATGCTTATTCCATATTATTATTTATTATTATGGGTACTCTAGAGCGACTATATTTCGATGTTTGTAAGTATCAAAAAGTACTTGTAAAGCAAGAGTATATGTTAACACCTGGTTAAAACCAATAGCACAATATAAATCAACTACGTTTTTATATGCGAAGGTATTAATCATCTTATCTTGCGACTTTAAGAGTGTTGATAATAGCTGTTTAGCAACACCTTTACCGCGATGTTCCAGCGCAACAAACACGGTAGATAAAAATAAAAACTCTGTTTTATCTTGCAGCCTACATGCTGCAACTATTTCATTATTATAGTAAGTAACCCATACCTTATCTTGTTTATTAGCCCGTCCTCTTACATTATGTTTTTTATAAAATTTATTAACGAGTGGAACTTTTAGCCCATCCAGCAATTCAACTATATACATTTTTATATCAACACTTAGCTAAGCATTAGCGCTAAATATTGCTCAAATTTTTGCTTCAAAACCATTTGTTCAGCCATTGGACGGCTATGGATTGTATTATAAACTTGCTCTCTCGTTTTTTTATTTCGCTTAATTTGATACGCCCAAAAAGACGCTTCATAATCTAACTGAATTTGGTATTTTTCTTCACGTGGCAATAGGCATAAATTAAAACTCACAATACTTCCTCATTCGCTTTTAAAATTATTTGATTAACCCCGAAACTGGGCAAGAGGTAATCTCCTTGTTATTATACGCGTCTTATTTTATTTATTTCTGTAGTAATTGGAACTGATAATGAATAGACATTTTAGTATCTTGTTATTATTGGTAAATTTATTTTTTAGTGCCTCTTGTTTTAGTCATCAATACAACCTCACTTTTAATCGTCCGCAAAGTACACCACAAGCTGATTATGCCTTAGAGTTATTAAAGTTAGCATACGCAGATATCGGTTTTAAAATACATATAATCGATTTTAGTCACCAAAATGCTTTGCTAGCTGCAAATAATGGCGTACTTGATGGGCAGTTAGGAAGAGATGCAAGCGTTGAAGAAAATTACGAAAACTTGATTAGGGTCGATTATGAGCTCTTTAAGTTTGACTTAGTATTATATAAAAACTGTTTACCTAGCAGTTTAGAACAGCTCGATAGCGTCGCAATTGTTGATGGCTACCCTGTCCAAGAACATTATTTAGCAAGCACACAGTTTGCAGGGAATATTATTAAAGTTAAAAGCATGAATACCCAACTTAATTTGCTTGCTCAGAAAAAAGTACAGGGAGCTTTAATGATTAATTTTATAATGCAAAACAATGAGCTACCTTCACCTCAAGGTTGCTTTGTAAAAGAAGTGCTGAATACTTATCCGCTTTATCATTATTTAAATAAGCGTAATGAAAACTTGGTAGAAAAGCTTAAAATGTCATTAATTAACTTAACTAACAATGGCACTGTGTACGCACTAAGAGCCAAGTATGGATTAAGCTTTTAAAAGTCGAACCC
Source organism: Pseudoalteromonas sp. 31A1 (assembly GCF_011378815.1). Lineage (NCBI taxonomy): Bacteria > Pseudomonadati > Pseudomonadota > Gammaproteobacteria > Alteromonadales > Pseudoalteromonadaceae > Pseudoalteromonas > Pseudoalteromonas sp. 31A1. The sequence goes on along the minus strand of NZ_WTKY01000001.1, from coordinate 243,813 downwards.
TTGCTGCTGCGCCTGTGTGCTTGGCACTGCATTTTGCTGCTTTTTTTGAAGATAACGTTTGTAGCGCTGCTGGCACAAACTAAGCACCTTCTTTTTTTGGTCGTTCGTTAAGGTATTCCACGAAAAGCGTTCATCCCGACTACGATAACACCCTTTGCAATACCCTCTGTTATTAACTAAGCAAATACTCTTGCAAGGACTTGGAATATCAAATATTTCAATTTGTTGCATGCATAAGTACCGCCCAGTTGAAGAGGAGGTATTAGTATAGCGTTATTTTTGAGCAAAAAAAAAGCAGCAATTTAATTGCTGCTTAGTTTCATTGAGCTGTGAGTATTAATGTTCACAGCTATTAGTATTTATCTCTGTTTTACGGTGAAATGGCTTAGCGTACATAGCTAGCACTAATGGTTTTAACTCTTCAGGTACACAGGCTAAACGTTGTTCAAATGTCGCTGTATCAGGAGAGTCTATTACCGCATCTTTACAACCACCAGCGATGTAATTGCCTGGGTGTAAATAAAACGAATCAACAATTTGCCTATCAATTGTTTTAGCAAGCTCTTCAGCACTATCACATTTAGATTCAATTGGTTGCCCAAATGCTAAATGCACGTGCCCTTTAGCAGTACTAAAGCCTTCAACAATGCTCGCAATATCTTCACCAGCCGATTTAACGTACTCACCATGATGCTGCTTGTGGTAAAGCTCTTTGGCTTTAGCAATTGCACACGGCTCATATTGATAAGAAATAGAAACAGGCACTATTTTTAACTCTTTAATATAATCGCCAAACTCTTTCTTTTGTTTACGCCCATTTAATTGCAGCATCTTTAAAAGCGCAGGATCAGTTTGATCAAAACCGTCTTTTGCACGCCCTTCTTTTTGCGCAATCCAAATAGAATTTCCACCGACCACAGAATCGTAAATGTATGACGATAATTGAGTCAGTGCTTTTAACATCTCTTTTGGTGCTTTAGCAGAGCGCTTAACTATAAAGCTTTTATTTAGACGCATAAGCTCAGTAATGTAAGGTATTTGCAATAAATTATCGCCAATAGCAATACGCACTGTTTTCATTTTATGTTGGTATAAACCCCAGTTAACTAATGCAGGATCAAGCACTATGTCTCTGTGGTTTGAAATAAATAAATAGGCCTGGTTAGCATCTAACTGTTCTAACCCAGAAAAGGTAACTTTTGATGTGGTGCGTTTCACTAGTTTATCTAAGTATTGTGCCACTTCATTTTGCACATCTTCAACGGTGCTTACTTTGCCCCATTTTTTGCGTAACTGACTTCTTACCATTGGACGCGCAATAAAAGGCACTGCCGATAAAAAGCGCGGTAAATTATACTTTGCTATTACATCAATAAACGCATCATCGTTAATTAAACGTGTAAGCGACGCCGCAACTTCGTCGTCGTTGTATGGGCGTATATCTGCGTATTTATCTTCTAATTCACTCATTACTACATCTACAGTGTTAAAAAACGGTACGCCAAAGCGCACCGTTTATGTCTATATCCGATTATAACTCAGCCAATCTAAAATGCGAAATAACCAAAAAAAACGATTTTTATTTTTAGCAACTTGCTTTAAAGCCGAGTTTAATTACCTTCTATGACCATGAGCTTGCTTAAAAGTGCAAAAATCTGATCAGTCTAGCAAAATACCATGTTCTCAATCTGCTAGTGGGCAGACCACTAATACAAAGCCCTCTAATCATTTGGTAGTAATACCATTAACAAAGGCTTTCTTTCGTAGTACCTTAAGCCCATATTTTAGATTTTTTCTGGATCGTAGGCCTCTTTTTACGATTTTAACTCTTTTAGATCCACTTATTTTAGGGCTCATAATGAACATTACTATTCTCGATAACGCTACGTTAGCTAAAACGTCTCTTACTTGTATTGAACAACTTGGTAAATTAACGACTTATGAACTTACTAGCCCAGAGCAAGTTATTGAACACTGCCAAGGCGCAGATGTATTAATCACTAATAAAGCAGTTTTAAATCGCGACACGATTAGCAAACTTACACAGCTTAAATTAATTTGTGTAAGTGCAACCGGTACTAATAATGTTGATTTAGAAGCCGCTAAAGAATTTGGTATTGCCGTAACTAATGTAGCTGGCTATTCAACGCCTTCTGTTGTTCAGCATACGTTTTCTTTAATTACTAACTTACTGGGTAACACACACCGCTATCAGGCAGATTGCCAGCAAGGCGCGTGGCAAAAAAGCGAAATGTTTTGCATACTCGATTACAGCTTTAACGACTTACAAGGTAAAACATTTGCCATTATAGGCGGTGGTACGCTAGGTAAAGGCGTTGCTAAAGTGGCTGAGGCATTTGGCGCAAATGTTATTGTTGCAGAGCGCAAAGGTGTTAAATGTCGCGACGGTCGTACGCCTTTTGAAGACGTCATTAAAACAGCCGATATAATCAGTGTACACTGCCCGCTAACAGATGAAACTCGCGATTTAATTGCACTTAATGAGCTTAAAATGATGAAGCCAAGCGCTATAATTATTAATACAGCACGTGGTGGTATTATTAATGAATCCGACTTAGCAACAGCGCTTGAGCAAAATCTAATTGCTGGAGCCGGTGTTGATGTACTAACTAAAGAACCTGCAGAGCTTTCAAACCCGCTAGCTAATTACAAAGGCAATAACTTATTACTTACTCCGCATATAGCATGGGCAAGTACAGAATCTATTGTGCGTTTAATTAATGAAGTAAGTTTAAACATTGCGGCATTTACTAAAGCCGAATCACGTAACCGTTTGGTGTAGTGATTTTATTGCAGTAATCAAATAAGCTAAAAAATGGCTGTTTTTACTAATATATTTAATATTTTATTAGATAAAAACAGCTTAACCCACTTAACAAACTGATTCATAACAACTTATAAATATGGTCTACTCTTTGCTTTAATACAGCTAATAACCAATTAAAAATCTTATTAAGGTAAATAAAAATGAAAAAATCACTTTTAGCAGCCGCTTTAATCGCTCCATTTTTAACAGGCTGTGTTATTGCCGTATCAGATGGTGAAGCTGAGACGCATTGGGCAGGGAAAAACTCATCTAGCTGGCAAGCACAACATAAAAATAATCGTGAAGCTATATCAGAGCTAAAAATGGATAGCAGCTATCAATCTGTTTTAACGCAATTAAAAACGCCTAACTTCACAGAGCTATTAAAAAAAGATGACGATGTATACCAAGTACTTTTTTATGTAACTCATAGCAAACATTCAGATTCTAAAACAACGAAAGATGAATGTACGCCACTTGTATTTAAAAATGATAAGTTAGTGGGCATTGGTGAAACCGCTTTAGGTATGATCACGCAGTAACCAATAAAAAATGTTTGATACAAAAACGCCAATATATGAATATTGGCGTTTTTGTATATTAAGTTTTTAGAGTGCAACTATTCTATCTCGCCCTGCATCTTTAGCGGCATATAGGCCTAAATCGGCCTCTTCTAATAACGCTTGCTCAGCATACACTTTACCACTTTGAGTGGTGGCGATACCTATACTAATAGTGATGTGGTCTGCATTTAATGAGCCTTTATGTTCTATATTCAAAGCATTTACAGCATTGCGTAATTTGTTAGCAAACTCCATAGCCTCATGCCTATTCATTCCAGGTAATACAGCTGCAAATTCTTCACCACCATAACGAGCTATAAAGTCACTACCACGTTCACATTGAGCTGCGAGTGCTTGTGCAACATCCTTTAAACATTCATCGCCAGCACGATGTCCGTAGCAATCGTTGTAACGCTTAAAGTGGTCTATATCCATAAGTAACACCGATAGCGGGGTTCCACTGCGTTTACTTCGGCGCCATTCACGAGCTAAGTTTTCGTCTAGGTAGCGTCTATTTGGGATTTCAGTTAAGCCGTCGATTGAGGCTAACATCTCTAGCAGATCATTTTTTTGCTTTATAAGTAATTGGTTACGAACCCTAACACGCACAATAGAAGGGCTAAATGGCTTGGTGATATAATCCATAGCACCGAGCTCTAGGCCCTTAGCTTCGTCGTCATGGCTACGATTAGCTGATATAAATATAACGGGGATCGATTGAGTTATCGGATTTTCTTTAAGTTGCACAAGCACTTCATAGCCGTCAATTCCTGGCATAATCACATCAAGGATAATTAAATCAACTTGCGCAGTTTTTACAAAGGTCAGTGCTTTTTCACCACTTTCAACTAAGAATACGTCGTGTTCTACTTTAAGTGTTTTTTCAAGTACTAATCTGTTGATTGGATCATCATCTACAATAAGTACTTTAGCTCTTTTCGACATCCCTAGCCCCTACCCCTTTTATAAAAACAATTACCTGTTCTAACTGCATAATAAGCTCTTTCAGTGTTATTTCAACAGGCTTGTTAGTTGTTTTAAGTGTTCTTTCACACAATAAAGCGCAGTGAGACAATCGTCTAAAGCCTAAATTACCTGCTACACCTTTTATACTATGCACTAAGCGTACCAAATCATCCTTATTGGTTGTTTCTTCTATTTGCAATAGCTGGGTTTCGCATAAATTAGCAAATTTACCAATCATTGTATTGAGGAGCTTTTCATCCATACTAAACTGCGTTAATGCGAATGATTTTTCAAAAAAGCTTGGTTTAACTAAGTTTAAATCGGCAATTGCATCAATAAGTACCTTAGCAACAACTGGTTTAGTTAAATGCTTATTCATACCGCACTTTAAAGAACGTTCAATATCAGCGGGTTCACAATGAGCCGTTAAAGCAAAAATAGGCAGTTGCTTTGCGTCAAACTGTTGACGAATTAAAGCCGTAGCTTGGCAGCCATCTATTTGCGGCATTTGCACATCCATCAATATTAAGTCAGGCTTTAAAACTTGCAATAATTCCATGCCGATAGATGCGCTTAAAGCGGTAACAACACTTACGTTTGCTTGGCGTAATACACTGCTAATTATTTCTAAATTAAGTTGATTATCATCAATGGCTAATACAAGTAGACCCGATATATCAACTTTAGTTTCAGCAATATTATATATTACGGCATTGGTACTAGCTTTAGGCTGTTGCTGAGAGTTCAAGCTAAATAGCCTTTGTCCCAATGCCGATGCTTTAACGTGATGCGCAGCTAAATGCTCACTTGTTGGTAAATTAAGTGTGTGCTGATGATTAATAATAATTACCGATGTTTCTTTAGCTGATAACGAATCATTAATTGCTTCAACATTTAAAAGTGCAGGTAAATCGGCCGCATCGATTATTATTTGCTGAGTATTAGAGAGCTTAATTGGATATTTGAGTACTTCATCTAAATTAATATTAGCAAGCTCTGTATAAGCATTTGTTACTTGCTTAAGCTCTTTACTTTGATCCGATAAAATAGCCAATGTATTAGTCGGTAACATTGTATTTTTAGTAGTATCAACCAAAAAGCTAACGCTGAAGTAAAACTCACAGCCATGGCCTTTTTTACTCTTTAAAGCAATCTCCCCTCCCATTAATGACACCGCATGTTTAACAATCGCTAAACCTAACCCAACACCATGATGTATACGTGTTGAAGACTCATCACCTTGCGTAAAGGCGTCAAATAAACGCCTTTGATCGGCTTCATCTATGCCCATACCGGTATCAATTACTTTAAAGCAAATATGCTGTTGCTCTAGGCTATCGCTTCCAATAAGTTCCATTTTTAAAGTGATAGAACCTGTTTTTGTAAACTTAACAGCATTTGTTAATAAATTACCTAATATTTGCTGTAAGCGAATGCTGTCGCATATCAAATCAGGCGCTATTAACGGGTCAATATCAATAACAAATTCAATACCTTTTCCTTCGCACAATGGAGCCGTTAAACTTTCACAAATATCCACCAGCTCAACCATACTAAAAGATGCTTGTTTTAAATCGGTTTGCGAACTTTCTATGCGTGCAAAATCAAGCATTCTATTGAGCATTAGCAACAAGCTTTGTGCTGCATGCTTAGCTTGATCCGTTTGTTGTAATTGCTTTTGCGTTAATCCTTGCTCAATAAGCATATCGAGCAGCCCTAAAACAGCGTTAAGAGGAGTGCGTATTTCATGACTTAAATTGGCTATAAAGCGACTTTTAGCAAGGGTTGCTCGTTCGGCATCTAGTTTTGATTTAGTTAATGCGCTCACATCCTGAATGTGAATAACATAATAAGCTGGGTCGCGGTTTTCATCCCATACAAGCGATACACTCAGTTGCAACCAACTTGTTAAGCGCCCTTGAGCAAGCGTTAAGTGGTATACGCGTTTTTTGTCATCTAGCAATTGCGCTAAAGTGCTTTTTATTTGCTGCCATTGAGTATCGTCAAACAATGCTTTTAACTGCTCACCAACCAGTACTGGCTGTTCAAAAAACTGCTTTCTTGCCGCTTTATTTACTTGTAATATTGTGTGCTCAAGCGAGAGTAAAACCACACAGTTAGCCGCAAATTCAATCGCACTTCTAAATTTAGATTCTGATGCTTTTAAGGCCAATAATGCTTGTTGCTGTTCGGTAATATCGCGACCAATACCCATAGTCCCCAACAGATGTTGGTGCTCGTTATAAAAAGGTGCAATAGTAAGTTGATACGTTTTTTTATCGGTTTCTATTCGCTGTTCAACACTGTTTCTATTTTGTAATACTTGTTTTTCAAGCGCATTTATTTGTTGATCGTTATCACCTAAATCATCTACATATTTACCGACTAATGCAGTTTGATCTTTACCGATGTACGCCTCAAATGCTTTATTGCATCCTAAGAATGATCCATCAATATTTTTAAAATAAATAAGATCTGGCACACTGTTTAGCATAGTGTTGAGCAAAGCCAAGTGGCGCTCTTTTGCTTCGTAACTGCGGCTTAGTTTTTCTGATTGCAACTGAACCTGGTCGTCCAGAGCTTTATTTGCACTTTGTAATGAATCAACTAACTGTTTGTTTTTAGTAAATACACGCTTCACTTTAGAAAACCAAGGCTGCCAGCTCAGCGGTACTTTATAATCGAGCTGCACTTCTTGCTGTGTACCGTTACTCTCTAGGTACGACATTAAGTGAGTCATTGGCTTAATAAAAATGCGCTGACTTAACCAAAAAAACACACCAAACATAATACTTAAAAATAGCGTTAAAAATGCAAACTCTAATAGTATTTCATACTTAATTGGGCTTATTAATTGAGGTTTGTGCTCGTAAAATGCTGCGTGAATAGGTAACTCATCCATAGGCTGCATAAAGTAATTACTATCACTAGTTAATACTGTTTTTTTACTATGGTGCTGGGCCAAATCAGGCCAATAATTTTTTAATGCTGTTGCTTGCTCTATTAACTGTTTAGAGCTGGCGATAACTTGATGTGATTGGTTCATAAAAACATATTCACCACTGTTCGGTGAAACCTTTTTTAACCACCCAGAAATTGCCTGAACATCATAAATCAAAATAATGTAATCGGCTGAGCCAGTGCTTCGTTGTCGGCCAATAGCAAAATACGATTTATCATTCACTTTAACAATGGGACTTGAAGTAAGTTTGTTTGGTGAAAATTTTGGCTTGAATTTTCCATTTAGAATTTCAGTAAGCATTAAACTTTGGCTTTTGTTGCGCCTGCTTACATAAGCAAAACCATTATTATCAACATACGCTACACCCGATAACGACTGCATTAATGCAAGCGTTGTATTAAACGAAGGCCCTAATGTAATAGCCTGCTGCCACTGCATTAATGCCTTAGCAGATAACGCAAACTCCCCCTTACCTACAATTTCAGTGCCTTGCTCACTAAAGTGACCGTAATAGTAACCATCATATTGATTTATGCCCTCGAGTAAGCTTTGGTTTATTTTTGGATAGGTCGTTTGTTCGTATAAGCTAAACATGGTGGTGAGTAGATTACTCACCGACTCCATCCCGTGAGTAACCTGTGCTGAAACATTCGTAAAATCGGCTTCGCGTTTTTCAACCGTCCGCTCAAGCTTTATATTATATAAGTGCAAGCACAGTAAAAAAGCGACAATCAATGGCACTAAAAGCGCAATAAATAATGAACGATAATAATGCTTCAGAGGTAAAAAATTCAATGTACTGCCTGCCATTTGGCTCGAAAATCAATCGATAGACTATCGAGCCAATTTGTTAAGCGCAAGTTATAAATTTTCTTCTGCAAATGACGCTAAGCGACTACGTACAACACCGTTGAGGTTTATAGTTGCGCTGCCTTCAAAGTTTTTAAAGCGCTCTACTATGTACGTTAAGCCCGATGTTACTGGCGTTAAATAGTTACTATCAATTTGCGCCAAGTTACCCGTACAAATTAATTTAGTACCTTCGCCGCAGCGGGTAATAATCGTTTTAAGTTGAGATGCCGTTAAATTTTGGCTCTCATCTAAAATTACCACCGCATTTTGAATGCTACGCCCACGCATAAAGTTAACCGATTTAAACTGAACATTAGCCTTCTCCATAATGTAGTTTCGGCTTGATATCGGATTTTCGTCGCCTTTGTGCAATACCTCCAGCGTATCGGTAATGGCTGCGAGCCATGGCGCCATTTTTTCCTCTTCGGTGCCTGGTAAAAAGCCAATGGACTCTGCTATTTCTGGCGTATTACGGGTAACTATTACTTTATCGTAAATACCTTTTTCGATGACCATTTCAAGGGCGCTGGCAAGCGCTAACAAGGTTTTACCACACCCCGCAGGGCCGGTTAAAATAACAAGTTCAATACTTGTATCGAGCAGCGCATCAAGCGCCATTCCCTGATAAATATTTTTGGGCTTAACGCCCCATGCTTGTTGATGCATTAAACGCTCAACACCAATATCTTTTAGCGTTATGTGCTCGTCATCGTACGATTTAACACGCGCCGCAAACTGATCCCCTCCATCAAGTAAATATTCATTACAAAATACATCAGGTATTAAGTTTTTAGGCACATGATGAAGCGTATCTCGTCCGTGTTGCTGCGTATTACATTCCCCTACATGGTCCCAAAAATCACCTTCAATTTTTTTATAACCACTAGTGAGTAAGCTGATATCGTCAATAAGTTGATCGGTACGGTAATCCTCAACATATTTAAGCCCTGCGCCTTTGGCCTTTAAACGCATGTTTATGTCTTTTGTTACTAATATAACTTTTGAATCACTGTGCTGCTTTTGTAAATACACGGCGCAATTAATAATACGATGGTCGTTTTCGTTACCCGGCAGACCAGAAATGGAGTCGGCAAATAAATGGTCGTTTACAATAATGAGGGTACCTGCAGAGCTCGCTTTTGCCTTTTTGTTACTCGGCAGCGCCACGCCTTGTAGCATTTGTTCAGGCGTTGCATTTTTAAGTACTTCATCTAATCCACGAATAGCGACGCGCGCATCGCGGCTTACGTCGTGTTTTCTGTCTTTTATGTGGTCGAGCTCTTCAAGCACCGTCATCGGAATTACAACGTCATGTTCTTGAAAAGACAAATAAGCGAGGGGTTCGTGAAGTAGTACGTTGGTATCTAGCACATACATTTTACTTTCAAGGTTCGAAGCTTTTTCCATAGCACTTTCCTTACGTTTTATGATTTTTATGCTATACCAAAATAACTAAGTAAAACGGGCAAAACTTAAACCTGCAATACTTAATTGCCAAGGCATAATGTAAGTTTAGTCTATTTGTCATAAAAGTCCGTTTTATTACAAACTGTAATTAGTTTTGATTTACCTAAAAAAGAGTCATAAACAAGTTGTTTTAATAGTAATAATTAACACTTACAAAATTAATTAAAAGTGAGCCAAATAGCGCCTTGCAGTGGTGTTAGCTTACAGGTAACATAGCCGCCTTTTTCATCATAGACGAGACATACATGAATTTTTCCTTAGGTCAGCGTTGGATCAGTGATACAGAGTCAGATTTAGGATTAGGCACCGTTGTTGCCATTGAAGGCCGTCAGGTCAGCATATTATTTCCTGCCAGTGGTGAGAGCCGTGTTTATTCTTCGGCAGAAGCACCTGTTACCCGTGTGGCATTTAATCCTGGCGATGTGATCAAAAGCGTTGAAGAATGGGAATTAGAAGTAGAGTCTATTGAAGTACAAGGCGAGTTACTGTGTTATCACGGCACCCGTGTTGATAACGGCGAAACTGCCAAGCTTAAAGAAACCTTTTTAGATCATTTTATTAAGTTTAATAAACCACAAGATCGTTTATTTGCGGGCCAAGTCGATCGTTTTGATCGCTATACACTTCGCTACCAAACGTGGTTACATAAATTTGAACGTGAACAATCGCCTATTAAAGGCTTAATTGGTCAACGTGCTAATCTTATTCCTCACCAGCTTTACATTGCCCAAGAAGTGGGCAAACGTTTTGCACCACGCGTACTTTTATCAGATGAAGTAGGCCTTGGTAAAACAATTGAAGCGGGCATGATACTACATCAACAAATTATTAGTGGTCGTGCGAGCCGCGTACTTATTGTTGTACCAGAAAACCTACAACACCAATGGTTAGTAGAAATGCTACGCCGCTTTAACTTACACTTTTCTATTTTTGATGAAGAACGTTGCGACGAAGCGTTTGCAGATTCTCCAAACGTGTTTGATACAGAGCAATTGGTACTTACAAGCCTTGAGTTTTTAACCAAGAAAAAACGCTGGTTTGAACAAGCAACACTTGCTGATTGGGATTTACTAGTAATCGATGAAGCCCATCATTTAAGTATAAATAATGGCAAGCCAAGCTCAGAGTATCAACGTATGGCAGAACTTAGCCAAGATATTCCGGGGCTTATTTTACTTACCGCAACGCCTGATCAACTTGGTCATAGCAGTCACTTTGCACGTTTGCAGTTACTCGATCCAGACCGCTTTTACGACTACGACGTGTTTAAAGAAGAAGAAGCAAATTATAAAGACGTTGCTGAAGCTGCAAATCAATTACTGCAAGAGCAAGGGCTAGACGATACAGCCAAAGCCACGCTAATTGAGCTATTAAAAGAAACCGATATTACTGATATTCTTAAAAAAGCACAGCAAGGTGATTTACCAGCACGTAAAGAAATACTTAACATGCTGCTCGATCGCCACGGCACAGGTCGTATATTATTCAGAAATAGCCGCAGCGGCATTGATGGCTACCCAAGTCGTAAATTACACGCCTACCCAATGGCACTGCCAAAACAATATAAAACCGCTATGTCGGTACTAGGCAACATGGGTGGCATTCAAAATGCTGAACTAAGCGCACATCGTGCACTTTTCCCTGAAAAAATATTTCAAGAGTTTGAAGGTGAAAGCGCAAGCTGGGGTTTATTTGACCCACGTGTAGATTGGTTAATCGACACTCTTAAAACGCTTAAGCGCGAAAAAGTACTGCTTATATGTGCTAAAGCTGAAACAGCTATCAGCCTTGAGCAAATACTGCGTGAGCGCGAAGCAATTAAAGCGTCGGTATTCCACGAAGGTATGTCTATTATTGAGCGTGACCGCGCTGCTGCATTTTTTGCAGACGAGTACGATAATGCACAAATATTATTGTGTTCAGAAATTGGCTCAGAAGGTCGTAACTTCCAGTTCTCGCATCACTTAGTGTTGTTTGATTTACCATTGAACCCAGATTTACTAGAGCAGCGTATTGGTCGATTAGACCGTATAGGTCAAACACAAGATGTGAACATTCATGTTCCATATTTTGAAAACACCGCTCAAGAAGTATTGCTACGTTGGTACAACGAAGGTCTAGACGCATTCGAATCTACCTCGTCAACAGGCCAAATGCTTTATAAAGAGTTCCGTGATGATCTACTTGAATATATTTCTGCGCATAACTGCGATGAAGACGAACTCGATCCATTACTTGAGCAAGTAGCACAGCAAAATGCAGTACTGCGTAAAAAAATGGAAAGCGGACGCGATCGTTTACTTGAGCTACATTCATCGGGTCAAGGTGCTGCAGATTCACTTGTAGCTGAAATCGAAAAACTCGACAATCAGTTTGAATTACCAAGCTACATGATCAACGTGTTCGACACATTTGGCGTAAGCCAAGAAGATAAAGGCGAAAATACCATTATCTTAAAGCCGACTGAACATATGTTAAACCCATCATTCCCATCGCTTAAAGAAGACGGTATGACCGTTACCTTTGATCGTGATACAGCGCTTTCGCAAGAAGACGTGCACTTTGTTAGTTGGGATCACCCAATGGTGCAAGGCACCATGGATATGATTTGTGACGACGACTTTGGTAGCGCATCGGTTGCATTGCTTAAAAACAAAAAGTTACCGCCTGGTACCTTTTTTGTTGAGCTTATTTTTGTTGCAGAAGCAATGGCACCAAAAGTATTACAAGTTGGTCGCTTTTTACCGCCTACACCAATTCGTATATTGCTAGATAAAGCAGGTAATAATTTAGGTGAGAATGTGGCATTTGAAGGCTTTAATCAGCAGTTATCAGCCGTTGGCCGCCAAACAGCAAGTAAACTTGCAGGTGCATTGCAAAGTGCTGTTCACCCTATGATTACTACCGCTAAAGATATGGCACAAGAAAAACTTGAAGTTATTCGTGCAGCGTCGCTTGTTAAAATGCAAACGTCACTCAGTGAAGAGCAAGAACGACTTGTTGCCCTTAAGCAAATTAACCCGAATATTCGCCAAGAAGAAATTACCTTCTACGATAAGCAACGCAACGACCTAACTACGTATATTGAAAAAACGCAGTTACAACTTGATGCAATTCGATTAATAGTAGTTTCACACTAGAGATTTTGGCTTTTAACCGCTAGCCTTTTAAGCTGACTCCAAAGTAAATTTGGAGTCAGCTATTAAAAGCTTAATTAACTAAATAGCTGTATCTATTTAAACTTCATTTTTAAAACCACGTGTTCTTATTTAGATGTGAGCTAACACTACCTATTTAGCTTTATACTAAGTCCTTTGTTGTACTGTTGATTTTACTCAACATAGCCGTATCTAAAAACTCAAGCTGCGCTCTATACAGCTATTGTGTGAGATAGTTGATAGGTTTATTTTCCCTTGCATAAAGTTGTTTTTTTGTTAACCTACTCGCCTTCCATTTTAGTCTTTTTGAGGTGTTTATGGCGTTTCTATCTCGTTCGATATTGGCGTTGTCCATAGCGCTCTCAAGCAGCAGTGTCTTTGCTCAAGCCCAATGCGATGTTGAATTACGTCATGGTTTAATTATTACTGACGATGCGATTCGCATATTAGATAAAGGCCAGACTCGTGTACAAATTAATAACAATAACCAACTATTTATTCGCGGTTATTGGGTTGATTTAAGCGATGACGAAAGCAAAGTACTCGAACAGTTTAGTAATGGTATTCGCCACACAGTCCCCGAATTAGTAAACCTGGCTACCGATGGTGTTAACTTAGGTTTAAGCGCTATTGAACACGTAGTTGAAGGTATGTCAGATAAAGAGCCTGAAGTACTAAAAACACAACTAAAGTATGTAGAGCGCGCGCTAATGGATAAGTTTAAGCGCGGCGATGACTTCTTTTTTATAGCCCCTCAATCACTTTCGCAAATAGATGATTTTTTTACTAAAGAGATCAGCCAGCAAATTCACTCTGCAGTGCATGGATCGTTAGGTGCTATTTTGGTATCACTCGGGGATGCGTTTAAATCGCGCGAAGGTAATATAGAAGATCGTATTAACGACATGGGGCAACGCATGGATATTATCTCAAGAGAAATTGATAAGTCGCTACAAAAAAAGGCGCATCAATTAGAGCTTAAAGCTTCTGAGTATTGCGAATGTTTAAATGCACTCGATGTAACCGAATCTCGCTTACAGGCAATAGTACCGGGTATGGCCGATTACGATTTAGTGCAAATAAAGTCTTAGAGTACGTATTCGTTTTTAGAATAAAATAACACCGAGTATAAATATACTCGGTGTTTTGCTTTATGATTGATTAAATGATTGATTAAAAATAAGCGCTTCTACTTTTTATTCTAAATTGGTGAGCCCGGTGGGGTTGGCAGCACTTTAAAGTTGTTTGGCCATTGCCCTTTAATTAAAAACTGATTTACTTGCTCAGCTAAATATTGCTTAAACGCACTCTCGCCAGTACTTGTATGGCTCAGCATTGAGTTTTGGTTAAAGTCTTCACTCAACTTAACTAAGTAGTAACGTAACTGCGCTTGCACTTCAGGGCTTGCACTATCGCTTGCTACTAAATCAGCCATAGCTTTTGCTGTTAAAAATTGCACACGCTGAGTTATTTTACCTGTCATTGTATTAGGTGACGACACGTTAAACACTTGGCTATATAGCTCCTCAAGTAACTCATCTAAACTATAAAAGTCATTACTACGCGCTTGTTGCTGCGCTAAGCGATTTAAACGCTGTGCATTTAATAAAAGCGACAAGCTGTGCTGCACTGCAACCTCGGGTAATGCCATTGCATCGAGCGTTAACCCTGTGCGCCCAACTATGCTCTCGCGCGATTTAGACTCGCCATATGCTTTTGGCGGAATTAGCGATAACACAGATTCAGGAAGTAATAAGTTACTTGGTTTAAGTGTTGCAAAAATAGCGTTTACCGCTTCTTGCTGTGTTTTTTTATTAACGACTTGTGCGCCTTTTACGGGTGAGTCACCGCGTGTTTCGTATTCGTAATCAACACCGGCTATAAGTTTCACTGCAGCCTCAACCTGAAAACGGTGAAACAGATAAAGCGGAACTAGTTTTTCTTCTAATTGCGATAATGAGTCGCCCGTTTTAATATTATTAATACCAAACTGCGAAAGCGCTTTTTTACGTACGTCGAGTACTCTTAAAAGTTCCTGCGAAGGATTAGTGCCGTTATCCCATAAATGAGCTGTTGGATGCGCGCCACCTTTAGCACGAGCGTCGCTATCTGATATAAACTCAAGGCCTTTGGCTTTGTTCTCTTTTAAAATAGCAGCAAGTTCTGCGCTTTCATCTTGGTTAGTAAAATCGCTATAGCCATATTTAATTACTTGGGTATCCCACACGCCCATGCCTGTTGCATAGCCGCGCGTTACATCAAGCTTACCTTGTTCATTAAAACTAAGTAGCGGATGTGGGTAATCCATTACTGAGGCTCTATCCCCTACCGATGCTGCAAAGTTATGAGAAATACCTAACGTGTGGCCAATTTCATGTGCGCTTAATTGGCGAATACGATCAAGCGCCATTGCTTGCAAGCTTTTAGCAACTTCATTGCCTTTTAAATAAGGTGCAGCGAGTGCTTCGGCTATTAAAATATCTTGGCGAACACGCAATGAGCCGAGTGTTACGTGCCCTTTAAGTATTTCACCTGTACGTGGGTCGATTACCGAACTACCGTATGACCAACCACGCGTTGCACGGTGTACCCATTGAATGACGTTGTAACGAATATCCATAGGGTCGGCGCTACTTGGCAGCACTTTTACTATAAATGCATTTTTATATCCTGCCGCCGTAAATGCGTCGTTCCACCACTTTCCACCTTCAAGCAAAGCGCTTTTAACGGGCTCTGGAACGCCAGGATCAAGGTAATAAACAATTGGTTTAACAGGTTCACTAATAGGTAAGCTTGAATCCTTTTTAGTTAAACGATGGCGCGGTATATAACGCACATACATTGACTCGCCAAGTGGCGCTGCGTAATCTTTATGTTCTATACTCCAAAAACCTGATTGTGGATTAAACTTGCGCGGCGTGTAGTTATCGTCTGGTAATTGAATAAGTGAATGGTGCATGTGTACGGTAAGTGAGTATGGGTCAGCACTTACTTGGCGAACAAACTCACCTGGTTTTGTGCCTTTAAATGTAAGTACGGCTTCAAGCTCGGTGTTTTTTACAAATGCTTTTGAGCGATTCATATAAACGGCGCTACGCGATTCATCAAGGCTAAAGTTGCCTTGCTTACGTGCAGCAAGCGTTCGGCTTACGCCGTGTACATCACTTAATAAGTAAGGCGTGTAATCAATAAGTGCTGTGACTTTATCTTCTGCAACCACTTTAAAACCAGCGAGTATACTTGATGCAAACGCTTCTTTAATACTTTGCTGTTCAGCCTTGTTACTTGTATTAGCACGATAGTAAGTATTTACAGCACGTAACATTACTTTGTCGCCAAAACGCTCAAACTGCACAAGGTGAGTATTACCAAGCTGACCTCTATCAAGACCTATGTCGTTAGAGCCAATACCGTAAGGCAAGCTTTGCTGCAGTACAAATTGCTGTTCAAACTTATCAACTTTTAAATATACTTTTCCGTTTTGGGTATCGTAAAAAAACGAATAATAGCCCGGAAAATGATTCATTTGCGTAGTAAATTCATCAATTGACTTAATTGCTGCGTGCGCTTGAGTTATGATAGAGCACAGCACAGTAAAGAATATGTAACTTAGTAGTGGTATTTTTTTCATAATCTTATCTTTGTTATTTGTGTTTTAAGTACGATTAGGTGGTCCCATTATAGGGTGCTATTTAAACAATACAGTTATTTAAGACGAATTTCAGCGCTCTAAGCTAATCTCTCTCACATTATGATTGGTTTTAACACGTTATCAGGAAAATAGAATGCGTAGACTCCCTCCAGTATTACTAGAAGATGGTTGTTCAAGAGAACTTTTATCATTAATTCGAACAATTTTAGCGGCATGTAAAGAGATTTCATTTCGCGTTGGTCAAGGCGCGCTTTCTGGCGTATTAGGCTCAACCCTTGATGAAAACATTCAAGGTGAAACTCAAAAAAAGCTCGATGTATTATCTAATCAGCTGTTAAAAGATATTTTACTGGAATCAGGTACGGTTAAAGCAATCGCTTCTGAAGAAGAAGACTACACAGTAGCAGGTAACCCAGACGCTAAATTTATAGTGGCATTTGACCCACTCGATGGCTCGTCAAATACCGATATTAACTCGCTTGTCGGTACTATATTTTCTATTATGGAAGCGCCTGAAGGTTCTGATGCCGCTGACGAAAGCATTTTTATGCAGCCAGGTCATAAGCAAGTTGCAGCAGGTTACGTACTTTACGGCCCGTCAACAATGCTTGCGCTGACTACAGGTAAAGGCACGCGTATGTTTACCCTTGATAAAACACAAGGCAGCTTTTTACTTACACAAGATTTTGCTGATATTCCTGCTGATACAAACGAATTTGCCATTAATACGTCTAACCAACGCCATTGGCAACCAGCTATGCAAAACTACATCGATGATTTGCTAGCAGGTGATACAGGCCCGCGCGCTAAAAACTTTAATATGCGCTGGATTGCAGCAATGGTGGGCGATGTGCATCGTGTACTTAGCCGTGGTGGTTTATTTACTTACCCTAGTGACACTAAAGATCCTAAAAAGCCAAATAAATTACGCCTACTTTACGAAGCAAATCCAATGGCTATGTTAGTAGAGCAAGCTGGCGGTATCGCATCAACCGGTACCGAGCGTATTATGGATATTCAGCCTGATGCAATCCACCAGCGTGTAGCCGTTATTTTAGGTTCTAAAAACGAAGTCGAAACGTGCTTGGGATATCATAAATAATCGCTTAAAACGATTGTCTTCAATTTAAAAAACCGCATTCAATTGAAATGCGGTTTTTTTGTAGGTGAGGTTTTACACCTCGCTTTTTAACCACCAAAGCCACGCTACATGAGCGCGAAATAAATTCGCACCTACAGGATTGCATATATTGTAGGTGAGGTTTTACACCTCGCTTTTTAAACAAATCAAATTTTTACTAACGCAACTATTTGCTCAATCTTTTGATGGTTAAGCTCCCCCATTTGCTCACTATTACTGAGTGCATAAATAAAACCTTCGTGCTCTGCACAATCAATGTCATCTCGCGATTCAATTACGTTTGCCCAAAGCTCTAAATCATCTAAGTCTATTTCGTCACTTAAACAGCGCTTAAGTACATCAATTAAAACCTCGGTTGAGAGAGTATAATGAGTTTTATTGCTATCAGCAGGGCTTGAAACGATAACCGATATAGCTTCATCCCTTTGCTCACCAAACGTAATAAATTCAGCTAATGCTTTTTGTGTATTCATAATATTTGTTATTCTTGGCTCACTGTTACTAAAAAGAATTATAATGACTCAACTTAACTGCACTCAGTGCCACAGCACTCTAACGTGTAATGTAGACGATATATCAGCGTGTTGGTGCAATGAGCTGCCGGCTATTTTACCGCTAGATACCACAGCAACAAGTTGTTTATGCCGCAAGTGCACGCTTAATAAAATAAATACTTTTTTAGAGGGTGTTTATACACAACCTATTAAAACCCAAATAGACTTTGCAAAACAATTTAGAGGTAACGAAAATTTAATTGAAGGCCTCGACTACACCATGCAAAGTGGTTACATGATATTTAGTAAGTGGTTTTTTTTAAAGCGTGGTTCGTGCTGCAAAAATGGTTGTAAAAACTGCCCTTATGGTTTTAGAAAGTAAAAACCATTTAATACAAATACGAGCAAACATTGGTTTTTACCTTCTCATTTTCTTCTCTTTCACTTTTTCTTGTGAGTAATATTTTTAAATACTGTTATTCACAAAGAGGTTTAGAGGCGCTGCGCTTTTAGAGTAAGCATTAGTTTTACCTTCTCATTTTCTTCTCTTTCACTTCTCCTTGTGAGTAATATTTTTAAATACTGTTATTCACAAAGAGGTTTAGAGACGCTGCGCTTTTAACGTGAGCAAGCTTTACATATCCAACACGTCTACTTTTCTCCCGTGGCGATGGGCAATGAATCACTTGCGCCCCACTCACTCCACGAACCATCATAAACGCTTAAATTACTGTAACCACACTCGGTAGCAAATAACGCTAAAACACAGGCTGTAATACCTGAGCCACAGCTAAATTGTAGCTGCTGCGCATCATCAACCACGTCATTAAATATCGCTTTAATTTCAGTAAGTGGTTTTGCTTCACCTTTATTGAGTAAATTCATAAAAGGTAACGAGCGACTATTTGGGATATGCCCGCTACGCATACCTTTTCGGGGTTCACTTTCTTCGCCTGTAAAACGCTTATAAGCACGTGCATCTAGCAATGCAGTGCTGGGCTCATCGATTACGTCAACCACTTGTTGGCTATTAATAAAATACGCAGAGTTATAGTTTGCCGTAAAATCACCTTTACCTGACGCTTTGCTATAACCTTGTTGTGTGGCGTAATCGCTCTCTAACCACTTTTTAAGGCCACCACTGAGTACTATTACATTGTGATGCCCCATAGCTTTAAACATCCACCACGCTCTTGCTGCGCTAAATAAACCGCCATCTTCGTATACAACTATAAACGAGTCGTTATTTACACCTGCATTTTGCATCATGTGGGTAAACTGCTGCTCGCTGCATACCATACTTGGTAAGGGATTTGATCTATCGGCCAATTCGTTTTTTATGTCAAAACGTTTAGCGTTAGGCAGCATTGCTTGCGGCGAATAAGTACCCAAAACACCTGGGCGCAGCATACCTGCATCAAATATCACTAATGCAGGATTATTAAGTTGCTCGTGTAATTGCTGACAGCTAATTAGGTTTTTCATTAATTATTTAGCACTACATATTTTGTCTAATACGTTTCTTAATTTCGTACTAGATGTATGAGAGGTATAAGAGAAATAACATATTTCAACATTAAACTTTTTAAAGTCAGCTTCTATTTGGTTCCACTTATCGGTGCCCTTCCAATCATCACCCACGAACATTTTATCAAATTTTAAGTTGTTCCAGGCTTCTTCTTTGTCATAGTTAACCTGGGGAACAACTTCATCAACAAATTTTATTGCTTCAACTATTTCCATACGCTCCTGAAAAGGAATCACTGGCTCTTTATTTTTAGCTGACTTGCTTAACTCATCGGTAGTAATACCCACAATTAAGTAATCACACTCTAATTTGGCTCTTTTCAGAATATTTAAATGACCTATGTGGAATAAGTCAAAAACACCCGTTGTATATCCAATTTTTTTCATTTCTAAAGCCCAATTATAATTTAGAGTTTATAAATCCTTTTAGTAGTTCGATTACATCCAAATACTTTTGTAATAGTTACTTATTTTTTATTAAATATTGAACAATTCTGTTACTTGCTTTACCGTCCATTTTACCCGCTAACTTTTCTGATAAAGACAATCTAATATTAGCTAAGCTTTCTGGTTCAGCCAGTTGTTGTTCAACTAACTTTTTAAGGTTTTTATATTTTTTGGCGTGTATAGCAACATTCGCATACTCACCATAATCTTGATCCATTCGCTTTTTAAAACGATATGAAAATATTCCTTTGTATCCCCAACGCAACTTCAAAAAATCGCACCAAATGACCGGCTTGTTTAACAGAGCAAATTCAAATAAAGCTGATGATGCATCACTAATCAATAAATCTGCTTTATCTAAAAAAGGCACTAACGAATAATCTTCTACTTTTGCTAAATATACATTGGGATACGTTGACCAATGATCTAGCAATTTCACGTGTTTTTTATAACGCTCTTTACTAATAGAAAAGTAATGAGGTTTTATTAAGATGTTGTAATCGCCAAAATGTTCCGGCCAATTTTCAGGAAATAACTCTAAGCTGCTTGGATAAAATGTAGGAGCGTATAAAATAGTTTGTTTTTTATTATCAAAGTTAGTTAATTCTAACGTGCCATCAATTTTTTCCTTATTGAAAATAGGGTCTAATTTGCAAAAGCCTACATCAACAAATTCATCATTTGGATACATTGATTTTAAACGGTTTAGTCTGTACTGACCTTCAACAAACCTAACTGTCATTGCTTGACTAGACTTAGTATAGTAACTTGATTTAGGGCCTATTCCATGTCCGAGCTGAGCGCTTTTAGATACTTTATGTAAGCGGTCTAGGTAACAAAAAGAGTTAGCAAAAAAAACCCAATCAGCTTTTTCATTTTCGTAATAAGCAATTGATTGTTGTTGTTCGTTAACCCAGATGTGCTCTAAGTCATAGTCATCTATAACACGCTGAATTAAATGTTCATGGCTATTTTTATAAAATACAAATTTACTTTTGATGCCATTTCTACATAATTCTTTATATACAGGGATATACTGAGGGAGATAGTAAAGGCTTTGTGTATCAAAAATTATATTCATATAGGATCACTATTATTTTTTCTTTATATTCTACCTTGAAAGGAGCATAACAAAAACAAAGTGATTACATTTTTATAATTTCACTACGAAGTGGCGCCATTCTAGAAAGAATATCGTTTTGTAAGCTATGGCTAATATTTTGCTCATTCATTGCATTTATAAGCAAATCAACAACATGATTAAAATCTTTCTCTGTAATATGCATACCAGTATGAATAGCCACCATAGAGTCGCCATCGTATGTACATGGGCCTTCTACTAACATGCACATATGAGTAATAAACCCTTGGCGAAAGTACGCTATATTACTGTGTTCAAAGTAATGAATTATCTGCTCGTCATTACCTATTTGATAGATAAAGCTATCAATAATTCTGCCTATCCCCGCTTTACCATCCAGCTTTTGATAAAGTGAGAGCTTAGTAGAGTTCGCGCACCCACTAAGCAACCCTAAACAAATCAAAAAAATACTAACGCTTTTCATTACCAATACCCTGTTACCGATAAATACCAACCTGTTTGATCGTCAGCCCCTGCAATGCTTCCTAAATCAAGGTAAGCCGCTGTCACACTTACGTGCTTATTAGGCATCCATGCTACAAATAAGTCTTTCCAATCTTGTTCGCCTAAGTTTAAGTTATTTGATTTTTGACGATACTCAACACCTACGGCTACTTCACGACTAAAAAATATAGCTGTGCTGCCTTCAAATAGCACTTTACCACTACCATTTTCTCCACCGTAGCCAAGCAAACCAAGTTGATTAGCTTCGCTGTATCGTGTGGTTACGTTCCAAAACCAGTTATAACCAGCAATGGCCCCTAAATGTAATTTACTAGCAGCGAGGTAGTAGTCAGTGCCGCTAGTATCTTCTGCGCCTACAGGTGTTGCAATACTGCCATCATCCAGTGATTTATGCTGAATACCTAAGCTAAGTTGTGGCCAATCACTGTAAACAATATCACCATATAAACGTATTTTAGCACCTGTAATTGATTGCTCTATTTCAGCATCAAGTGCTGGTACATCAAAGCGCTGTTGGGCATAACTAAGCTCAACACGATTAAATAAATTAAGTTGTGCACCACATACGTCAAGTGTGTAGTCGGTTACATCTGCGCGGCTACAAAAGCCATTTACCGAAAATTCATCATCACTTGCGTACCCAGCAAGTTGTGCCCACGGTACAATACCACCGCCGCCACTGCCTTCAATTTGAGAAACTCCCGGCGTAGCTAGCAGTTTTCCATTGCTTGCAATGCTCGGTACACTAATTATTAAAAACAAACTTGCTAATAAGTATTTAATTTTTTTCATAGTATTCCTCCAGCCATTCTTCTAATAGTTCTGCTTTTAAAGGCCTACTTAAGTAATAGCCTTGTGCATGGTCGCACTGCATACCTCTAAGTAAATTTAATGAGCCAAGTGTTTCAACCCCCTCAGCTACAACCGAGAAACCTAGCTGATGCCCCAACGTAATTGATGATTGCACTATAAATTGATCTTTTTGCGATTCATCAAGTTTTAGGATAAAGCACTTATCTAGCTTAAGCTCATCAATCGGTAACATTTTTAATCGACCAAGTGATGTTTGCCCTACACCATAATCATCTAATGATATTTTAACGCCAATTGCCTTTAGGTTTTCGAGCGCTTTAATACCTTTTTCTTCGTTTTCGATCATATCGCGCTCAGTAAGCTCAATAGTGATCAGCTTAGGGTCTACTTTGTACTTTTTAAGCGTACGAACTAATGCAGCATGAAAGCCCGGAAATGCTATATCTTGCGCAGATACATTTATTGCAGCCTGTAAGTTTATATTTTTAAACTGCCAATCAGCTACTTGTGCTACAACCGTATTAACAACCCACCCTGTAAGTTCAACAATAAGGCCCGACTGCTCAGCCAAGTCAATAAACAGTTCAGGATTAACCCAGCTACCATCTTTTCGCTGCCAGCGAATAAGCGACTCAACTTTATCTATTTTTTGCGTTTTCATGTGTAATTTTGGCTGATAGGTCATAAATAACTGACCATCATCATCACTAATAGCCTGCTTTAATTCATCAAGCATTATTAAGCGCTCTAAGTGCGCCTCGTCTTCACCATTTTGATAATAATGTATGCTCTCTTGTGTGTTTGCAGCACTTTCAACAGCAATTAGCACGCGGCGCATTAAGTCATCACTTGCAATTCCTTGCGTAGGATACTGCACAATGCCCGCACTAAAGCGTAAGTTAATTTTTAGTTTTTGAATGGTGTAGCACGCTTGTAATTGTGCCATTAAGCCAACAATACCGCTTTTGTGTTCGCGCGCTGCCGCAGTCGGAAACACAGTTAAAAACTCATCGCCGCCAATACGAGCATGAAAGCCCCCTAACTCATCCGAAAACTCACTTATCCTGCAAGCAACCGCCTTTAGGCAGTCATCACCAATGCGCGGACCGAGCTTATCGTTTATATGGCGAAGACCTTTGATGTCTATTGCAACGAGCGTGTACTCGGCTGATGAATCCAACTCTTCATCAAGCACCTCAAGCATGGCTGAGCGGTTATAAAAGCCTGTTAGGGAGTCGTGTCTGGCTTGAAAGCTAATTTGTTGCTCGCGCTGATTAATATCATTACCCATGCTATCAAACGCTGCGACTAGCGTGTCTATTTCGGTACTTTGCCTTCGCCCTTTAAATTCAAAAGCATAATTACCTTGTGCAAATTGCCTTGCTATTACAGCTAGTTGAGTAAGTGGCGTAGTTAAGTTATTTGCAAATATGCTGCTCGTAATAACACCTACAAACATAGTTAAAATAGCTAAAATAATAAGTGTAAAAAGAAGTTTTTCGAAGTCACTATAACTTTGTGTTAAATCGGCGCTCAGTAAAATAATTATAGGATGGGTCAACAACGATGGTAAATCTATATCTCGGTTACGATACACCAAATACTCACCAAAAAAACGCGATGTGGTTACGGTACTAAAATAGCTAACAGGTTCAAATTGCTCAGGGCGATTAGCTAATGAACTAATAACAATATCGTCAGCGCTACCTATAAAGCTCACATCCATGCCTGTTAAGCTTTTTAGTTCATGGGCTACATTGTCATCAATTTTAAAACCCACCAAACTATAGGCCACTGTACGTGGCGCTCTTACGGGTAATAAAATAATTTGGTAAAGCTCGTTATTTAGCACCACAAAACTAGACTCTTCTGGCGCACTTAAAAGCTCTTCCATTAACGGCTTTAAGTTATGTGCAAAAGCGTCTTCGTCAGTATTGGCGGAAATTAGCCTACCCGATAAATCAAGTAGCAGCATTAATTCGGCATCAATACGTTGGCTATGATTAAACAGCACACTGCTTATTGTCCCGGCATCCCGCGTTGCTACAGCTTGCTTAAAACCAAAGTCGGAGGTGAGTACTTTTGCTGCGGTTAGTAGTAGGCTTTCTTTTGATTTTAAATATTGCTTATAAACATTTTGCGCTACGGTAATGTCTTGATTTACTTTTTCTTCTTGAAACTTACTCGTAGACCACCAAAAACTAAACAAGCTGACCATAGTGGTTAATAACACTAAGCCAACACATAAAATGGTTATGCGATTTCGTAAACTATTAGTCATTACCAGCCTTAAACTTACTACCAAAGGTATTTCTAGGTGCTGGGGTCGATGTGTTTACTGTTATCTGTAACTGTTTTTGAGAACTAATTGTTATCATTTTTTTATTCTCCAATGGCGCTGTTTGTAAAGGGTGCCACACACTCACTTGTGCAGGCAGCGTATTAATAGGCAAACTAACATAGCCTTTTTTATCTGTTTTATATACGGATTCACTACTAGCTACATAGATATAGCCAACCATAGAGTCATGAATATTACACCCTAAAACAACAACCCCTTGTTGCTCAAACGTAATGGGCTCTTTTGGTTGCCCTGAATATAATCTTAGTTGAAAAGGCTTAGCTTGTGAAAAAGAATAAACATGATGGCGAATATTATCGCTGTTAGGAAAGTTAACTTTTTGACCCTGTTGTACAACTAATAATTCGGGTAAAAACTGCTTATGGACTTGATCCATTATAGCAATGGGCAAATTTGATGGTGTGGCTTGTTTGTCAGCAATATTAAGCTCAACCACTGCACCTGATAACTTTTGGCCGTGTTGATCTTCTATTACTAATTCAATATTAGCACTTAAAGCAAACTGACTAAAAAACAAACCTATAGCTAAAAAGTAACTGCTTTTTACAAATTTTTGCAATGCCCGCTCAAACATAACAACACCTAAATATTAATATTAGGTTAAGTTAATTAGAGACGAGCACTAATTGCAAGAATTATAGCCCAGTAACTAAAAATAAAGACTTAGTTACTGGCTTTGTTAGCACTTAAGTGCTGCTATTTAACAATTAATCCGTAATCGTTATCTAAAATAGTAATTACTTCTTGGCGAGGATCTTCAAGGATCACAATATCTTTACCCACAATTTTGCTCGCTATGCCAACATAGGTATTTGACACTTCAAGCATTACTGATTCTGGTAAAATATAATCTTTAGCTAACTGCTCACGCTCACTCATGCGATCTTTATTTAATAATACGTCGCTCTCTGGCACATTATTAATAAGTAATTGGCGAAAGCCTTCTTTAGAATTTTCAACAATTTTACCATCTTGATAAGCCGATTCATCCCAAATACGTGATGAATCTGGCGTGCCTACTTCATCAATATAAATAAGCTGTTGCGCGCCATTTAAATCCTCTACATAACCAAACTCAAATTTTGTATCTACAAAAATCTGGTCAAGCTTCGCTAATTCATCACTAATTAATTTAAAACCTTCAACTAACAGTTTTTCGTATTTGGTTACGTCATCTGCCGATTTAAAGTTAAATACATCTAAGTTATTAGTAATGTTAGCGCGAGTTATATTTACATCATCAACGGCCGGAATATCGGCAACGCCTTCAATAATACCTTTTGTTGATGGCGTAATTAAAACGTTATCAAGCTTTTGGTTCGCTTTTAAGCCTTCTGGCAAGGCAATACCACAAAAGTTACGTATGCCTTTAGCGTAATCGCGCCACATGCTACCGGTAATATACTGGCGAGCAATTGCCTCTACTTTTACAGTACTGGCTTTGCGCACAATCCATACATATGGATGCGGAATATCAACAATGTGGTTACCCGCAAGACCCGCTTTATCAAATAACTTAAACCAATGGGCTGCAACCGAGTTTAACGCTATACCTTTACCTGGTACGCCATTTAAACCATTTTCGCCTTGCCAAATGCAATCAAATGCAGAAATTCGGTCTGAAATAACCATAATCGCCAACTCAGTACCCTGTGGCACTTTGTAGCCTTTATCTTTAATTAGTCGCGCGCTATCTTCATCAGTTAACCAATAAACTGAACGAACTTTACCGCTGTGTACTTCACCTTTGGTACGAATGGGTAAATCATCGTTTACGTCTAAAACTTTATAGCTAGTCATGCTATCTCCGGGGTTAGGGATGCTCTTTGAGCAAAGTATGGTATGGGGTTATATGGGCTGTATAATAATCTAGCCAACCTCAAAGCTCAATCGGATGCTTAAAACAAATAAAGGCATATATTTATAAGCGAGTCGCAATGGGGTAAACTTAATGTGCCAACCAGCCTGAGGAGATAGCTTGAACTACTTAACTGCCACTAAAAATAAAAAATACTTGATGTATATTTCTCAAAACTATTCATATGCTATTTTGAGGCCTATTCAGGCTGCAATATTAGCTAATGGTGGTGAAGTGCGCTGGTTTTTACAAGGTTTGGCAGTCAATCCTAATTTTTTAAAAAAAGAAGAAAAACGGCTTAATACAATAGTAGATATTCACGAATGGAAACCCGATGCAACGTTTGCACCGGCTAATCTAATACCCACTTTTTTCCCTGGTATCAAAGTAGGTGTGTTTCATGGCTTTGATGCAGGTAAGCTAGATAAAAAAGGGAATAACGATCATCTTAAAGCTAGAGGTTGTTTCGATCTGTATTGTACACAAGGCCCAAATACAACAATCCCATTTAAAGCCTTACAAAGAAAACTAGGCTATTTCAAGGTAACAGAAACTGGCTGGCCTCCTCTTGACCGATTATTTGATGGCATCACCGAAACGCCTTATACAAATAAATCAGACACCCGACCAACCTTATTAATCTGCTCTACATTTTCAAAGCGACTATCGCTTGCACCAAAGCTATATGAGCAAATAAAACATTTTAGTGAAACCGGAAAATGGCGAATTTTAATGCAATTTCATCCAAAAATGCCAACTGAATTGGTGAGCAAATATAAGGCATTAAGCAATCAAAATTTAACGTTTATTGAGACCGACGACGTAGTCCCTTTATTAAAATCAGCCGATGTTATGTTATGCGATACATCATCAGTACTTTTAATGTTTTTAGTCCAACGAAAACCTGTGGTCACCTTTTGTAATAATGCTCCTGAGGAACACCTACTTAATGTAACAGACCCTAATAAAGTTGAAGAAGCCTTAGAGCAGGCTTTCACGTACCCTAAAACACTTATGAAAAACATTGAAAACTATTGCCAAGAGCTTCATCCATATACTGATGGGCAGTCGAGTGAACGCGTAGTTGCTGCAACAAATGAGTTTTTATTAAGTGAAGATAAACTAAAACCTAAGCCATTTAATATTATTAGGCAATTTAAAACGCGCAGAAACCTCAATTATTGGAAATGGTAAAATAAAGTAATGATCAACCTAAAAAACGTAACTTTTAAGTGGCATAAAAGCGATAGCTCACCCACGCTCAACATAAAAGAGTTAGTTATAGAAAAAGGTGAGCATATTTTTTTACACGGTCCTAGTGGCTCAGGTAAATCGACATTGTTAGCGATTCTTGCTGGTATTAATACAGCCACCAGCGGTGAGGTATCAATTTTAGACCAAAACCTAACTACATTAAGCAATACTACCCGTGATGTTTTTAGAGCGGATCACATTGGCTACATTTTTCAAAACTTTAACCTGCTTCCTTATTTAACTCCTATTGAAAATATAACGCTTGGGTGTGAGTTTTCAAAAAGCCGAAAACAAAAAATATTAAAGCAATCATCAAATAAAAACTCTGCCTTACAAAAAGAAGCGATGCGGTTATTAAATGCTTTAGGCCTTACTGCGCAGTATCACCATAAAGATGTAGCGACATTGAGTATTGGACAGCAACAGCGCGTTGCTGCCGCTCGCGCATTTATAGGCAGCCCTGAATTAATAATTGCTGATGAGCCCACATCTGCACTCGATACAAATAACCGTGAAAGCTTTATAAACCTACTGTTTGAGCAGGCAACGTTATCTAATAGTACGCTGGTATTTGTGAGCCACGATGAAACACTAAAGCCTTTATTTGACCGCTCCATTGACCTTATAAGCTTGCAGGAACAAGTATGATTCTCGCTAAACTTGCTTACAAAAGCTTATTAAACCGCCGCGCAAGTGTACTGCTTACATTATTTACTATCGCAATTAGTGTAATGCTACTTTTAAGTATTGAACGTGTACGAATTGATGCTAAAAGTAGTTTTAGTAATACTATTTCGGGCACTGATTTAATTGTTGGTGCACGTACCGGCGACATACAGTTGCTGCTTTCGTCAGTATTTAGAATCGGCCATACTAATAACGGCGTAAGCTGGAAAAGTTATGAATACATAACCAGTCAGCGAGGCGTAAAATGGAGCATACCTATAAGCCTAGGCGACAGCCATAAAGGCCAAGCGGTACTAGGCACAACACTTGATTATTTTAGCCATTATCGCTTTGCAAAAAAACAAAATTTAACCTTTAATAAAGGCCACCCTTTTGCTGCAATTAACGAAGTGGTGCTAGGTAGTGAAGTCGCTAATAAATTAGGTTATAAACTTAACGACTCTATTGTTATATCGCACGGTATGGGGAACACCAGCTTTCATCATCATGACGACAACCCATTTAAAATCGTCGGTATTTTAAATCCAACAGGCACGCCTGTTGATAAAACATTACATATACCTTTAGCTGCAATAGATTTAATTCACGGCGGATCAAGTCCAGTTCACGCTGAACACGCTGAACACGCTGAACACGCTGAACACGCTGAACACGCTGAACACGCTGAACACGCTGAACACGCTGAACACGCTGAACACGCTGAACACGCTGAACACGCTGAACACGCTGAACACGCTGAACACGCTGAACACGAAAAGCATAATGATTTAACAGGTCATCCTAAACAAATTACGGCATTTTTAATGGGGTTTAATTCGCCTTTATACACACTACAAATTAGGCGCAATATAAATCAATATAAGCAAGAAGCCCTGCTTGGCATTATGCCAACCGTAACACTTAAAGAGTTATGGGAAATGCTCGCCATAGTAGAAAAAATACTTTTGCTATTCTCAGCTGTTGTCGTG
This sequence comes from Pseudoalteromonas sp. 31A1, assembly GCF_011378815.1. Classification (NCBI taxonomy): domain Bacteria; kingdom Pseudomonadati; phylum Pseudomonadota; class Gammaproteobacteria; order Alteromonadales; family Pseudoalteromonadaceae; genus Pseudoalteromonas; species Pseudoalteromonas sp. 31A1. Next base: position 214,209 of record NZ_WTKY01000001.1, on the reverse strand, counting down.
TTAATTAGCCTACTTGGCATGCTAACGACATTGCTCGCAAACCTGAGTCAGCGTCGTCGCGAACTTGCTATATTACGTTCGGTAGGCGCTCGCCCTTGGCATTTATTTACACTTATAAGTATTGAGTCACTACTGACCACTTTACTTGGTTGCCTAGCAGGTAGTGTGCTTTACTATTTAGCTATTTTTTCAGCCGGCGGTTACTTACAAAGTCATGCCGGTATAAGCGTAAATATCACAATACTCTCTTACTATGAACTGGGCTTAATCGGCGTTATTATGGCAGCCGGTTTTATTATTGGCTTAATACCCGCTACTCGCGCTTATTTTTATTCACTCAGCGATGGTATGAGTATAAAAGCATAATTTTTAGGGATTTTATGACATTTTTTAAAACAGCTTTTCAGTACATTGCTGCTATTGGCTTATTATTTATAAGCGTAGCGAGTTATGCTAATCCACCAAAAGAAATTTTTTGGGAAGACTTAATCCCTAAAAACCACGTGCAAATAGACACTCAAGCACAAGCTAATCACCAAGGTAGTGATCAAAACTGGGTGCAACCCGATTTAGATGCTCCAGTGGTAAAGGCACTTGATGGCCAATCGGTGAGTTTGCCTGGTTTTGTTGTGCCACTTGAGGGCGATAGCGAAGTAATTACCGAGTTTTTACTCGTTCCTTATTTTGGCGCCTGTATACACGTACCACCACCACCGCCAAATCAAATAGTCCATGTAACAATTAAAGGTGGAGTACCAATAGATAGCCTATACGACGCAATTGTCGTGACCGGAATAATTAGTACAGAAACATGGTCGGGCGAAATAGCGCAGGTAGGATATAAAATGAAAGCGGTCGGTGTAGCACCGTTCGAGCTTTAAAATAAAGGGCCAGCTTTTAAAGCTGGCCCTTAAATATCATTAAATTTAGAATCGATAAAATTTAAATAACTGAATACTCAAATAACTAGGGCGTGTTGATCTTTGTGGATTGAAATTTGTTCAATCTAGGGGCGATTTAATCGCGGCGCGAGGTTTGTAACCTAGCGGGCTAAGTAAAAATCGAGCAACAAAGAGTTAATCGTCCCTAGAAAGAATCCAAAGGACAGCGCATGTTCGGCATTTATTCTGCGTTATCGCCAATTTATGGGGAATAACCACACTACATAGGCTCTACCTTGCCTAAATACCAAACAGTCTGCTGCAAAATTAATCACGAAAGGTCAACACGCCCTGGATAACTACTTTTGGCAATTTGAGCAAAAAATAGTACTGCGCTGCCCCAATCTAATTTCTTCCAATTCGTTTTCGCACGTCATACATGGCTTGCCTTTACGCCCATATACTAATAACTCTTGAGCAAAATACCCTGGCTTACCATCACTTTGTGCAAAGTCTTTAAGCGTTGTACCACCTTGCATAATAGCCGCAGCAAGCGTGTCTTTTATAATAGGGATAAGTGCTTGATAACGTTTGAGCGATACTTTTCCCGCTTCTCGCTTTGGATGTATACCCGCTTTGAATAACGATTCATTCGCGTAAATATTACCAACACCAACCACCACTGCGTTATCCATAATAAATTGCTTTACAGGTACTTTTTTATTGCGCGACTGTTCGTACACGCGTTTAGCAAAAAAGTCATCGGTAAGCGGCTCAGGACCAAGCTTAGAGAGTAGCTTATGCACCTCACCTGGCTCTTGCCATAAGCAGCAACCAAAGCGACGAGGATCGTTTAAGCGCAGTGCTTTACCGTTGCCAAAAATAAACTCTACATGGTCATGCTTTTTAAGCGACTCACTTTTATCTACAACACGTAAATTACCTGACATACCCAAATGTAAAATAGTGCTCCCAAGCTCACAGTGTAAAAGTAAGTATTTAGCTCGTCGTTCAATACTAGTAACAATTAGCCCTTCAAGTTGATACACGTCATCTGGCACTGGCCAGCGCATACTGGCATTGTAAATATTTACCTTTGTAACAACTTGGTTTTGTACGTGGGGAGTGATGCCCATTCGGCTCACTTCTACCTCTGGTAATTCAGGCATTAATTAGACTCACTTTGTGAAAAATCAAAACTAGGAAATAGCTGCTGTGCAGTTTTTAAATCGAGTGCGAGTATTCGTTGGCTACTCTTTTCGAGTAAGTAATATTGTCCATCGCCTTTATAAAGCAAATAAACCCAAGGTAAACTCTCGCCAGCCAACTCAAATGTAGCAACATATAAAGGTGCATTAGGATTAAAAACAACAGATTCGTTAACACCCATTAACTGCGCGCTTTGCCATTGGTTAATTAAATCACTAAGTTGCTGCTCAGATGCTTGCCACACAAGTGGTATGTCTTTTTGTAGTGGGGTTGTACGCCAGCTTGTTCCTATTCGCTCAATTTTTTGATCAACAAATTGCAGTGTCAGTACAAAACTTTGCTGGGGGAGTACGGCTTGTAATGTTGGTTTATCCTCCCCTCCCAAAAGTTGCTTATGCCAGCCATTTAAGAAGAAGATCATAATCAACATCGAAAATATTATAACGTTGTTCCAACCTTTACGGCCCAGTCGCATATTAATACACCTAATAAATTCAAGATTTTAAAGTGTAACTAAAACTTAATTGCGCTGTCTATATGTTAAAGGCCGCAGACTTTGTTAGAATATCGGCAAATTTAAAGGAGTTCCGTCAATGTCTATGTATGTAGTGGGCCATAAAATCCCAGATTCAGATTCTATTTGTGGTGCAATTGCACTGGCTTATTTAAAAAACCAAATCGATGAGCCTGCAATTCCAACTCGTCTTGGTGAAATTTCACCTGAAACTCAATTTATCCTTGATAAATTTGGCTTCGAAGCACCAGAGCTTAAATTAAGCTACGCGGGTGAAGATGTGTATATTGTAGATCACACAGAAAAAACACAAGCACCCGATGATATCGACCAAGCTCGCGTTGTTGGCGTGGTAGATCACCACAAATTAGGTGACTTAACATCATCTACTCCGCTTGAATGCTGGATTCGTCCTGTTGGTTGTTCAAACACCATTATTAAAATGATGTACGACTTCTACAGCGTAGAAATCCCTAAAGACATCGCGGGTATTATGATGTGTGCAATTTTAAGCGACACAGTCATATTTAAATCACCAACATGTACCACTGCCGATATTAAATGTGTTGAAGCGCTAGCTGAAATTGCAGGCATCGAAGACTTTAAAGAATTGGGTATGGATATGTTCCGCGTTAAATCTGCGGTAGAAGACACACCAGCACGTGATTTAGTAATGCGTGACTTTAAAGATTTCAACATGAACGGTAACCTGGTAGGCATTGGCCAACTAGAAGTAATCGACCTTGCTGTTTTTGACGATATTAAAGCAGACCTTGCAGCCGATATTGCTAAGCTAAAAGTTGAGGGTAATCGCCACTCTGTATTTTTACTGCTTACCGATATAATGAAAGAAGGCTCAGAAATGCTAATTGTATCTGACGATGCAAACTTAGTTGAGCAGGCTTACGGTGTAAAACCAGAGAATGATAAAGTATGGTTAGATGGTGTACTGAGCCGTAAAAAGCAAGTAGTTCCACCACTACAAGATGCATTCACAAAAATCTAATGATACCAATTTTATTAAAAACATGATTATTTTATCGCATTAAATAGCTCACTAATTTAATGTTATTGGTATAACGTTTTTTGATTTAAAGCCTTGTTGGTTATGCCAACGAGGTTTTTTTATATCAATTCACTGATCATATTTTTAAAAACAAAAAACCCAGCCTAGGCTGGGTTTTTAAATTCTAAAAGAACTAAAATTACTTAATTTTAGCTTCTTTAAAAAGAACATGTTTACGAATCTTTGGATCAAACTTTTTGATTTCCATCTTCTCAGGCATGTTACGTTTGTTTTTGTCAGTAGTGTAGAAAAAACCAGTACCGGCAGTTGAAACTAAACGGATTTTATCGCGCATGATTCAGATCCTTAAACTTTAACGCCGCGAGCACGGATTTCTGTAAGAACCGTGTCGATGCCTTTTTTATCGATAATACGCATACCTTTAGTAGTAGTGCGTAATGTTACAAAACGTTTTTCACTTTCAACCCAAAAACGGTGTGTTTGTAGGTTAGGTAGGAAACGACGTCTAGTCGCGTTTCTCGCGTGTGAACGGTGATTACCAACCGCAGGACGCTTACCTGTAACTTGACATACTTTAGACATGTCTATATATCTCCAATAACTTCGCTCGAGCTTAATTTAATCTAAGGCCGTGTATTTCCGCCCTAGAGATAAATCGAAGGGCGCTCTTTATACAGCTTTTACAGGCAAAGATCAAACACTGATCTATCCAATCAGCTCATATATGTAAATTTGATAGCGGCTAATTATAAAGATCGAATGCCCTTAGGGAAAGTAAAAACTGCATTTAAATTAAACTAATTTGCCAAAACACGTTAAACAGCTCATTTTTAACACACTTCTGTATCTAACAAAGCTAAATCAGGCCTCGCTCGGCAAACGAAACACACGTTTCTCCGCCCACAATGATGTGATCGAGCACACTTATGTCGACCAATTGCAGTGCTTGCTGCAATTTATTAGTAATAAGTTTGTCTGCTTGGCTCGGTTCTGCAATACCACTTGGGTGATTATGTGCAAAAATAACAGCGGCTGCGTTATTTTTAAGAGCTGCTTTTACCACTTCACGCGGATACACACTGGCAGAATTAATAGTGCCATAAAAAAGTATCTCGTCTTTTACTAATCTATTTTGGCTATCTAGGTATAACACCATAAATACTTCTTGCTGCAAGCCTCGCATTTGAATAGTCAGGTAATCGTAAACTGAGTTTGGCGAATTAAACACGGCGTCTCGTTGGCAACGCTCCTGCATATAACGTTGGCTTAGCTCTAACACAGCTTGTAGCTGTACATATTTAGCAGTCCCTAACCCCTTTTGAGAGCAAAACTCTTCAATACTGGCATTAAACAAATTATGCAGTGTTTTATTTTCGTTTAATAAATGCTGAGCCAACTCAATTACATTCATTCCCGGTAACCCTGTTCGTAAAAATATGGCAAGAAGCTCTGCGTCAGTCAGCGCCTTAGCCCCCTTTGCTATGAGCTTTTCACGAGGTCGAAGTGAGTTTGGTAGTGAAGTAAGTTGCATTATTCATCCTTGAGAGGCGAAAGTGTCTTATAAATGTAATGCAAATTTGAAATTTAGCCTGTTATTTCGAATTAAAAAACTTCGCTGTATGGGTAAAGATTTGTTATTTTAAGCCCAATATTTAATAAAAACTGATGAACATCCATGACTAACTTAACAAACAAAAAAATTGTACTAGGTATTACCGGCGGTATTGCAGCTTATAAATGTGCAGAACTCGTTAGGCGATTAAAAGACTCTGGTTGTGAAGTAAAAGTAGTTATGACTGAATCAGCTAAACACTTTATTACACCACTGACCATGCAAGCCGTTAGTGGAGAAACAGTCTCTGACTCATTACTAGACCCTTCTGCTGAAGCTTCAATGGGGCATATTGAATTTGCAAAATGGGCTGACTTAATTTTAGTTGCTCCAGCGACGTGTAATATTATTGCTAAAATGGCAGCCGGCATTGCTGACGACCTACTAACAACGTTACTGCTAGCAACGCCTGCAAAAGTCGCAGTTGCACCAGCCATGAATCAGCAAATGTATGCACACGCAGCAACACAAGCTAATTTAGCCACATTAAAGGCACGTAACGTACTTATTTGGGGCCCGGGTAAAGGTGAGCAAGCGTGTGGTGATATAGGCGCTGGACGCATGTTAGAGCCTCATGAGCTAGTTGCGCTATGTATAGCAAAAGAGCAACCGCAATTACTTGCAGGAAAAACAATTACAATAACAGCAGGCCCAACGCGTGAGCCTCTCGACCCGGTACGCTTTATATCAAATCACAGCTCTGGAAAAATGGGTTATGCACTGGCAGAAGCCGCTTTGCAACTCGGTGCTAAGGTTAATTTAATTTCGGGTCCGGTCACTATAAAAGCCCCTACTGGCGTAAACCTTATCAATATAGAAAGCGCTGAGGAGCTATTAACTGAGTCACTTACCTATGCACCGCAATCAGATGCATTTATTGGCTGCGCTGCTGTAGCAGATTATCGAGCTGCAAACATTGCGACTCAAAAAATGAAAAAGCAAGGCGACGAACTCACTCTTACTTTAACTAAAAACCCTGACGTAATTGCAGCTATTGCCAACCTTAAACAAAACCGTCCTTATACTGTGGGGTTTGCCGCCGAAACTCAAAATGTAGAAAGCTATGCTAAAGGTAAACTACAAAATAAAAATCTAGATATGATTTGCGCTAATGACGTATCAAAAAGTGGCTTAGGGTTTAATTCCGATCATAATGCTTTAACACTGTACTGGCATAACGAACAACTAGAATTACCAACTACAAGTAAAATAGAAATAGCTCGCAAGGTGATCGAACAGCTGGCTAAACATCTATAAAAAGGCTGGAAACAAACTGAATAAAACATTAACATACGCCAATCATTTGAACAAAAAATGACTAGGGTTCTTAACTGCGCCACTAAGAATAACTAATAAAAAGGAATGTTCATGCCTGCGACAAAAAGAAGTAATCGCAAAGAGCAAATACTGCAAGCACTCGCACAAATGTTAGAAACTAATTTAGGTCAACGCATCACTACAGCAAAACTAGCTGCTGAAGTAGGTGTGTCTGAAGCCGCGCTATACCGCCATTTCCCGAGCAAAGCACGTATGTTTGAGGGCTTAATTGAGTTTATTGAAGATACCCTTTTATCTCGTATAAATATTATTATTGAAAACGAAAAAGAAAGCCAAACGCGCATTTACAATATTTTATTATTACTTCTAACCTTTGCTGAAAAAAATCCAGGCATTACTCGTATTTTAACGGGCGATGCTCTGCAAGGTGAGCAGGAACGTTTACGCGAGCGTGTACAAAGCTTGTTTGAAAAACTAGAAACTCAGTTTAAACAAGTACTTCGTGAGCGTAAATTGCGTGAAGGTAAAAACTTTCAAAGTGATGAGCTTACTCTTGCAAACTTTTTACTTGCCTACGTTGAAGGCAAAATGAATCAGTTTGTACGTAGCGACTTTAAAGCAAAGCCAAGTGTTCAATTTGAAAAACAATGGCTTGAGCTACAAAAAATTTGGCTGTAATGTTTGCTAAATTAATAAACTAAACACTAAATTAAATACTAAAAAACGACCTACGGGTCGTTTTGTCGTATGTAGCTGCCATTTAACTGATCCGCTCGAATTATGAACCAAACTCGTTACAATGAAACAATGTCATAATACGAGAATCAATAATGAAAACAAAACTCACCTTATTAAGCATGGCACTCGTTGCCAGCTTAACTAGCACCGGCATACACGCCAAAGAATCGCTACAATTTAAAGATGTTTTTAGTTTTAAATCAGCTAAAAGCACGCAACTGTCTGACAATGGTCAAGTACTCACTTTTAGTGCAACGCCGTATCGTGGAAATGCAACTGGCCAAGTTTACTCACTACAAAGCAATACTCTCATCGCAGAAGTAGAGCGCGGCACTAAGCCTCATATTAATAAAGCCGCTAACTGGGTCGCTTTTACACAAGTACCTACCTTACTTGAAAAAGAAACAACCAAGAAAAAAGATACCCTTAAAAACAATCTGGTACTCGTAAACACACAATCAGGTGCCCAACAAAGCTTTGCTGATGTAAAAGATTACACGTTATCTGATGACGGTATGTGGCTTGTTTATCGTTTAAATAAAAAAGACGATGACGCAAAAGTAGAAGATAAAACCGATAGCACTAAAAACGAAGTAGACAACGCTATCACGCCCGATAAAAAAGATAAGAGCTATGCGCTTGTTATCGTAAATTTATCTGATAAACGCACCCATACAATAGAAAACGTATTTAGCTACGCGATTAACTCAGCCAACAGCCAGCTATTAGTGAGTCAAAGTTACAGCGATGGTAATAACAACCAAATAGCGTTAATTGAGCTAAGTGACTTTAATTGCAGCGTATTAATTGATGAACCGGGCGTAATCGCAAATAAAATAGCGTGGCACCCAACTGACAACATTGCAGCGTTTACATTGGGTAATTATGTAAATGATGACACGCGCCGTCGAAGCTATAGTTTACAGTTATATAAAAACGATAAACTTTCAACAATAGCATCACCTGATAAAACATGGGTTTTAGGTAAAACAGCCTCTCTTAAGTGGTCAGAAAATGGCGAGCGCTTATATTTTGAAAACCATCCAAAATTAGCAGCTAAAGTAAAAGCCAAAGAATATACCGATGAAGCCTCATTGTACGACTTTGATACCATACGTGAACATAAAGGTTTAGATGTATGGCATAACAACGATGCGCAAATAAAACCACGTGAAGAACAACAATGGAATCAAGTTAATAAAAACCGCCATTACAGCGCGGTATATCACGTTAACTCGCAAAAAGTGGTACAACTAAGTACCTCTAATATGCCTGAAGTTGCGCTAAACCCTGAGCGAGATGTGTCTTTACTTGGCTCATCTAACATCCCCTACCTAGAAAAAATAATGTACGGCGGTTTTTTTGCTGATTACTTTGCAGTAAATATAAACACCGGTAAACAAACTCCCATTATTAGTAACTACCCGTTTCGGCCAAGCCTTGCACTAAATGGTGAATTTGCAGCTTATTTTAGCGATAGCCAAATACAGCTAAAAGATTTAAAAAATAATAAAGTAACACCGCTTACAAAAGCGATTCAGGCAACCTTTGCTGATGATAAACACGACTACCCATCTACTCAACCTGGTTATGGTTTTGCTGGTTGGATGACCGATAGCAGCCAAGTGCTTGCTTATAGTAAATACGATATTTGGGCATTTGACGTAAAAACGCAGCAAGCTAAACGCCTAACTAATGGTAAGCAAAGCAATACGCAGTACCGTGTTATTAAGCTTGATAAAACCCAAGTGGGCTTTAAAAAAGGCGATACATTACTTGTCTCTGCTATTAACTTACAAACTAAACAAAGCGAAGTTGCAAAGCTCGACTTAACCACTAACACAATAACTAACGTGCTTAGCGGCAATAAACGCTTTGATATGGTTAAAAAAGCAAAAAAGGCTGACAAGTACTTATTTACCTCGCAAACTTATAGCCAATTTCCTGATTACTACCAAACTGATTTTAGCTTTAGCGCACCAAAACAAGTGACCACGCTAAACCCACAAATTAATAATTTTGCGTGGGGCGAAAAGCCAGAGCTGATAAGCTATAAAGGTTTTGATGGCGAAGACTTACAAGGCGTACTTATAAAACCAGCGGGCTATAAAAAAGGCGATAAAGTACCTGTGGTTGTGTATTTTTATCGTTACATGAGTCAACGCATGTTTGATTTTCCTAAGATGGAATTAAATCATCGCCCTAACTTCCCTATGTTTACCTCAAACGGTTATGCAGTATTTTTACCTGATATTCGTTTTGAAATAGGTCACCCGGGTAAATCGTCAACGCAAACCATGATTAACGCCACCCAAAAATTAATAGATTTAGGCATAGCTGATAAAAATAAAATTGGTTTGCAGGGTCACTCTTGGGCGGGCTATCAAAGTGCGTTTATGATAACCCAAACAGATATGTTTAAAGCGGTTGTATCGGGTGCGCCAGTATCAAACATGACCAGTGCTTACAGTGGCATACGTTTAAAATCGGGCCTTGCGCGTCAATTTCAATACGAAACAGGGCAAAGCCGTATTGGCAAAAACTTATTTGAAGCACCAGAGCTTTATATAGAAAACTCACCGGTGTTTTTTGCAGACAAAGTTAATACACCTATCTTAATAATGTCTGGCGACAAAGACGATGCAGTGCCTTGGCATGAAAGTGTGCAGTATTACTTAGCGCTACGCCGTGCAGGAAAAGATGCTACATTTTTACAATACGAAGGTGAACCACACCACTTGAAAAAGTTTCCTAATCAGGTCGATTTTTCAGTACGTATGATGCAGTACTTTGATCATTACTTAAAAGGCAAGCCAGCTGCAAAATGGATGACACAAGGCGAGGCATTCGTTGAAGAGTAAATAACCCAAACAAAAAAGCCGATATTGCATAAAACAATATCGGCTTTTTTGTTTTTAAAATTTGTATTTCTTACTCTACAAACACAATTCTCTAAATGGCAATGTGGCTGCGCCAATTGATACCGGAAAGTTATCAATATTAGAAACCACCAGCTTTGGCATAGGGCGTTTAGCGCCACGTCTAAATTGTGCATAAACCTCAGTTCGTGCAATAACTTTTTCAGCCAACTCTTTTGGAATATGGCCACCAATAATAATCGCTTCAGCATCTAATAATGCAGAGCAACAGGTTGCCACTAAATCAAATGAGTCTTGAACTTTAAACAGCCACTCTTCAACGCCGGGCCAATCAGGGTCAAAGTTGTCATGCAGATCGTAAATAGAAGTAACGGCTACGCCATTTTTTTTCAAAATACGTTTTAGTAATTCAAGATTAGGGTGGGCATATAATTTAGGCGGTAGCATGTCGCCAAGCTCACCTGCGTTTCCGTATGTACCGCGCAGTACGTCGCCATTATTTACAATACCGCCACCAAATGCGGCCGATACAAACATATAAACAAAGTTTTTGTACTCACGACCAATACCAGCAACGCCCTCGCCTGCAGCTGCGCCTGTTGCATCGTTAACAACCCACGTAGGAAGCTGAAAATGCTGCGACACAATATCGATAATATCAACTTGCGACCACTCTTCTAGCATATGATGGGTATTCATTTTCCCATCCATTGAGCTAAAAAAGCCAGAGATACCCACGCCCATTCCCAGCACTTTTTCACTTGGGATGTCCCGCTCAGCGCTTATATCTTCCACCAGCTTTTGTGCACATTTAAGCACATTATTAATGCTCATATCCGACATTAGCTGCATATGGGTGTAAACCACCTTTCCCGTAAAATCCATTACAGCAATCGAAATGGCATCAAGCAAAATAGCTAAGCCAAAGGTAAATCCATAATCGGGGTTAAGGGCAATGCCAAACCCTGGCTTACCTTTTTTATTTGGAATAAGCGTATCGCTTTGTACAATTACACCGTGCTGGGTTAACGACTTAAGTAAACGCGACACAGTTTGCTGTGGAATACGAGTTGCGCTCACAATATGACTTTGAGTTACGCACTTTTCCCAAAACACCACTTTTATAATATCGCGCTCAATATCTTGAAATAGCTTTTCGCCTTTTCCAAGCTCAAAACCAGAGCGTAATAAGTTACTGTTGTTTAACGAAAACATAGGTATTAACCCTAACAAAATTGGAGCACAAGATTACGTGAAACCATTATAAAGAACAAGTGGGTAAACTGCGCCTATTCAATCACTATCACTCTAAAATCATTCACATTTGTGTTAGTTGGCCCTGTAATAATTAAATCATCAATGGCTTTAAAAAACTGATGGCTATTATGCCCTTCTAACTGTGCTTGAAGGCTCTCCCCGGCGTTTTGAGCGCGTGTAATTGTGGTGCTATTTATGTAAGCACCCGCTACATCTTTACTACCATCTACGCCATCTGTATCACAAGCAAGTGCGTAAATACCCGCTTCGCCATTAAGTGCCTCAGCCAGCGCCATTAAGTATTCTTGATTTGGCCCGCCATCTCCATAAACATCAGCAACGGTTACTGTAAGCTCTCCACCGGAGAACAACATAACGCGCTTGCCTTGGGCTTTTTGCTCAAGAGCGATAGTCGCATGTTGCTTTGCAACTTCTTTAGCCTCGCCTTGAATATCGTATCCTAGTACTTGGGTTTCCCAACCTTGATGCTGTGCAACACCTATAGCGCTATCAATAGCATGCTGCGCATTTGCAACAATAAAGTACTCACCTGTGGTATCGGCAGCTCTTTCTTGCTCAGGTTTTAATAAATGCGCTTGAACCTCTTTAATTACCGGCCAATTGTACTTTTGTAAAATAGCCAGTGCATCGGCTTTAGTACTGCCATCGCTAATAGTAGGACCAGACGCTATATCACTTGGTTTATCCCCTACTACATCTGAAATAATGAGCGTAACGTAATCCGACTTAGCGGCCTGCGCTAACTTACCGCCTTTAACAAGTGACAACTGCTTACGTACTACATTTATTTCATCAACGCTTGCACCACTTCTAAGTAAAAACTGATTAAGCTTTTGCTTTTGTGAAAAAGGCACATCATCAACAGGTAGGCACATCAACGACGAACCGCCCCCCGAAATAATAAACAAAATAGGAATATCAGCTGGATTATTTCTTACAAGCTCCAATAACTCTTTGCCAGCAGCTAAGCTGTTATCGTCTGGTGTTGGGTGGTTTGCACTAAGCACTTTAATTCGCCCAGTATCGCCGCTACTTTCGTAGCCATAACGCGTTACCACTGCGCCAAAACATTTATCACCATAAAAGCGATTAACTTCGGCGGCCATTTCAGCGGCGGCTTTACCCGCCCCCACTACACATAAACCTTTGCTTGCATCTATATTTTCTAAATACTTACTCATGCAAGCACTCGGTTTACAGGCATTTACCGCAGTGGTAAATAAATCAATTAAAAACGACTTTTTAGAATCCATTAGTCACAGCTCACGAAAAAATTGAAGGAATAGCTAAACAAATTAATATCATCACAATAAACATGCTAAGTAGCATAACGATATCTTTGCCAGTTAAAATTGAGTTTGATACTGTCTCGGCATTTTGTACTTTTGTTACTTCGTTTACCTCTCTTGGAATTAAACGACTCGTAACATAAATAATCACAGCAGCGCTTACAAAACCGATAAAATTCCACCAAAACCAGAAAATATCAGGCGCAAATACCGACACCAACAAGTTAATTAATACACCACTAATTAAGCCAATATTGGCATGCAATGCAGCACTGCGTTTACTTAGTACAGCAACTAAAAATACTGCCAGTATTGGGCCATAAAATAACGAGCCGACTTTGTTAATAGCTTCAATAATGGTCGGCGCTATGTCACCGGCAAAAAGTGATAGTACTAAGGTAATTGCGCCCCATGCTAAACCTAAGTATTTAGCTAACTTTAAGTAAGATGGTTGGTCGAGCTCTTTGTTAGATATACGGCTGTAATCTTCAATACTTACCGCCGAAAGTGAATTAATTGCAGAGCTAAGTGACGACATCGCTGCCGACAAAATAGCGACAACCAATAAACCAATTAAGCCATGCGGTAGGTAATCTAAAATAAATATAGGCATCATCCAATCAGGGTTATCTGCTGGAATTTTTGCTAAAAATTCAGGGTTACTCATTGCCAGAGTGCCAACAATTAAACCCGACACGCAATATAAAATAGTAATAGGAAAGCGCACTACACCATTTGCTAAAATCATGTAGCGTAGGTTTTTAGGATCTTTTGCACTGAGCGCACGTTGCGCTTGCGTTTGGTCACACCCGTAGTAAGAGGCATAAAGTACCACACCACCAAAAATCATCGGTAAAAAGCCAAAGCCATCACCGCTAAAACCAAATGAATCAAACTTAATCGCTTCTAATCGGCTCGAATCAACATTACTAATAAACGAGTCAACGCCACCTAAGTGATAAAGCCCAAACCCTATACAAGCAATAGTCCCCAGAACAATGATGATCATTTGAATCGCATCACCATATACTACGGCTTTCATCCCACCTTGCAGTGAATATAAAACAGTTATAACACCCGTTAGTACAATAGCTTGCCATGCTTCTATTCCCATGGTGCCTTGTAGAATAAGTGATACCGCGTAAATCATAATACCGGTGGCAAACGCACGACTAAATTGAAACACCACACTAATAAGTACACGAGTTGAGCGGCCAAAGCGCATCTCTAAATAATCGTAAATACTAACAATGCCGCTTTTATAAAGCTTGGGTAAAATAGTTGCTAAAATTAAAATCATCGCCAGCGGAACACCCAGCTCATACGAGAGCCATTGCATACCACCACCTTCACGCAAACCAACAAATGCAGGAGCCGAAATAAAACTAATAGCCGAAAGCTGAGTGGCCATTACCGACAAAGCCAAAGGTTTCCAACCTAAGCTTTTACCCCCTAAAAAGTAATCATTTTTATTGGTTTGTTCGCGTAGCATAAATCCCATTACCAATAAGGCACCAAGATAAAGAGCAACTATTGAAAAATCTAATATATTCATAATTAATTCGCGTATTCACAATATGAAAACACTGCGCCTTTTCAAAAATAAAATACCAAATGGCTACCTGCCCTTATCTTTTTAATAAACGAGCCTAGTCAAAAAGATAAACCTGTAGCTAACTTAGCTGAAAAATGCATCACAATGCAAAAAACCTATTAACCCCAAAGTGAGTTAATAGGCATAAAGCATTTATTTAAAAGTCGTATTTAACTCTTAAAGTAACGCGTCGTGGGAGAATCGGGCGACCTACAAAGTATGGATTATCTGCCGTTTGGCTATTGCCTAAACGTGGCGAACCTTCAGTAACACCGTCAGAATCAAACAGGTTAAATACCCCAACGCTTAAGCGGACTGTTTGCTCTGGTGCAACTTGCCAGTTATAACCTGCATCAAATCTAAATAAATGGAATGAATCAAGTTCTACAGAGTTTGCATCGTTAGCAAAGTTTTTACCTGTAAAGTTATGATAAATAGAAGCATCCCAGTCATCTGTGGTATAGCTTATAGATGTATTGAATAGTATTTTTGGTTTACGACGTAACTCGTTACCAATAATAGAAGGGTCTGAATCAAATTCAGTAAATTCGTGATCGGTGTAGGTCATGTTGGCATCAACAGCCCACTCATCGGTAATATCGTAACGACCTGTAAGCTCAACACCGGTTGCTTTAGTTGACTGCATAACTGGTAGTTCTAATACGCCACCGTTACCATCGTTTACAAAGTCTACGCTGCGTCTATCTTTTAAGTCAGTTCTAAATAACGCAACACTGCCGCTAAAGTCGTTATCAAAAAACTTAACACCTAGTTCGCCCTGCTCTACAATTTCGGCTTCGTAGCTGGCAGGCTCGCCTAAGTCATTAAACTGAATACCTCTAATTTCTGGGAAGAAAAACCCGCGAGATGCATTGGCATATACATTTAAGTTATCTGTTAAGCGATATAACGCCGCACCCGATACAGCAAATTCAGACGTATCTACTTCACCGTAGGTCATTACACCACTACCGGTTGTGTTTACTTGTAAGTTAGATGCGAGTGATGGGTCATTATTTATTTGTACAACTTGGCTGCCTTCGCGGCTAATTTTGCCTTCAATTTCTTCGTAGCGAACACCAAAGTCAAAAATCCAATCGTCACTTTCCATTTGATCCGCTATATAAAGTGCACGGCGGGTAGCGCTAATGGTTTGGTTAGTATAAGAAATACCTGGCCCACTAATGCCATTTTGTGTGTATTGAATCTCGTCGCCATTAACATCGGTATACGTTAAGTCAATTAAGCGAGGGTTATTATTAAATTCACCTAAGTAAGTCGTAATAACGTTATCGTCGTCGGCTTCACTGTGAGAGAAAAATGTACCAACTGTAATATCATGGCTAAAATCACCTACATAAATACTTTTGATGATATTAAATTCTGCAGAAAAATCTTCAGCTGGGCGGTCGCGGTCTAAAATGCGGTTAGCAAATAGTAAGTCATCGCTTGCAAGTGCGATACCTGAATTAACATAAGAAAACTCAGCGCCGCTTGCATCACCTAAGCCACGGTTAGCTAAAAAGTCGTCTTGGCTTTCAGGTACATTAATAATACCGTCGCCATCTAAAAATAAATTAAATTCGTGTTGGTATTTAGCGTATTTACTGCGCATGTTGATAGCAAAATCGTTAGCGAGTTCTTTTTCAAACACCACTGAAACAGAGCCACCTTTAGTGACTACACCATCGCTGATTGGCGATTCATAACGACCATTTGCTGTATCGTACGTTAAGTTAGATACTTGCGCTGTTTGCAGTGATTCTACTTCACGACCATCGTTACCGATTAAGCGCTCACGGCTTTCGCCATCAAGTGGAATAGGTAAATAAAACTGAGCTTGGTCGTCAATGTACTGTCCGTAAACCGTAAATGAGCCAGAGCCATCATCAAATTCTCTACGAATATTACCACGTAACTGAGTACCTTTAGTCTCAAGGCCTGTATCTAACGGGCCCTCGTCGTAGCGGTAAAAACCAGAAAGCGCATAATATAAGCCGTCTTCATTAAGTGGGCCGCTCGTTGCAAAATCTAAGCGTGTACGCCCTTGGTCAGAAAGCTCCATTTGTACGGTACTTTGCGGATCGTCACTGCCCGTTTTAGAAATATAGTTAATAATGCCGGCCACAGAGCCTTGGCCAAATAAATTAGATACACCACCACGCACAAACTCTACGCGTTCAATACCCAGATCGTTACGGTAATACACATCAAACGCCGATGAGTTCAAACCAAAAACACTCAGTGTAGGTGAACCATCATACGACAGCGGCGTAAATTGAAACTGACCCGATGAAGGTAAGCCTCTTACTTGTAGGTTAGTAGCGACTTCACCACCACCGCCTTCTACTTTAATACCCGGAATATAGCGAAGCACATCTGCTTGGCTACTTGAAGAAAGCTTTACCAGCTCGTCTTCGCTAATAGATGTTACTGATTGTGGAGTGTCTGAAATAACACGCCCTTTACTGGTACCAGAGACGATAATACGCTCAACGTTGTTAGCTTTTTTTGCTGTATCTGGTGCAGTTTCTTCTGCTGCATAAGCGCCCTGTGCAAGGCATAAAGATACAATAGAGGCGATCGTAGTTTTATTCACGGGTATTCTCCATTTGTGCTAGTTGTCTGTGTGTATTTACTTAGAGTGTGGCTAAGTAAAGCCGAAATAATCAAGTGAACATGTTAGTTTTTTGTTACTTCGAACAGGATTTAAGCACAGAAAAAAAACATTTACAACCCATAATGAGTGCTTTAATATTGTCCAAATCGAAAATAACACACAAAGAGCACCCAATATGACTACTATAAACAGCGGTAAAATTGACTCAGCAACGGCTTCATCGCTTGCAGACCTTGCTACTAAAACACTTATAGCAAACGACTTAGGTGGCTATACAGTACCAACACATGGCCTATACCCGTTTCAGTGGAACTGGGACTCAGCCATTACAGCGCTAGGTTGGATGAAGTCTGACGAAAGCCGCGCATGGCAAGAAATTGATGTGTTATTTTCAGGCCAATGGGATGATGGCATGGTGCCGCACATCTTGTTTCATAAAGATTCAGATACTTATTTTCCAGGTCCTGACGTATGGGGATCAGATAAAAAAATCAAAAGTACCTCTATTTCTCAGCCGCCAGTAGTTGCTACTGTAATGAAGGAGATGCTTACCAGTGCGAAAGACAAAACACTTGCTGAACAAAAAGTTAAAGCATTATTTTCACAAGTAGTTGACTATCATTTATGGTGGTACAACGACCGAGATCCTGAAAGTACTGGTTTAGTAGTGACATATCACCCGTGGGAGTCGGGCATGGATAACAGCCCATCATGGGATGACGCTCTTCAAGCTGTGCCATGTGTGGATTGGAAATATACGCGCCGTGATACAAGCCATGTAGACTCTTCTCAACGTCCACATAAAAGTGAATACGACCGCTTTTTATACCTTGTAGACTTTTTTAAACGTAACAACTTTGACAGTAAAGTAATTTACGAAACCAGCCCGTACAAAATGAATGACCTAGGTATTATTGCTATTTTGCACCGTGCAACCAAAGATTTACTCAAAATGGGTGAACAACTTGGTTTAAACGATGCCCGCACTGATTACTTAGCACAGCGTTTACAAAAAACAGAGCAAGCCATAAACACTTTATGGTGTGAGCAAAGTCAGTATTTTTATTGTCGTGATGTATTAACTAACAGCTTAGCGAAAGTTAAAACATCAGCCGCGCTATTAACTGTATATGCAGGCTTAACAAGCGATGAGCAAACTAAAATAATTAATACAGCCACTGAAGATTTTATTGAGTCGAGCCAATTTAGTGTGGCTTCTACCCACCCTAAAGAAGAAAAATACGAGCCACAACGCTACTGGCGCGGCCCTATTTGGTTACACATTAACTGGATGATAGCCACAGGCCTTAAAGAAGCCGGCTGTGTAACAACGGCTGAAAAAATTCAAGATGATACGCGCAACCTCGTTGTTAAGTCAGGCTACTACGAATACTTTAACCCAGAAACAGGCGCAGGCTGTGGTGGTAAAGACTTCTCGTGGACAGCTGCAATAGCATTACATTGGCTACTTGACTAACAACTAAGGCAACATCATGAAACACACAATATGCTTTGGTGAAGTACTGGTTGATTTACTTTCAAATAAATTGAGCCAAAACAGCAACGAACACGAAGCGTTTACAAAGTTTGCAGGCGGTGCGCCTGCAAACGTAAGCGTAGCTATTGCAAAGCTAGGCGGTAATGCCTACTTTGCAGGAATGCTAAGCACTGATAGCTTTGGCGACTTTTTACATAACGCATTAAAAGAGCAAGGTGTAAAAACCGACTTTATGCGCTTTACTGATCATGCTAAAACGGCGCTTGCGTTTGTGTCACTTGATAACGACGGCGATCGTACGTTTGAGTTTTATCGTGATAACACCGCCGATCTGCACTTTAGTAATAATGACTTTAGTAGCGAATGGTTTGAGCAATGCGATATTTTTCATATTTGCTCAAACACGTTAACCGACGAAAACATCAGAAACACCACCGCTTACGGTGTTGAATTTGCAAAACAAAATAACTCAATTGTGAGCTTTGATATTAACTTGCGCCTTAATTTATGGCCAAGCGATGCTAACCCTCGCGAACATATTTTACCATTATTAAAAGACTGCTCAATTATTAAAGCCTCAAAAGAAGAGCTTGAATACCTTGCGGGTGAGCAATCGAGTGATGAATTTATTGCCCAAACACTGAGTAACGGCTGTGAGCTATTTGTAGTCACAGATGCAAGTAACCCAATGTATTGGTTTACTAAACACGGCAAACAAATGCTTATCCCTAAAAAAGTAACTATGGTTGATGCTACCGCCGCCGGCGATGCCTTTGTAGGTGGCCTATTATATCAGCTAGGCTTACAAGCACTTACACCTGTGAGCTTTAGTACGCTTTGTGAAAATAATTCAAAGCTAAATACTATTTTTGAATTTGCTTCGTTATGCGGTGCCCACGCCGCATCTTACAAAGGGGCATTTAACTCCTTACCTAACCAAAAGTCTCTACACGATTTTAGGAGCGAACTATGAAAAGTACACCTGATAACTTTAAAAGCCATGAGTTTTTAACGCAGCACATTAGCGACACCTTAGCGTTTTACGAGCCAAATATTGACGACGAACACGGTGGTTTTTACCAAAACTTTTCTGATAATGGCGAGGTGTTTGATAAACAAACGCGCCATTTAGTAAGCTCTACTCGTTTTGTATTTAACTATGCACGCGCGTATCAAACCTTTAATGACGAAAAATACCTTACCCGTGTTAAATCGGGTATTGAGTTTATTCGTAAGCATCATCTTGTTGAGCAAACTGGCGGCTACAACTGGTTATTAAAAGTTGAAAACGGCCAAGCTACCGTGCTTGATAACACTAACCATTGTTATGGTTTTGCGTTTGTTATTTTAGCGTACAGCTGGGCATACCGTGTGGGCGTTACAGAGGCGCGTGAATACCTCAACGATACATTTCAAACAATGGAAACACATTTTTGGGATGCAAAAGCAGGGTTATATAAAGATCAGCACAACAGCGACCTCACAAAGTGCGATTCATACCGTGGCCAAAACGCCAACATGCACACCTGCGAAGCACTTATTGCTGCTTATGAAGCAACAAAAGACGAGATATTTTTAAACCGTGCGCTTACCCTTGCCGACAACATGGTTAATCGCCAAGCTAATTTAATGGGCGGATTGATTTGGGAGCACTACGATATAAATTGGCAAGTCGATTTAGAGTACAACAAAGACGATCCTAAAAATTTATTTCGCCCGTGGGGCTTTCAGCCTGGTCATCAAACAGAGTGGTCAAAACTGCTTATGTTTTTAAATAAGCATAAGCCACAAAAATGGCTTATTGAACGCGCTCAAGCATTATTTGATAACTCAATAGATGTAGCATGGGATAAAAAGCACGGCGGTATTTGCTACGGCTTTGCACCTGATAAAACTATTTGCGATGACGATAAATACTTTTGGGTTCAAGCCGAAACTCTGTGTTGTGCTGCCTATCTTTATCAAGCAACAGGTGATGAAAAATACCAGCAATGGTACGACAAAATTTGGCAGTATTCATGGCAGCATTTAGTTGATCATAAATACGGTGCGTGGTTTAGAATTTTAACCGTAGATAACAAAAAAATGGATACCGAGAAAAGCCCTATTGGTAAAACTGATTACCACACTATGGGTGCCTGCTTTGATGTGTTGGCGTTATTAAAATAACGAAAAAATAGTTATATTTTGTTGTGTTGTGTAGACCTTTTAACCGCCATTTTGGCGGTTTTTTTTTAAGTGTTAGCGCTTTTTTAAAGATACAATTCCAAAAATCTCTAACTACTTATTTATTTACGATATAGATAACTTTAAAAACATTAACGATACCTATGGTCGTTTAGTAGGTGATAGCATTTTAAGTGAATTTACCAATATACTAAAAAATTAAATGCCGAAGAGTTCTTTAATTGCACAATGGGGAGCTGGAGAGTTTACTGTTATTTTATCAGGCACCTCAATAACCGATGCGATGACACAAGCTAATGAACTAAAGAGTATGTGGGCACAAATATCCCTCTTATCATCAGTACAAATCAACCCCAATAAAAACGAGTCATGCTCTGCTAAACATACTAGAGCAGACTGGTAGAGCACAATTCGAAGCCAAAAATAATGGCTGTCATTTAGTCTGTTGCAGCGATAATAAAGTTTGTAACCTCGGGGTGATCGCTTCACCCCTTAACTTTATTGTCTCTACACATAACGCCTTGTGCAGCGACAATATAGTTTGCCTGTAGCACTTTATGGTTTAATAGACTTAATACTCATCAGTTACTGTTAAACTATTATTAGTATAAATTATGATGCAAAACCATATAAGCCTTGAGCGTACTCCATCTAATAATATCGTTTACCTATTGTAGCTATAATGTAGATTTTCATGCTTTGAATAACCATATACATATCAGCGTGATCTGTTAATAACTTCTGCGAGCTTATCTATACGAGCTTGCTCACCCATTAAACCGGTGTAGAATATCGACAACCAATTATTGGGAGTATCATGTTCTTTATCTTTAGAGTTTCTGTACCGCTTAATAGCAATTGATAGCTCAGCACCTGTTACTATATGGGGAATCTCAGGAAGAACCAAATCAAGAATATAGTGTGGACGAAGACTTAAATCTGCCCAATATTTATCAAACCAGCCTTGTGTCGAATCATTAATAATGATTTCATTCAAGTGAAACTGCAAAATATCGATCTTAGGGTGGTTATCATCAATTATCTCTATAGATATTTTTGGAGCTTCAAATCCCCCTTCAAAGGAAGCTTGGTACAAGCGTTGGTCTAAAAAATCATCAAAATAAGGATGTATTGGTCTTGCTGGGGATACAGCTCCTTTGACTGATGTCCCCCGTAAAGAATTACAGTTGCAGGCAGGTACAAGATTTTTAGAATAGAACGAAAATTCTGGAAAATTACTTTTCGGTAGATAATGATCCAGTGTGCCGTTTCCAAATCCTCCACACATAGGACATAAAGTTGGTGATAAGTTATAACGTGAAGCTTTTATGAATTCTAAACTCTTTTTTGGAGCTTTATCATAGTGACAAATTAATGCATCTTTAAAGTCACGACAAATCCCAATTGGTACAACTCTCCAAGGATCACCCTTTTTATCAATATAATCTTCGTATTGACTGCGAAATCGAATATATTCACTTAGTAGTTTAGGATAGCTCCCTAAATTACTATTATTAGCTAATACCTGTAGCTCTTGAATATCATCGACTTCAGGTGGTTTAATCGTCTTCACAAACTATTTCCATTTTCAATTTTCTGCGGAGAAACATAACAACATCGGCCGATAGCTCACTTTCTAACTCACTCAATAAAAGTTGTCTTTCCTTTTGAGCTTTTGGAAACTGTTCTAATATATCCTCAACGAGTCCATTCGTGATTTCATCTTCAAAAACAAAATATGAAATAGCCCCCACATCAGCGCCAAAAGTCTTAAGCCTTGGGTTTTGTATATCTACCTGACCATTAGACCCTTCTTTGAATACAAGTACCTGATTTCTAGGTACCTCGCGAACAAAATAAGCTGAATGTGTCGCAATAACAGCTATAGAACCAGTTAATTTCAATAAGCGGTCTAGTATCCTAATAAATTGGGATATAAAATTTGGATGCAAGTGTGTTTCAGGTTCATCAAGTAAAACAAGGGTTCCATTTTCTACAAATAAACAAGCTTGAACAATAAATTTAATAAATGCTAGCTGGCCACTGCTCAGTGGAAAAATGTCGCCATCAATATGCACCATAGGATCGGAATTACTTATAACCGCAGCTTGAATCTCTAATTTTGCTTGCTCTCCTCCATTGTTTAGCCTTAAAAGTGGAACGTAGCACTTACTCTTAATTCTCAGAACATGATTAGATGAAACAGAGCTATCTCTACTTAAAGGCACTACAACATTTTTAATATCAGGAAAAGTTCGAATACTTTCCTTAAATAACATCCATCTATCATTATCGCCAATAAACTCTTCAGAACGGGCAAGCTGAACGCAAAGATCTCCAAAGCCTTTAAAAGCCCTAGTTCTTGAATTTCTATTAAGTACAAGACGTTTATATTGAATCCGCTTACTTAACCTTTCTGGCGGAAACGTATTAATAGTTTCCCCTGGTGTAGCAATAGCCAAAAGTCGACTAATCATAGGACGCCCTAATTCTCGATCGTTAAATCGTTCATCTCCTTTAATCAAAGAATTAGCTATTGTATTAAGGGCCTGACTTTTGCCCAATCCATTACGACCTATAAGCACTGATATTCTTTTTGGAAGAATACTTTCTGTATCGAAATTCATATCAAATTGGTGATGTTCAGAAAAACTGGCAAGCTTATAAGATATAGAGAAGCGGTTAGAAATATTAGAAAACCTCTCATGTTCCAATCCTAGAAGTACTGAATCTGCATTATGAAATGCAAAAAAACGCTCAGAAGATCTCATAAAAGCCAAACCAAATACTTTGGTTTTTGTGGCACTCTCCACAAACTTTGATCGTTGAACTATACGCCGAGAGGCAACTAAATCATTTAAGGCTAGTAGGAGTTGATTGGATTTTTTAACCCCGTACTGATTAACAAACCTTCTATAATCTTTCATCTCTCCCTGTAGGGTGAAAAAATTAGGCATCTCATACTCATTGAAGTGACTTCCTAAACCAAAAGATATAAATCCATCAGCTTGGACCTTGTCATTTGAATCTAAAAAGCCCAAAAAAACATTTCCTCTAATCTTTTCACTATGCAGTTCTTCAACAATTAGGTACTCATACATACACTTATACGTGAAGTCATTCCAACTATCATCACTAGGTGTAAAAACTATTGCAGGCAAAGTTATGGAGGATAAATTTATACTTCCCTTGCTAAAATATATGTGAAAGTCCACATCCTTCCCCTCACTACCATCATATTTCATTAAAAACCACTCCAAAAAATAATATATCAGCAAGGTGTTGATATACCTTTATAGCCCCTTCAGGATTATAAAGGCATTGGTAAAACTGGACTTGCTATATTTCATTAGGCATCCAGCGAGTTACATAATAACTTCCAAAGAAGGTGCTTTATGAGTAAAGGTAAGCTATGCATCTAATAATTTAAATCTTGTCTAACATTCATTTCATAAGAAAGAAATTAGAATTATCTATATGTACGAATTGCGGTGATAACTAAAAGTATGCACCTATAATTAAACCTATAGACTCTACCCAAGAAGTAAACTCCATCCATGTCTTACTATTTTTGCCAAACTTTTCAGTAAATATATAAACAGCAATAAAAGTTACTAGCCAAGCTATTACCCTTGCTGACCATAATCCTAAAAGTAAGAAGCGAGATTGTGCTTTGAAGGTTTTCTCAGAGTTTTTTAAGCAGCTTTTTAAATCACTAGGGTAACTAGCCTTTTCCACTTTATAAGTACTAAAGGTTAAATCAGCGCCTATATTAATACTTTTCCTCAATAAAAGTTGATTTTTAACAAGCCCGCTGACTATGAGACTGAACAATAAGGTACCAAATACAAGCACTAAATTCTCAAGTATAGATTCAAGCTTAAGCATCGAAATAAGGGCAACTAAAGATATTGGAATGCCAAAAAGCTTTCCCGTTATATCATTCATTACTTTTGACAAGGAACTTGCAAGCTCTATCTCAGCCTTAGCTAATTCTGTCCGAACCTTATTAAAAGAGAAGCCACTGATATATATATCAAAACTAGCTTTGTACTCAGTTAATAGTTCACTCCAATGCTTTAATAAATAGCTAAATTCATTATCGCTTGGAGGACATTGTGAAATGACATTTGCAAGAGCAAAGCGAAATATTCCAAGCTTTTCAGATGAATGTGCATAGTTTTCGTCTTGAGCTTCAACTAATTCATTGAGAGTTGACAACTCAATAGCGCCAATAGATAGATCTATTTCTTGGAATAAAGTTTTCAGTACATATGGTTTATGAGTATCTTTTTCCGTGAGTATAAACACCAATCTAAAGACATCTTCTTTTGTTTTCTCATCATGGTAATGAGCTATTTTTGAAAGTAATGAAATTAAGTTAACAACATTTGTTAAGGTTGCTAGGCGCGTATTTTCTCCGTCTTCAGTTGATAAAATGTTGTCCTGAGCAATGTAGAATTGATCTAAGTTTTCTCCTCGGAATACAGATTTATGATTATCAAGTAGATCAGCATAAGAATTAAAAAATAAGACAGAAGCATTTGTAGCGATTTTCCATTTTAGTTTAATGGTATCTCCTTCCGAAATTTCAGAAGGGGAAGATATATCAACACTATTATTCTTTAATAGTTCATCGAACTCACCATATGATGTTGATAGTTCATCGCAATTGCTCATTGCACACTTCAACTCTGGGGTAACTTCTATTTCGGCAGTAAATGTTCCATTTTCAACTCGCGGACAGCCGATCAAACGGTACAAATACACTACTTTCTCTAAAGCAGTAATTTGTGCGCTCACTGTTCGTCTCTTAACCTGTCTGTGATGGTATTTATAGCTTCATTACTTAAACGATTAAATGTTAGCTTTCGATTTTCCCTATCAAAATGAATTTCTGCGTCACTTGTCACTCCGAGAGCGCTTTTTTCTAATTGGGCTTGCCAGTTATCAGACTTTACCTTAATTCTTGCTTTTTTATTAACGGTAGACTCATGCACTACAAAAGCAGAGGGGACTTGATATTCATCACTATTCAAAAGTGCAATTAATTCATTATCAAGAACTGCCTTGTCCTCTTCATCATAGCTCGAAGGATAACACGGTCTAACTGAGCCAACGACGTCACCGATTGTTGCCTGTCTATTTTCACTGATACATTCTCTAAGATAAGTAATGACATCTTTTTTTGCTTCTGATTTACTCTCTCTTAATTCATTTTTAGATTGGAAAAAACTAGTAATACCGCTAATACAACCGTTTGTAGCGGTAGAAGCAGCTATCCCCTTACTACAGCCCAAAGCCTTAATAAAATAGCCTGATGCACTTTGGTTAGACTTCGGACTAACAAAACTCAAGTAGCTCAGCTCTTGCTGCTCTTCTTCCTCTGCATTTTGATATTGAGTATATTTAGAGAAGTTAACCTTTGCAGCTTGGTGTAGCTTATTAAGGTCAAGCTCTATAATTCCTATGGGGACTAGATTTTCATCTAGTTGTAGACCTTCCTTTTGTTTTATCATTGCAACTATTAAAAATTGCTGCCCTCCGGTTTCATACAATGAAAACAATAGATAACCACCGGAAGCAAAGTTTACATCCCTAGACTTTATTTCAAGGGATCTCATTGCATTTTTAGTAAGGCTTAAGAAGCTTTCATCAGTATGATTTTCGTTAAGAAAGGTCTCAAAATGCCTTGGAAAGGCTCCTACCTCGTCAGCGCTGCCAAACGTACCAAATACTGCATTATTATCTCTAGTACCATAAAGCTTAATAACATCTTTTACTAAAGTATCTACTGTATCTAAAGAGCAATCTAATACATCATCAACTATTACAGATGGCATTAACCGCTCTCGAGGCTCTTTAACAAGTTGATGGATCACAGCAAAAGTAAGATTTACAGACAAAATTACATCCTTTTAATTTATTATTATACTGCATTAATAACATTTACCCTTTTAAAAGCACAAGCAATTATTTTGCAAAAAAAATATATTAGTCGCAAATTTACTTAAGTTAAGATTGAATAACTACTTCTCTAATTGCCACTAAATCAGATTGAAAATATTTGACTATTAATACTAAAAAGAAGCAATAGTAACCCTATGCTTAACTATGTACTACGCACCACAATCATCTTATGTATGCCCAAGGCAAAAAGCTTTTCAACTGGCTGTTTTCAACTTCATATTTAGTCCACCCAACTCTTCTTAGATAGCCTAACTCGAATAGTTTTTTTAGCCAAAAACCAACCATTTTTCGACGAGATTCATAAGCTTCATGATCTATTGAGAAACCCAACAGAGATTCCAGCCAAGGATCACTCGCGATATCGTTTACATCAATTATATAACCTTTATTGCCATGAATTTTATAAACCCACACAACGGTACGCCATACATCCCAAGACGAGTTCCAGCAATAGACGTACTTTGAAAGTTGTTCAGGTTGCCTAAGACCTAGTTTTTTACACAGGATTTGCATTTTTACAGTTTCGTTCGCATTTTTAAAATATTGAACAAAAGCAGATCGTTTTTGTGTTCGATTAACTATTTCTTGTTCTTTTTTAATTAATTCAGTATTAGCTATTTTCTCAAGCTTTTCTCGCCAAGGTAATCCTGACTACATAAAACTATTAGATCTAAATAGAATAATACCTAAGCATACTGCCCACAAGCAAATCCACAGCTCCAAGCATACTGAAAATTGTAGCCCCCTAACCAACCTGTTACATCGGTTACTTCGCCGATAAAGTATAGGCCTTTGGCTTTTTTGGCTTCAAAGGTTTTTGAGCTCAACTCGTCGGTATCTACACCGCCCAATGTTACCTCAGCTGTTCTATAGCCCTCTGTGCCATTGGGTTTAATTTGCCAAGCATGAATATAATTTACCAACTCATCTATTTGAGCATGTGTAAGCTGATTAATATTACAATCTGGTATCGCTTTGCTTTCGTGCAGTATTTCTATAAAGCGTTTAGGTAAAATAGTTGCAAGGCTATTTTTTAACGACTTTTGGGCTTGTGTTTCACGCCAATCAGCAAGTTGTTGCCTTAAATCTATTTCAGGTAATAGGTTTATAGTAACAGCCTGCCCTGCTCGCCAAAATGAGCTTATTTGTAATATTGCAGGGCCCGATAACCCTCGGTGAGTAAAGAGGATATTTTCTTTAAATACGGAGCCATCTTCGCTTGAAACTTCACAAGGGATACTAATTCCCGAAAGTCCTTCAAAACGGTCTTTATCGTGCTGGTGCAAAGTAAATGGAACAAGTGCAGCCATGGTTGGCAATACATTTAACCCAAACTGCTGTGCAACCTTATAGCCAATTGGTGTTGCACCCAGTTTAGGCATAGTTAAGCCACCCGATGCAATAACTAACGACTCACAGGTTAATGTTTCTTGCTCTGTGGTAACACTATAGCCAGTTTCGGTTTTTGATACGCTGATCACTTCATTGCGTAGCTTTATATTTACCCCGGCCCACTCACATTCGGTCAGTAAAATATCAACAATGTCTTGTGCATTGTTATCGCAAAAAAGCTGGCCTAGTGTTTTATGGTGATACGCCAAGCCATGCCTGTCCACCAGCTCAATAAAGTCATGCTGTGTATAGCGACTTAAGCATGATTTAACAAAATGAGAGTTTGTGCATAAGTAGTTATCCGGGGTTGCATTTTCATTTGTAAAATTGCAACGCCCACCACCACTTATTAAAATTTTACGACCTGGTTTTTTCCCCATATCAAGTACTGTAACGCTTCGGCCACGGTATCCAGCTTGCGCTGCACACATTAATCCTGCTGCTCCCGCACCTATTACAATTACATCTACTTGGGTCATTTATTTATCTCATTAAAAAATTTGCTCGATTATAGCAAAGTTTAATAGCTAACAACGCAGCATTTTAATTATTAGTAATAACACAACAAAAACGCATCAGTAATAAGTAGGGAATAATTACCCCCACAATAAAACAACCCTTTATGCTTATTTTTAATTTATATGACAAATACTAAACAACGAGTAAACCGCTAAAAACCTGGGTTATAACTAAATGAAAGAGGTACATAATAAATTGATATTTTAACCTAGTTAACAGATCGTTTACTTTTGTTCCCGCATCGTGATCTTATATCACGAAATAATAAATAAAAATCTAGGGATAATTATGACAACTAGTAAAACTTTTAAAAGATGCGCAATTGCAATTACAGTTAGTACGCTTTTTGCAGCAACATCTGGCATGGCTCAATCAGTTTCAAGTTCAATGGCTGAAACATCGGCTAAACTACAAAGCCAAGGCAGTTTCGAAACTCAGTTCATTATTAAATATAAAAATAATAACGAAATGGCGAGCTTTTCAACTGCTGACGCAAACCCGTCTAGCATGAAAAAGCGCGCACAGAGCTTTGTTAAAAACTTCGCTTCTAAAAAAGGCAAAGTAAAAGCAAAATATATTCGTGCAATGGCACTTAATAACCACCACGTAATGCGTGCTGATAAAAAATTAAGTGCGGCAGAGGCCCAAGAGTTTATGCAAGAAATGGTTGATTCAGGCAATGTTGAATACATTGAAGTGGATCAAATGTTAAAGCCGTTTTCAACTCCTAACGATCCACGCTTTGATGACCAATGGCACTACTACGAGCAAGCCGGTGGTTTAAACTTACCTACTGCATGGGATACCGCAACGGGTAGCGGTGTAGTTGTAGCTGTACTAGATACGGGTTACCGCCCACATGCCGATTTAAATGCTAACATTTTACCGGGTTACGATATGATCTCTAACCTATCGGTAGCTAACGATGGCGGTGGTCGCGATAGCGATGCACGTGATCCTGGTGATGCAGTTGCTGCGAATGAATGTGGCACTAACGGTGCACAAAACTCTAGCTGGCACGGCACGCACGTAGCCGGCACAGTTGCTGCGGTAACCAATAACGGTGAAGGTGTTGCAGGCGTAGCTTATAACGCAAAAGTAGTGCCTGTTCGTGTACTTGGTAAGTGTGGTGGTTTAACCTCTGATATTGCAGATGGTATTATTTGGGCATCTGGCGGAAGTGTTTCAGGCATTCCTGCTAACTCAAACCCTGCAGATGTAATAAATATGAGTTTAGGTGGCAGCGGTTCATGTAGCTCTACAACTCAAAATGCAATTAACACCGCGCGTAGTAACGGCACTGTGGTAGTTATTGCTGCAGGTAACGATAACGATAACTCCGCAAACTACAACCCAGGTAACTGTAATGGTGTAGTAAACGTAGCATCAGTAGGTCGTAATGGCGGTCGAGCTTATTACTCAAACTACGGTAGCAATATTGATGTTGCAGCACCGGGTGGCGCGCAAAGTTTTGCAAACGACTCCGAGGGTGTTCTATCAACTTATAACTCAGGTTCGTCTACACCTTCAAGCGACAGCTACGGTTATTCGCAAGGTACATCAATGGCTGCGCCTCACGTAGCAGGTGTTGCGGCACTTATTAAGCAAGCAAAACCAGATGCAACGCCTGACGAAATAGAAAGTATTTTAAAATCAACAACCCGTTCGTTCCCTGCTACATGTACTAGCTGTGGTACGGGTATTGTTGATGCAGCCGCAGCTGTTGCAGCTGCAAGTGGCGGCACTACTCCGCCTACAGGCGGTGATAGCGAGCTTATTAATGGTGAAGCTAAAACAGGTTTAAGTGGGGCTGCAAATGCACAAGCGTTTTACACTATGACCGTACCAAGCGGTGCAACTAACGTAACATTCACTATGAGTGGTGGTACTGGTGATGCTGATTTATACGTACGTGCGGGCAGTAAACCTACAACTACTACCTATGACTGTCGCCCTTATAAAGGCGGTAATAGCGAAGAGTGTTCTATTGATAACCCTACTGCGGGAACTTACCACGTAATGCTTAACGGCTACTCTGCGTATTCAGCTGTGAGCTTGGTAGGTAATATTACTGGTGGTTCATCGTCTGGTGGCGGTACAGGCACTCCACAAGCAGGCGGCGGCACTATAAGCGATGTGACAGCCAATACTGGTCAGTGGAAACATTACACGTTAGATGTACCTGCAGGAATGAGTACGTTTACAGTAACAACGTCGGGTGGAAGTGGCGATGCAGACTTATTTGTAAAATATGGCAGCCAACCAACAACCACTACGTACGATTGTCGCCCTTATAAAAATGGCAACGCAGAAACATGTACATTTACCAATCCACAAGCAGGTACTTGGCACTTAAGCGTTAACGCCTATAGCACTTTCTCTGGTTTAACACTTAGCGGACAATACCAACCGTAATTTAAAATTTGAGCCGTAAATAAAAAACCGATGTTGTTTCCAACATCGGTTTTTAAATAGTAAGTAGCTGATTAATTAAAGCTAAAACCTACATTTTATTACTGTTATAGCTTCTCTAGTACTGATTCTGCACGGCTTACAACAAACTCTTTGTCTTGCTCTACAAATAAACCAGTTACTACTGCATTTTCAACAATCATAGCGTAACGCGTTGAACGTAAACCACCAAAACTAGCGGTATCTTTATCAAGCCCTAACGATTTAGTGAAACTTCCATCGCCATCAGCAAGCATTGTAATTTCTTGCGCGTTTTGCGAGTCGCCCCATGCTTTCATAACAAATGCGTCATTAACAGATACACAGTAAATAGCATCAACACCTTTTGCTTTAATTTTATCAGCAAGAGTAATAAATTCAGGTAGATGTGCATTTGAACACGTTGGTGTAAATGCACCTGGCACTGCAAATAACACGACTTTTTTACCTTCAAACAACTCTTTGTTTGTAAGAGATTGCATACCGTCGTCAGTTAATTGCGTTAACGTAACCGATGGTAATTCTTGGCCTTGCTCAATCATGGTGGTTCCTTTAAAAGATCAATACAGAATAAGTAACAATCATACTACGTAACCTATTACAGTGTAGGTAAAGTGTAACTAACTTAGTAACCCAGAGTAGTCTAGCAAAGGTTTATAGACCGCGTTCACTACATTTTATGAAAACTATTTTAGCTTCTATAGTTTTCATAAAATTTATTGCTCTGTAGTTAAGGTAAATTCAAATCGTTTATAAAGCGAGAAAAGTCATTACCTAACTTTTTATCCCGCATGCTGTACTCGACAATTGCTTTTAAATAGCCTAACTTATCTCCGCAATCGTGAGAGCGACCACTCATATGGAATGCTTCAACAGTTTCTTGTGCCATTAATGCGTCAATAGAATCTGTAAGTTGTATTTCACCGCCAGCACCTACAGACGTTTTTGCAAGTAGAGGCCAAATATTCTTACTCAGTACATATCGCCCTACAACAGCAAGATTTGAAGGTGCTAAATCTGCATCAGGTTTTTCAACCATTGCTTTAATTGCAGCACTTTTACCTGGCATTAACTCAACACCGTTTATATCAGCAATACCATATTTACTAATGTCTTCTTTAGCTACTGGCTCAAGCATTATTTGACTTGCTTGAGTTTCTTTAAAGCGTTTAATCATGGCCGCTAAGTTTTCAGTTTTTTGGTCCGCTGTATAAGCATCAAGTATCACATCTGGCAGGAGCACTACAAAGTTATCGTCACCAACTATTGGCTTAGCACACAAAATAGCATGCCCTAGCCCTTTAGCTTCACCTTGGCGTACACTCATAATGGTGACATCAGGCGGACAAATAGAGCGAATCTCATCTAATAAAGCACGTTTAACACGTTTTTCAAGAGTAGCTTCTAGCTCGTAACTTGTATCAAAATGGTTTTCGATTGCATTTTTAGAGCTGTGTGTAACTAATACAATATCTTTAATACCGGCAGATACACATTCGCTGACAATATATTGAATTAGAGGTTTATCAACTATAGGGAGCATTTCTTTTGGAATAGCTTTTGTCATAGGGAGCATTCTCGTCCCTAAGCCTGCTACTGGAATTACAGCTTTCATATCTATCCTTAGTGATTAAGTTTGTAAATAAACTAGCAGATACAAAATAGATACCAGCTGAATAAAGTTACCTCTTTTGAAGGAGTAAATTTGAAGCTGCTTTTAAAGTGAAGACTCTACACTTTGGGAATATAAAATAGATAGGTAAATAGTGAACTTATTAATGATTTTGTTGGGGGGGGGGTGAGATTACATTAGCTAAATAAAAAAGCCTGAGATTGTTATTAATAACAACTTCAGACTAATCAATATTTAACAATACCTTACTGAAGGTAGAGTTATAAAACCTTTTTATAATTAAAGACCAGCGCGATCTTTAATCACTGCAATAAGTGGTGAGCTAGCAAAGTTGCCTTCAGCCCAAGCAATATCAGCACCATCTGTTAACGCACTTTTTGATAAGTTTTTAACTATATACTCACCAGTATCCACTGCATTACTAGCAACAGCATGACGTAATAAGTTATTACCATTACATTGTACTGCATCATAAATATTACGAATTTTTACACGAGAGCTTTTAAGCTTGCTGCGTAATCGGTTTTTATCGTCTGCCGCAATATATTCACAAATAGATACTGCTAATTGATCTTCAGCATTTGCAGGTGCTGTATACGAAAAAGAACTTACAGCGACAACAGCAGTAAGTGCAACTAGCTTTGGTAATTTAAACATGACAAACCCTTTATAATACTTTGTTCTTATATAGACTATCGAATATTATATCAATCTATCAAAAATTACGCAATAATGTTAATGTTCTTTATACAAAGTTACGAATTTATAACTAGATTTGTTTTTTTCATCAGGAAGGTTTTGTTGCTCTTCTTTCACGTTCCAATTAGCAACTTTATTGTAATCAGGAAACTGTGTATCGCCTTTAATATCTAAATCAATAAAGGTTAAATACAAGCGTTCTGCTTTTGGTAAAAATTGCTCATAAATATTACCGCCACCAATAATCATTACTTCTTCAACAGCACAAACTAGTTCTAGTGCGGCCTCTGGTGTGGTTACCACTTCAATACCCTGTGCAGTATATTCGCTGTTTCGAGTAATAATAATATTACGACGCCCGGGTAAAGGACGGCCTATTGACTCAAAAGTTTTACGACCCATGATCACAGGTTTACCCGTAGTTATTTTTTTAAAATGCTGAAGATCCGCAGGTAAATGCCATGGCATTTTATTATCTAGGCCAATTACACGGTTATTTGCCATTGCTGCAATCATTGAAATTATCATAATAAACACCTAGTACTTTATTCTTAAACAAAGAAAAAGGAGCATAAGCTCCTTTTTAATAAATTCTATTTAATTAACGCTCGTAGACAACTTCTACGTCGTAATCATCTTCATCCCAGTCGTCCCAATCATCATCATTGCCTTTACCTTTAGTGGCTTTTTCATGATAGGTATCCCACTTAAATTCAACTTCTTCATCTTCAACTTGTACAAACTTCTCTTTAGGCATGCTATCAAGTAGTGTCATTATGTTGTGGATTAAAGGTTGAGTATTAAGTTTATTAATTGCTGAAATGTGATAAATATTTTCAGTTTCGCCCAGCTCTTCTGCAATCGCTTCGCATAGCGCTTTTGCTTCATCTTCTGGTAATAAATCTATTTTATTAAACACTAACCAGCGTGGCTTTTCAGCTAATTTAGGGCTGTATTGGTGTAGCTCGTTAATAATCGAGAATGCATTATCAACAGGGTTTGAACCATCTACCGGCATTACATCAATAATGTGCAATAACACACGACAACGCTCTAAATGCTTCAAGAAGCGAATACCTAGGCCTGCACCATCAGATGCACCTTCAATTAGACCCGGAATATCGGCTATAACAAATGATTTATTTGCTTCAGGACGTACCACACCTAAATTAGGAATAAGCGTCGTGAATGGGTAATCAGCTACTTTTGGTCTTGCTGCAGATACACTGCGGATAAACGTAGATTTACCTGCATTTGGTAATCCTAGCAAGCCCACATCAGCTAATAATAGTAACTCTAACTTTAAGTTACGTACTTCACCGGGTGTGCCCAATGTTTTTTGACGAGGTGCTCGGTTAGTACTTGATTTAAAACGTGCATTCCCCAAGCCGTGGAAACCACCTTTTGCAACCAAAATTCGTTGACCATCTTGAGTTAAGTCGCCAAGTCCCTCTTGGGTATCAACATCCATGATGCGCGTGCCTACAGGCACCATAACAAATAAGTCATCGGCTTTTCGGCCTGTACAGTTACGGCTACGACCGTTAGTACCACGTTCAGCTCTATGAAAGCGCTCAAACTGATAATCAATTAGGGTATTTAAGTTTTCATCAGCTTGTAGATAAACACTACCACCGTCTCCACCGTCACCGCCGTCTGGTCCACCATCTGGAACATATTTTTCACGACGGAAAGACACGATGCCGCTGCCACCGTCTCCAGCTTCTGCGCGAATTTCTACTTCATCTACAAACTTCATGATTACTCACTTTAGGGATTGGCTTGTTTAATAACTCTATTATATACCCAAGCCAACACAAATGCAGGCTTGGGTATATATTTTGACTGACTACAAAACAAAAAACCCCGCAAAGGCGGGGTTTTTAACTACCTTACTGATTACTCAGTTACGATAGTTACGTATTTACGGTTTAAAGGACCTTTTTGTTCAAACTGAACTTTACCATCTGCTTTTGCGAAGATAGTGTGGTCTTTACCGATACCTACGTTAGTACCAGGGTGGAAACGAGTTCCACGCTGACGAACAATGATGCTACCCGCTAGAACTGATTCGCCACCAAAACGCTTAACACCTAGGCGTTTGCTTTCTGAATCGCGACCGTTACGAGTACTACCAGCTGCTTTTTTATGTGCCATTTCTAAGTACCTCTAATTAAGCGCTAATGCTAGTGATTTTAACTTCAGTGAACCATTGACGATGGCCCATTTGCTTACGAGAATGCTTACGGCGTCTAAATTTAACAACCTTAATCTTCTCACCGCGACCATGTGAAACAACCTCAGCTGTTATCTTGCCACCGTTTACGAACGGTACACCGATCTCGATTTTCTCACCATCAGCAACTAAAAGTACTGAATCAAATTCTACTGCCGCACCAGTTTCAACGTCTAATTTTTCAAGACGA
Organism: Pseudoalteromonas sp. 31A1; assembly: GCF_011378815.1. Taxonomy (NCBI): domain Bacteria; kingdom Pseudomonadati; phylum Pseudomonadota; class Gammaproteobacteria; order Alteromonadales; family Pseudoalteromonadaceae; genus Pseudoalteromonas; species Pseudoalteromonas sp. 31A1. The sequence continues at coordinate 178,515 of NZ_WTKY01000001.1, read as the reverse complement.
ATCGTTTGACCTTCAGTCACACGATGCTGTTTACCACCACTTTGGAAAACCGCGTACATAATTAACTCCGTCTGTGCACCCTCAAATCGGCGCAACTAAAATATTCTTCGATAGGGCGCGAAGTTTACGCTAACGCGAAATAACTAGCAAGCCTATTTTGTAATTAAAATGAATAAAAAGTAGCTGCTTTGAGAGCAATTCAATATTTACCCCATTTTATATTAATTAGCCCTTTTGCCAAGCGCTTTTTAACTCTTAGTCGAAATAAATTAATGTACTCAAATATGACCCTCACAGCTTAATATCTAAGCACACCACAAACTGTATATTGATTATCAATTAATCAGTTATCTTGGCTAATTCAGTCTAAATTAAGTACTTTAATAGTGTTTTTTCAATCAATCGTCACAAAATATCGAGCTAGTGCATTTTTTGTTGTACAATCTGCGCCGTTCACACATAAAAATTGGCTCGGAGATCAATGGATATAAAAGCTATCCAGGCGTTAATCGAAAGCGATATGAATGACGTCAATCAACTTATACATGCGCAAATGCGCTCAGATGTGGCGTTAGTTAATCAGCTTGGTTTATATATAGTTAGCAGTGGCGGCAAACGCGTTCGTCCAATGCTCGCGATTTTAGCAGCCAAAGCGCTCGGTTATCAGGGTAAAGATCACATAACACTTGCAACAATTGTTGAGTTTATTCATACAGCAACGCTATTGCATGATGATGTTGTAGATGAATCAAACTTACGACGTGGCACACCTACAGCAAATGCTGAATTTGGTAATGCTGCTAGCGTATTGGTTGGTGACTTTATTTACACTCGTTCATTTCAGCTTATGGTTGGCCTTGGAAAAATGCAGGTTATGCAAGTACTTGCCGATGCAACAAACATTATTGCTGAAGGTGAAGTATTGCAGTTAATGAACTGCAACGACCCAGATACGACCGAAGCCAGTTATATGCAGGTTATTTACTCTAAAACAGCTAAGTTGTTTGAAGCAGCGACAGGCCTTGCTGCCATTATTACTGAGCAAGACCAAACTACTCTCGATGCACTAAACCTATATGGTATGCATTTAGGTACTGCGTTTCAGCTAGTAGATGATGTACTCGATTACAATGCAGATGCTGAGCAGTTGGGTAAAAACATTGGTGATGATTTAGCTGAAGGCAAACCAACGCTTCCACTTATTTATGCTATGCAACATGGTAGTGAGCAGCAAACGCAGCTTATTCGTGATGCGATAGAGCACAGTAATGGTATGGAGCATTTAGAAGACATTCTATCGGCACTAAAGCAAACTAATGCGCTTGAATTTACAATGCAAAAAGCAGAGCTTGAAGCTGACAAAGCTATTGCGTGTTTAGACTTTTTAGCTGAGTCTGACTATAAGCAAGCACTCATAAGCCTTGCTCGTATTGCGGTTGACCGCGACCACTAGTTTTAACTAGTTACACAGTGTGAAATTAATTCTGAGCAATAAAAAAGCCTGCAAATGCAGGCTTTTTTATTATTCTACTTTGGCTATTACGCCATGAAATCAACACCTTCTTTGATGTCTTTTTTCAGTGTTTCAAGCATGTCATTTTTTGCTTTTGTTTCAAATGCGCTTAGTTCGCCGTAAGAAAGAATTTCTTCTACGCCGTTTTTACCTAAACGTACTGGATGTGCAAAGTACTCTGCATCGCCATTTTCAACAGCAACGTAAGCGTAATCTACAACTTCTTCACCCTGTAGGCCTTTAACTAAAGACATACAAAAACGAGCTGCAGCAGCACCCATAGATAGCGTAGCTGAACCACCGCCTGCTTTAGCATTTACAACTTCAGTACCCGCATTTTGGATACGTGGAGTAAGTGCAGCAACTTCTTCATCTGTGAAAGAAACACCTTCAACTTGAGAAAGTAGAGGCAGAATAGTTGTGCCTGAGTGACCACCAATTACTGGTACTTTAACAGTTGCTACGTCTACGCCTTTAAGTTCAGCAACAAATGCTTCTGAACGAATAACGTCAAGCGTAGTAATACCGAATACGCGTTTAGCGTCGTAAGTACCTGCTTTTTTGAATACTTCAGCAACGATTGGAACTGTGCCATTTACTGGGTTAGTAATAATACCTACTAACGCTTTAGGACAGCTAGCAACAATGCCTTCTGCTAAAGTTTTGATGATACCAGCATTTACATTAAATAAATCAGCACGATCCATACCTGGTTTACGTGGCATACCCGCTGGGATAAGAACGATGTCAGAGCCTTCAAGCGCTTTGTTTAATTCGTCTGCGCCAAAGCCTGCTACTTTAACATCTGTTGGGATGTGAGAAAGGTCAACCGCAACACCTGGTACTACTGGTGCAACATCATAAAGTGATAATTCAGAGCCAGCTGGTAAGCCTGTTTTTAATAATAAAGACAACGCTTGGCCGATACCGCCTGCAGCACCTAATACAGCAACTTTCATTGGAATTCTCCGTAATTTGAGGTAGGAAACATTTGTGGCTCTTAAGATAATGAAATTAGCGACTAAAAACAAATTTATCCTGTCTATTTCAAGTATATTTTCGACCATAGTCGTAAACTTTTGTGATTTAACGCATCAAACTGGCAAGTTAACTAAACAACTGCTGCATAATTATTCATTTTTGTGTAGAATTTGCGGCATAAATAACAAAAACGAATAAAGACTATGCAACCACAAGATAAACAAGAAGCACTGGTAAAAGCATTTAAATCACTATTAAAAGAAGAAAATTTTGGCTCTCAAGGCGAAATAGTTGATGCATTAAAAGATCAAGGCTTTGACAATATAAGCCAAAGTAAAGTATCGCGCATGCTAAGTAAATTTGGTGCTGTACGCACACGTAACGCCAAACAAGAAATGGTTTACTGCTTACCAGCTGAAATGGGTGTACCTACGGCTAAAAGCCCATTACGCCAATTAGTAATCGACATTATGCACAACGAAATGATGATCATTATTCGTACCAGTCCAGGCGCCGCTCAGCTTATCGCGCGTTTATTAGATTCATTAGGTAAAGCAGATGGCGTACTAGGAACAATTGCAGGCGACGATACTATTTTTATCGCTCCTGCTAAAATATCTGAAATAGATGTAACACTTGAACGTGTTCGCATTTTATTTGATACGGTTTAATAGCAAACTAAATTTGTTTTAAAAACCCGACTGAAGGCGCAAAGAAAGCAGAACCCATATCGGCTTGAGTAAAATCAAGCCAGTGGTCGTAGCAATCACCTTCTCCTAAACGACTTTTAAGTACTTTTTCAAATGCAGTACCCGTACTAGCGCATGTAATTGATAACATTCCCTGCTCATACACATCGCCATAAGGCATGCTCTGATTTAATAATAGCGGTTGTCCGTCTTCGTCTTTTAGCTCACTACGTGAAGCATGGCTGGTTTCAATCGCGGGGATAATTAGTGTGTTATCAAGGCGCGTACGCCCCATTATTTGTTCTTGCTCACTCAATGATAAGTGCTGCCACATAGTTAAATCATGCTTATAACGCTGTACATGAATATAACTCCCCTGATCTTCAAAATTGCCAGGGTTACTAATTAAAGCCGTAGCGCGCTTTTTTCTTCCATGTGCGGTGTCGCCACCATAAATAAAACCATTAAAATCACGACCATCTAAAAAGCGAAAATTACGAATTTGCTCCACCAGCTCAACATCGGGGGCAAATAGTTTTAAAATTTGCAGCGCAAATAAATGGTTAACGTCTTCACGGTCAGAGCGAATTTGCACAAATAAATCGCACGGTTGTACGCTCATTTGATGATCGCTATGGTTTATATTAGGAAAGCTCTGTAATTCGCTTGGGATGTATTCAGGGAGGATATGCGGCCAATATTGCGCACCAATAGCAACCATACAAGAGAGCATTGATTCTGAAAATTGATCGCTAAATTCTTCTTCAATAGCGCTTACTTGTTTTAACTTTGCGCGAAGTGATTCATCTTGACCATCAAACACATTAAAAAATAAGTGCAAACCGTGTAAGTTTGCTTCAGCACAAATCCCTGATTGCGCTTGCGCCATTGTTATTCCTTAGTTTTATAGATAAAAACACAGCGAATAACAAATTAATTACGATTCGAAAAAATTCACCGTGTGAGGTTTTATTTTTATTATAACCTGCTCATTATTTTCAAATGACTGGCCATATTGTGCAGCAACTTCAATTTCTTGTTCATCAATAACAAGTGAATAAACATACGCCGAACCAATAAAGCGACGACTTATGATTGTAGCTCGCTTACTAAATTTGTCACTTTGGTTATCTGCCACTAATTCTATTTGATGGGGACGTACATATATAAGCCCTATGCTTACGTCATGCTTACTCTCAACATAAGATTCGACTAAACCAAATGGTGTTTTGTATTCAGTTGCTGTTAATACTTCTGCGCTCAAGTATATGCCTTGACCCAGAAACTCTGCAACCTCCTTTGAACATGGAGCTGCAAAAAGCTGCTCAGGCGTGCCTTGTTGCTCAATTTTACCGCGATGCATAATGGCAAGTGTATCTGAAAAGGCAAACGCCTCTTCTTTTGAATGTGTAACAAACACAGCAGATACTTGGGTTGCCTTAATAATTCGACGTATATCGGCAATTAATTCAAAGCGTACTTGTGTGTCGATATTTGAAAAGGGCTCATCAAGTAGCAATAAACTAGGCTTATAAGCTAATGCACGAGCAATAGCTACACGCTGCTGTTGGCCACCCGATAACTGATGCGGGAACCTGTCGGCACAGCCAATTAAATGTACCAGCTTAAGCATTTCATCTACGCGTTGCTGCTTTTGAGCTTTACTCATTTTACTAAGCCCAAATGCGATATTATTTGCCACCGTCAAATGCGGAAACAACGCATAGTCTTGAAACATCATGCCGATGTTACGGTGCTCAGGCGAGACAAACGATTGCTCATCACTCACTAATTTACCGTCTATAAAAATAGACCCTTGCTTAGCTTCAATTAAACCTGCAATCGCTTTTAACGTGGTCGTTTTGCCGCACCCACTCGCTCCGAGTAGACAAATAATTTCATCTTTACCCACTGTTAAATCTAAATCGTGAATAACCTTTGTACCGTTATAGTGATAGCTCACGCCTTGTAAAATTAAACTACTCATTTAACTACGCTGCTCCATAGAACGATTAATAAAATACAAAGGAATAAACCCAACAATAACAATAAATAATGCCGATATAGAAGCAAGCTCTAACTGCTCGTCACTCACATACTGAAATACATGAGTAGCTAAGCTTTCAAAATTAAACGGCCTGAGCAATAGCGCAGCCGGCAGTTCTTTCATGCACTCAATAAATACCAATAAAGCAGCAGTAAGCAATCCTCTTCGCAGTAAAGGTAGGTGCACTAAACGCAGTGTTTGTCCTTGGCTTTTACCCATTGATTGGCTTGCCATATCAAGTGATGGGCTAATACGTAAAAAACTCGACTCAATTGCTCCGTGTGCAATGGCGTAAAACCTAACAATATAAGCAATAATAATAGTAAGAATGCTACCTGTAAGCAGTAAGCCAATATCTAAATTATACGGCTCGAGCGCTGTGTTAATGGTGTTCTCTAATAATGTAAGTGGTAACAAAACCGCAATAGCGAGTACTGTGCCAGGCAACGCATATCCTGTGCTTGCTAAACGCCCAGGAATAAGCGGATACGTTTGCTTTGCCACACGCTGATAAAAAACGACAAAAATACTCAACGTAATCGTTATTAGGCTCACAACCCCAGCCACTTTTAAACTTTGCCAAGCGTAACTAAAAAACTCTACATTCCATGCTTTATCAAAGTAGGTAATGGCGTAATTTATAAGTACTGCAATAGGGATTACAAACGCGATAAATAAAATAAAGCTGCAAAATGCCGTTGCGAGCCAAGCTGACTTTCCTTTTAATACATAGAGAGATTCACTATTTACACTTGATTGGCGCTCAAATACCGCTTGGTTACGACGACTAAAGCGCTCTGCCATTAATGCTAAAAATAACAGTAATAACATCACACCCGATATTTTAGCTGCCGCTGTAAGTGAGTAATAACCAAACCACGTATCGTATACGGCAGTCGTTAATGTACTTACGGCAAAATAACTCACTGTTGCAAAGTCAGCCATGGTTTCCATACTTATAAGCGCAAGAGCCGCCACAATAGCCCCACGAGAGAGTACTAAGCTTACTTTAAAGAAACTTTGCCAAGGAGATAATCCCATTAACTGGCTAGCTTGTACTAATTTGAATGACTGCTCGCGAAGAGCCGTTTTAAAAATCAAAAATAAATACGGATAAAGCACCAAGGCAATCATAACGATGGCCCCGGGTAATGTACGTATATCAAAAAACCAATAGTCATTAGGCGATTGCCAGCCAAACCATTCTCTCAGCGCTATTTGCACCGGGCCCGCATAATCTAATAAATCAGTGTATACATAGGCAATAATATAGGTGGGCATAGCAAGGGGCAGCATAAGTGCCCATTCAAACTGTTTTTTACCCGGGAAACTACAGTAAGCCGTTAGCCACCCAAGTGGCAAAGCTATGGCGCAGCTAAGGACGCAAACACCTAAAACAAGCAATACGGTATTGGTTATGTAATCCCAAAGCACGGTATCCCACAGGTGGGAAAACACCTCAGAGCTACCTTGTAGAGATTCAAAAAGAAGAAAAAACAACGGGGCCGATAGAATTAAGCCAGTCGACCACGCAAAGAGCTGCCATTTAGACAGCTTAAATTTATTAGTCATTAAAGATCGAACTTCACCTCATCAATTAGCTTAAGCGCTAACGGACGATATTTACTAATCTCATCAAGTGGCAAGCTGTCTTCTTTAAAACTCCCCCAAGAGGCAACCAAACTTGATAGTTCAACACCCGACTTAACTGGATACTCCATATTTAATGAGGCATACATGTTTTGTGCTTTGCTGTCGGTCATATATTCTATGAGCTTTAATGCATTTTCAGGGTTTTTAGCATATTTGGTAATAACCGCACCCGAAACATTTATGTGTGAGCCACGATTAGTTTGATTTGGAAAGTTAATATTTACGGCCTCTGCCCAACCTTTTTGCTCTTTATCTTCTAGCATTTTACCAAGATAGTAACTATTACCTAATGCCAAGTTACATAAACCTTCTTTAACTGCTTTAACTTGAGCACGATCGTTACCTTGAGGTTTACGTGCTAAATTAGCCTTAACACCTTCAAGCCACTCTTTGGTTTGCGCTTCACCATGGTGTGCAATCATAGAAGCCACTAAACCTAAGTTATATGGATGTTTGCCTGATCGCGTACAAATTTGTCCTTTGTATTTAGGATCTGCTAAATCTTCATAAGTGAGCTTAGGTAACTCACCAACTCGCTCTTTTGATGAATACACATTACGCACTCGCTTAGTGAGCGCGACCCATTGGCCATCACCGTCACGAAAAGCTGCAGGCACGTTATTATTTACACTGTCACTTTTTATAGTTTGTGTTAATTTTAAATCTTCTAATTGAATAAGCGCACTAAAATTAGAGGTTAATACTAAATCGGCTTTACTGTGCTTACCTTCACGTTTAACACGCTCAATTAACCCTTTTTTAGCAAAAACAACATTGGTTTTTATTCCCGTTTGTTTTGTAAAATCTTCTAAAATTGGCTGAATCAAAAACGGCTGACGAAAAGAATAGATATTAACAACGTCACTTGCAAAGGCTGGTGCCGATGCTGCTAATCCTAAAACAAGTGTAAATACTGTCTTCATTATTTCACCTAAATAATTGTTATTATCATTGAATTCTACCGCGCTCATTCAAAAAGTGCACACTTTAAATAAATGTAAATATGTAAATAACGCCCAAAAAGGAAATGCAGTGTAAGAGATGTCTCACGGATGTGACAGCTAATGAGTAAAAATCAAGATAAAAAACACACAAAAACAACCTAACAACCTGTATTAATTGAACTTTTACATTATTACTATTGCATAAATACTAATTGAATGTAGTTTTATCCCTATTTTAGTTGCTCTATTGCACTATAATTTACGCATCAACCAAGCAATGACGCTTATTGAGTAAAAGGAAATGGACTGCTTACTCAACCAACCAATGATTAGGTTACCAGGACAACACGGATTTTAGGACAGGCTCAGGATGAGTATCACAACGCGATGTTGTAAAAAGGACAGCGTCAGGAAGATGCGAAAAGGATAACAACACGGCTAAGTTGTTTAACAGGATGTTTAAGGAATAAATGGACAGGCCTTTAAGGCAACACAATGGATTGGTTAAAATAGGGATACACTAGGAAGTGTAATTAAGGATTTGGTAATAGTATTTACCCTACAGGATATTTAGGAATTTAAGGATACAGGCCCGGATGGTCTACATTACATAGAACTAAAAAGTAATATAGTAATAAACATGGATTAGTAAAAATTGGAGTTGATTAAGTTCAATTGCAGGATGCAGAAAATTAGAAGATTCCGCAAGCGCGCCTAGAGATAGAGCGCGCTTTTCTTTGCCTAAAATTTGGGTTTAGTAAAGCTCTAAGCAACTACCACTAACTTTTGCAGGGTAATACTGCATCCCAGCTAATCAATATTAATACCTTCAAATACTTTATTAATATTTTAAATTTCGCTAAGTTTTTCATTAATTGCGCCGATAACTAAGTAACGCAAGGATCATAAATACTCAATGGATATGAATTTTAAAACGCCGCAAAGCAATACCTTTTTATGTAAAGTATCAGACGCAAGTACAGCAAAACCAATTGGCGTTTTTAGTGCCCAAACTCCCAACGAAAATCCGTATAAAGCTTTATTTAGCCCCAAAGGTTATAACTTTTTAAATATGCCAATGAGTGAGTTTAAAAACATACTTAACGTAATTATCCAGTTAGAAAGCGATATTTCTATTAGTAAATGGGGTGAGGGTTCTCGACCTGATGAATTTAGTTATCAGCTTAATAGAATATCTAACGCTATTGCGACTACTCACTTTAAAGGAAAAACCGATATTAGCTGTTACTTTTTAAAGCGAGTCGAAGAGGCTAAGGATATGATTGGTGAGGACTGCACCTCGTTTATTCAGGCTCACAATAGCGTAAGCCAATTATATAATACGGTTTTACAATTAACATCTGAAGAAGGCTTCAGAGCAATTCAAAATAAAGCACTTGCTCACTTAAAAGAGCAGCAAGCTTTCGCTTAACTGCGTAAAACTACTCTTCTAGCGGTCGGCCTTTATTGCGCTTACCAAGCAAATACGCATCACGAAACTTAATAAAATGCTGTTCTAATTTAGAAGATGCATCCATTTCTCCCGCAAGCGCTAGCACCATAATAGCCACTTCAGCAGTGCCTAGTTGATGCGCATGAGGGGCAACACGTAATCGGTAATCAGATAGTTTATCAGCAGTAACAGAAAGTACAGGCAAGTTATCTAAGTATGGGCTTTTGCGAATCATTTTTTTAGCTTCACGCCAGGTACCATCTAAAAATATAAATAGCGGTTTTTTACCCTCTTCAATACTTATTTCGGTAATGGCCCTGCCCTCTTCTACATCTTCAGCAGGGAATACTACCATTGGCTGATATTGTGAATCGCTTATCAAAGCTAAAAGAGCGGGGTTAGGGTCTGTTCTATCCCATCTAAATGCGTGGTTATCTGGCACTATTTCAGCAATTAAGCGCCCAGTATTAGAAGGTTTAAAACTTTCATTGTGATACATTAATAAGCACACAGCTGCTTTACAATCTGCATGCTTAACACCTTTACAAATACAGTAGTGCTTAGCTATTAAGCATTGCTCACAGCGATCTAATTTACCGCCTCGAGCATTAAACTCTCGACGGGATTCACTTATTTGTTGAGCGCGTAATGCTAAAACTGAGTTTTTCACTGTATTTACCTTCAATTAATTAAGCGCGTATTGTAACGACTTATCGCTATTTAATCTTATATTTATAGCCATACCAACCTGCATAAATCTTTGATCAATTTAACGAATTAAATTGCACTATAACTTGGTTAAAATTTTTTATTTAGAACAACTAGATACAAAAACTTTTGCCTAGTTCTAGCGTAATTTTCTTAACGTTAAATAGACCCCATATATAAGCAGATTGGTATCATTGAATTAATTCAACATCTCTTAAATTAAAAACCAGACATAAAAAAAACCCAACCGGAGTTGGGTTTTTCAAACAAATGCTAAAAAGTTAAATTACTTCTTTTTAACTGCTTTTTTGTTTGGTAAGTCAGTGATCGAACCTTCAAAAATTTCAGCTGCAAGGCCAATAGATTCATTCAATGTAGGGTGAGCATGAATAGTAAGCGCTAAGTCTTCACCATCAGCACCCATTTCAATACCTAAACCGATTTCGCCAAGCATTTCGCCCGCGTTAATACCGATCATAGCACCACCGATTATACGGCCACTTTCTTTATCAAAAATAAGTTTAGTAGAACCTTCAGTACGAGATGATGCAATAGCACGGCCAGATGCTGCCCACGGGAATACCGCAGTTTCAATTTTTAGGCCTTGCTCTTTTGCTTCTTTCTCAGTAACACCTACCCAAGCGATTTCTGGGTCAGTATACGCAATCGAAGGAATACATTTAGGGTCGAAGAAATGCTTCTGACCAGAAATAACTTCTGCAGCAACATGACCTTCATGAACCGCTTTATGCGCAAGCATAGGCTGGCCAACTAAGTCACCAATTGCAAAAATATGGCTTACGTTAGTACGTAATTGCTTATCAACATTAATAAAGCCACGCTCATCAACGTTTACGCCCGCTTTTTCAGCATCAAGTAAGTTACCGTTTGGAGTACGGCCAACTGCAACAAGCACTTTGTCGTAACGTACAGGTTCTGCTGGTGCGTTTTTACCTTCAAACGTTACGTATAAGCCGTCTTTTTTAGCTTCAACGCCAACAACTTTAGTTGAAAGCATTACGTTGAATTTTTTGCTTACGTATTTTTGGTAAATTTTGATAATGTCTTTATCAGCTGCTGGAACTAATTGGTCAGCAAATTCTACAACATCAATTGCAGAACCTAGTGCACGGTAAACCGTACCCATTTCAAGACCGATAATACCACCACCAAGTACAAGTAGTTTTTCTGGTACATCTTTAAGCTCTAGCGCGCCAGTTGAATCAATTACACGGTCATCTTGTGGGATGAAAGGTAAGTTAACTGGTTTAGAACCTGCTGCAATAATCGCGTTATCAAACGTGATAGTTGTAGAGTCTTTCTCGCCTTCAACTACTAAAGTATTGCTGCCAGTGAATTTGCCGTAACCAGATACAACTTTCACTTTACGCATTTTAGCCATGCCCTCTAGTCCACCAGTTAACTGGCCAACTACAGAATCTTTCCAAGTACGAACTTGGTCAAGATCGATCTTTGGTGCGCCAAAAGTAACACCATGAGATGACATTTCAGCTGCATCATCAATCACTTTAGCTACGTGTAAAAGTGCTTTTGAAGGAATACAACCAACATTAAGACATACGCCGCCTAATGTTTCACGAGATTCTACCAATGTAACTTCTAAGCCCAAGTCAGCAGCGCGGAATGCCGCAGAGTAACCACCAGGACCACCGCCTAGTACAACAACTTGAGTTTTTAATTCGTTGCTCATGCTATTACCTTAATTGTTTGAACGGGACACTGCCCTAAAGTTTAACTGCCATGTTTCTGCAAGGCAGAAAGTGAGAGCAGATCACAAATTTGTGCAAAGATTGTATCATTGCAAATGGTAAAAATCCCAGCTAAAAACAACTGGCTGGGATTTGATTCTATTCATTGTCCAGCGATTACATCACCAATTGGCGAATATCGCTCATGTAACTTGCAAGAGTCACAGTAAAGCGTGCAGCTAAGGCTCCGTCAATAACCCTATGGTCGTATGACATAGACAGCGGAACCATTAGTTTTGGTTCAAACTCTTTGCCATTCCATTTAGGTTTCATTTCAGATTTAGACACACCTAAAATAGCCACTTCTGGTGCATTAACAATCGGCGTAAATGCCGTACCGCCAATACCGCCAAGGCTAGAAATAGTAAAACAACCACCTTGCATATCAGACGATGTAAGCTTACCGTCACGTGCTTTAACAGATACTTCCATTAATTCGCGTGATAGTTCAATAATGCCTTTTTTATCAACATCTTTAAACACTGGTACAACTAAACCGTTTGGCGTATCAACTGCAACACCAATGTTAATGTACTTTTTAAGGATTAAGCTTTCGCCGTCTGCAGAAAGCGATGAGTTGAATTTTGGAAATTCAGCAAGTGCTTTTGCAGCTGCTTTCATTACAAACACAAGTGGCGTAATTTTAACACCCAGCTTTTTCTTCTCGCTAAGCACATTTTGCTCTTTACGGAATACTTCAAGGCTTGTGATATCAGCTTCGTCAAACTGTGTAACATGTGGGATTTGCACCCAGTTACGGTGTAAGTTTTTGCCTGATAGCTTTTGAATACGAGACAGCTTTTGCTCTTCAATTTCGCCAAACTTAGCAAAATCTACTTTAGGCCATGGAATAAGACCAAGCTCGCTGCCACCAGCATTACTACCTGCTGACAATTGACCCGACTCAACTTGCTTAACTAAGTTTTTAACATAGTTTTGCACGTCTTCTTTAACTATACGGGCTTTGCGACCAGTGCCTTTTACGTTAGCTAGGTTAATACCAAACTCACGCGCTAAACGGCGAACAACAGGTGATGCATGAGCATACGCGCTGTTTTCTGTGAAGCTTTCATTACTTGCTTTTGCTGGTGCCGACTCAGTTTTAGCCGCAGCTGCAGGTGCTGATTTTTCAGCTGGTGCAGGTGCTGCTACTGGCGCGCTGCCTGCAACTTCAAATACAAAAATTAATGAGCCAGTCGATACTTTATCGCCAGCGGCTACTTTAATTTCTTTAACTGTACCGGCAAATGGAGCGGGTACTTCCATTGCAGCTTTGTCGCCTTCAACGTTTAAGATTGATTGATCTTCTTCAACCGTATCGCCAACTGCAACCATAATTTCAGTTACTTCAACTTCATCGCCACCAATATCAGGTACATTTACTTCTTTAGTACTTGGTGCTGCGTTTGCTGTTGAGCTAGCTGCTGGCGCTTCTACAGGAGCCGACTCTTTAGCCGGTGCTGCAGATTCACTTCCTGCTACTTCAAAAACAAACACTAATGAGCCTGTTTTAACTGTATCGCCAGCGGCGACTTTAATTTCTTTAACTATACCGGCAAATGGAGCGGGAACTTCCATTGCTGCCTTGTCGCCTTCCACGTTTAAGATAGATTGCTCTTCTTCAACGGTGTCGCCAACAGCAACCATGATTTCAGTTACTTCAACTTCATCATCGCCAATATCTGGTACGGTTACTTCTTTAGTTGAAGAACCTGTAGAAGCAGCAGGTGCTGCCTCTTCAGATTTAGCTGGAGCAGCGGCTGATGCTTTTTCTTCACCAGTGCTTTCACTCTCGCCTTCAAACAAAAATACTAAAGAGCCTGTTGTAACGGTGTCGCCAACGTTTACTTTAATTTCTTTGACTGTACCCGCTTGCGAAGCCGGTATTTCCATTGATGCTTTGTCGCCTTCAACATTTAATAATGATTGGTCCACATCTACTTTGTCGCCAACGCTTACTAATATTTCGGTTACTTCTACTTCATCGTCACCAATATCTGGTACTTTAATTTCAATACTCATTGCAAACCTCTTATGCGTACAGTGGGTTAAGTTTGTTAGTGTCGATGTTGAACTTTTTAAGTGCTTCAACAACTACTGACTTCTCAACTTCACCGCGTTTAGCAAGTTCAGATAACGTAGCAACAACAACGTAGCCCGCGTTAACTTCAAAGTGACGACGTAGGTTTTCACGGCTATCAGAACGACCGTAACCATCTGTACCTAACACTTTGTAGTTGCTGCTTGGAATGAATGAACGCGCTTGTTCTGCGTAGTTTTTCATGTAATCCGTTGCTGCAACAGTCACAGAGTCGTTTAATACGCTTGTGATGAATGCTGTTTTTTGCTCGCCTTCAGGGTTAAGCATATTGAAACGTTCAACATCTTGACCTTCACGCGTTAATTCGTTGAAAGACGTTACAGAGAACACGTCAGACGCAATGCCATACTCTTCGCTTAGAATCGTAGCGGCTTTACGCACTTCAGTCATAATAGTACCTGAGCTTAATAGCTGTACGTTGGCTTTTTTACCTTCGTAACTTTCAAGCTTGTAAATACCTTTACGGATACCTTCTTCAGCGCCTTCTGGCATAGCTGGCTGATGGTAGTTTTCGTTCATAAGCGTTAGGTAGTAGTAAATATTTTCTTGGTCATCACCGTACATACGACGAATACCGTCTTGTACAATAACAGCAACTTCAAACGCGTAAGTTGGGTCATATGAAATACAGTTAGGAACCGTATTAGCAAGAATATGACTGTGACCATCTTCGTGTTGCAAGCCTTCACCATTTAACGTTGTACGACCCGCAGTAGCACCTAATAAGAAACCACGTGCTTGTTGATCGCCCGCCATCCATGCCATGTCGCCAACGCGTTGGAAACCAAACATAGAGTAGTAAATGTAGAATGGGATCATTGGTAAATCGTTAGTGCTGTATGAAGTTGCAGCAGCAACCCATGACGACATTGCACCTAACTCATTAATACCTTCTTGAAGCACTTGCCCTGATACAGTTTCTTTGTAGTAAGAAACAATATCACGATCCTGTGGCGTATAGTTTTGGCCATGCGGATTGTAAATACCAATTTGACGGAATAAACCTTCCATACCAAATGTACGCGCTTCATCGGCAATAATTGGTACGATGTTTTTACCAATGCCTTTATCTTTTAATAAGATATTAAGTGCACGAACAAAACCCATAGTCGTAGAAATATCACGTTTTTGTTCTTCAAGTAGCGGCTTAAATGCGTCTACTTCTGGCAACGTAAGTTTTTCACTAAAACGTGGAATACGCTTAGGTGTATAACCTTTAAGTTCATCACGACGAGCATGTAGGTATTTATACTCAGGTGAACCTTCTTCAAGCTCTAAATAAGGTAGTTCTGCAAGTTGCTCTTCAGATACTAAATCATCAAGACCAAGGCGTGAACGTAAATGCGCAACATGCGACATGTCCATTTTTTTCACTTGATGCGCAATGTTTTTACCTTCCGCTGCTTCACCCATGCCGTAACCTTTTACAGTTTTAGCAAGAATTACAGTTGGACGGCCTTTAGTGTCTTCTGCTTTTTTAAATGCAGCAAATAATTTTGATGACTCATGACCACCACGCTTAAGCGCGAAAATTTCGTCATCTGTCATGTCAGCAACAAGTGCAGCTGTTTCTGGGTAACGACCAAAGAAGTTTTCGCGTACGTACGCGCCATCTTTAGCTTTATATGTTTGGTAATCGCCATCAACAGTTTCGTTCATTAACTGTAGTAATTTACCCGTTGTGTCTTTAGCTAGAAGAATATCCCAACCGCTGCCCCACACTAGTTTAATTACGTTCCAGCCAGCGCCTTTAAACAAGCCTTCTAGCTCTTGAATAATTTTACCGTTACCCATAACTGGGCCGTCTAAACGCTGTAAGTTACAGTTAACTAAGTAACAAAGGTTATCTAATTTTTCACGTGCAGCAAAAGAGATTGCACCGCGTGATTCTGGCTCATCCATTTCACCGTCACCTAAAAACGCGTATACACGTTGGTTTTTAGTATCTTTTAAGCCACGACCATCTAAGTATTTTAAGAAGCGTGCTTGGTAAATAGACGAAATAGGACCTAAGCCCATTGATACCGTAGGGAACTGCCAAAATTCAGGCATTAACTTAGGGTGAGGGTACGATGGTAAGCCTTCGCCATCAACTTCTTGGCGGAAGTTATCTAGTTGTGCAGCCGATAAACGACCTTCAACAAATGCACGTGCGTAAATACCTGGAGAAATATGACCTTGGTAATAAACTAAGTCACCACCGTCTACATCATTTGGTGCTTTAAAAAAGTGGTTAAAACACACTTCATAAAATGCAGCAGATGATTGGTAAGACGCCATATGGCCGCCTAAGTCGAGATCTTTTTTAGATGCACGTAGAACGATCATAATCGCGTTCCAACGTATAATTGAACGAATACGACGCTCAAGATTTACATCACCCGGGTAAGCAGGTTCTTGATCTACAGGAATAGTATTAACGTAGTTCGTGGTAATACCCGTTGGCATATCAACGCCGTCTAAACGGGCTTGCTCTAATACTTGCTCAAGTAAAAACTGAGCTCGTTCAACACCTTCTTCGCGCACAACTGATTCAAGAGCTTGTAACCACTCTTGTGTTTCTAGCGCGTCTACGTCAATTTTATTGACTTCAGACATATGGAGGTTTCCTTATGTTTAAAATACGAATATTGTTAATTTAATATCACAGCTACTTAATTTATGTGTTCAAAGTAGTTATGTACTAACTTAATTTTGTTTAGTGCGTCTTAAACTACGTTCAATTCGCGAATGTTCTTTGCCTGCTTCAAGTAGTGCTTCTTCGATAAATGCTAAGTGCGCATTACTTGCTAAACGGGCTTGTTCTGGATTACCGTCAATAACGGCATCCATTAATAAACGCCTGTGTTGGGCTAATTGACTGCTAATATCTGACTTTTTTAATAAAACAGTTAAATTTTGCAATACATTTTGCTCAAGCAGCGCTTTCATGCCTCTTACTAAATGCAGTAACACCACATTATGCGAAGCTTCTGCCACGCTAAAGTGAAATGCATTAATTGCTTTTGCTTTTTGCTGTAAATCATCATTAACTAGGGCAATTTTATCAAAGCTTTCTTTCACTTTGCTAAAATCGTTGCTGGTCCCGCGCAGTGCCGCGTAGTAAGCAGCAATCCCTTCTAATGCATGACGAAATTCAAGTAAATCAAACTGCGACTCAGGGTGTTTACTAATCAAATCAAAAAGTGGATCAGTAAGCCCTTCTTCGAGCTGATTTTTTACAAACGTGCCGCCACCCTGGCGACGCGTAACTAAACCTTTCGCTTCTAATTTTTGAATTGCCTCACGCAGTGACGGGCGAGACACTTCAAATTGCTTTGCTAGTTCACGCTCTGGTGGCAACTTTTCACCTGGTGCTAACGAGCCTTCAAGAATCATGTTCTCGAGTTGCTGTAAAATAACATCAGATAACTTTGCTGCTTTGATCTTTAAAGACATGAATCAACGTCCGCGTTGTATAAATACCAAGAGCCCATAAAGCGGGGCTTTGAGTAGTATGATTTACCCAAAAGGTAAATTGGTCATACCAAAAATTTTCAATACGGTATCAAAAACCTTATTAGCTGTCAATTTACAGGTAACTTGAGCAATTAAAGTAGCGTAACGCATTTTGAACGAAGATTAAACAATGCGCAATTTACAAAAATTGTTATAACGTTAATAGGATGAAAACAATTGGTCTGACCAGAAGGAATTAGAATATTAGCTCTATTTTATTGTGTTTAAAAATTGCAGGAAGAGATTAAAGCACCTTACATTGCATAAGGTACTTTATTAAAAAGGTATTAACTTAAGACAGTCCACCAAATAATGTAAGTAGTGCTATAAGTACTAAGTAAAATAATACATTGCGCTTAACAAGCTTAATCATACAAGTGGCTTCGTAGGTACAGCCATAATAACGCTTTTCAACTTGCTCTGCAGCCAGCGCAGTACATGTTACTACTTCTCGGTTTGGAGATTTAAAGTTAAGTACGTAACGTAGCCAACAGCTTGTGCCTTTATTAAAGTTACCTATTACTAAATAACCAAAGCTGGTAATACGTGCAGGTAACCAGTCGAGCCAAAACAATAATTTATGTATAAGTTTAAAACGCTTAGCAAATATTACTTTATGATCTTCTCGTACTAAATCAGCTAAAGTACGTACCAGTGCATATAAAACCGCACCTGGCGCGCCTAAAACAACGAACCAAAAAATAACCGCACAGTAAAATCTAAAGTTTACCCACGCCAATGTTTGCCCAAAGGTTTCGCCACCATTTTGATCATCAGTACGCTTTTGACCTATTTGCAACGCATATAAAGATGCAGCAGTACCGTCATCTCGCGTTAACGCATTTAAATACGACTTATATAAAGCACGCTGCTTAGCACAACCAAAGCAAACCAAAAGCACCGCGATATTAATGCCCAACTGCCACAAAACAAAATCAGATAAACAATAAATTAGTGCCATCGCAATCACTGGAAGTAAAAGCCAAATTAAAAAGCCCGGTGCTGAGCTCAATAAGCCCTTATCACCAAGTAATTTATTAGAGCGATTTAAATAACCATTAGCGTAATAACTTATCTGCCAGTAATTAGAACGAGCGCCTAAGCGCTCTAGTATTAATGCAATTATTATAGAAACTAAAATCATGGGAATAACTCTCTTAACTTAGTTGTTCAAGCATATTAAAAAACAATGGCCAATTAAAGCTACTGCCAGGATCTGTTTTACGCCCAGGGGCAATATCGCAATGCCCAACAATACGCGAAGGGGTAATTTTTGGATAGCGCTGCATTATAGATTTACTAATAATAGTTAATGTTTTGTACTGTGCTAAAGAATATGGAGCGGTGTCGGTACCTTCAAGCTCAATGCCAATGCTAAAGTTATTACAAGCACGTACCCCCACAAACTCAGATTGCCCTGCATGCCAAGCGCGCTTTTCAAAAGGCACGTATTGTATAACCTCACCGGTGCGCTTTATAAAGCAATGGGCCGATACACGTAAATTCTTTAAGTCACTAAAACTCGGATGAGCATTGCAATCAATGCTACCCATAAATAACTCATCAACGAAAGGTGTACCAAACTGCCCTGCTGGCAATGATATATTGTGAATCACCAATAAAGAAATATCAGCCTCATCAGGGCGCTCATCAAAATGCGAACAAGGCCGCTGCGCTACCGTACTTAAAACACCGTCTAAATCTATTTTCATGATACGTTTATTATATAAATATCAAGATATACATAGCACTGATGCTAATGGATTTATTAAAAAAATGATAGTAACAAGCGAGGTATAAAACCTCACCTACAAATAATTCAAACCCATACCTAGGTGCTAATTTACATCCGCTCATGTAACATAACTTTTGAAATTAAAAGCGAGATATAAAACCTCACCTACAGATAATTCAAACCCATACCTAGGTGCGAATTTACATCCGCTCATGTAACGTAACTGTTGAAATTAAAAGCGAGGTATAAAACCTCACCTACAGATAATTCAAACCCGCACGTAGGTACGAATTTACTTCAAGCGCTTATCTTTATATTGATGAAAAGGCAATCGCTTCTCTTTCTTTTATAAACATAGTAAAATTTGCTTAATTTATTAACGCTTATGAGCTTTTATTATGTCTATCCCGCACTCTTTAGTTAGCCAACTTGTCACTCTTGCACTCGACGAAGATTTAAATTATCAAACAGCTCAAGACGGAGATATTACCGCGCAGCTTATCCCTCAGAGCGAGCAAGCCAACGCCAAAGTAATCACTCGCGAAGATTGCATTTTTTGCGGAAAAGACATCATCCTTGAAGTATTCAAACAAGTAGACCCAAGCGTTAAGGTTAATGTACTTATAAATGATGGCGACGCAGTTAAAGCAAACAGTACATTATTTACCGCTATTGGCTCGGCTCGTTCAATATTAACCGCTGAACGTACTGCACTTAACTTTGTACAAACTTTATCAGGCACTGCAACTACTACAGCGCATTATGTAAAAGAGCTAAGCGGTACAACTACGCAACTACTCGACACACGCAAAACAATACCCGGTCTGCGCGCTCTTCAAAAATACGCAGTAAAATGTGGTGGGGGTGCAAATCATCGCATTGGGTTATTTGACGCTTTTTTAATTAAAGAAAATCATATAGCGGCTTGTGGCACAATAAACAAAGCCGTAGCTCAAGCTAAACAAAACCACCCAAACAAACCAGTCGAAGTCGAAGTCGAATCACTCCCTGAACTTAAGCAAGCAATTGAAGCTGGCGCCGACATAATTATGCTAGACAACTTTAGCGTAGAGCAAATTAAGCAAGCTGTAATTTTAACCAACAAACGCGCAAAACTAGAGGTTTCAGGCAATATAACCCTCGAAACACTCAAAACTTATTCACAAGCCGGCGTCGATTTTATATCCAGCGGGGCGTTAACAAAAAACTTACAATCAATCGATTTATCGATGCGTTTTGAACAATTTTAAAGCAACAACTGCCAATTAATACCGCTAATCGATTGACAAGTTAAGTAAAAAAGCATTAAATAACCCGAAAGGCTTACTTTGTAACATTTTGTTAAATAAAATCGCTTTTTTATAAGAAGATACGTGCTAAATACTAAAATAAAATGGTAGACTAATTCTGTTGTACTATTTTATTTTAAAAGGTAGTCATAAATAACTAGTACCTTTAGTTTTTAAAGACATAATTAAAAACTAAAGCAACTAAACTACTTACTTTATGCCTATACTATTTGTTGCTACAACATGTAGTGCTCTTAGTAAACTTTTATAGCTAGTACTAAACATAATGAATTCACATACGGCTTTTGTGTTTCATACTCTAAAGCTAAAGTGTAATAAAATTAATTTTAAGTAAAACTGTAAAGTAAATCGGTTAAATTAAGTGAGGCATTTTGCCGCTTAAGTGATTTAACTTACAAAAATCTATCCTTTAGGAGAGGAAACATGAAAACAATGACTCAAAAACAACAGGGTTTCACCCTAATTGAATTAATGATTGTAGTAGCAATCATCGGTATTCTTGCTGCAGTAGCACTACCTGCGTATCAAGATTACACAAAGCGAGCTCACGTAAGTGAAGGTATAACTCTAGCCGCATCAGCAAAAGCTGCAGTTACTGAATACTATGTATCACAAGCTGCTTGGCCTACAAACAATACAACTGCTGGCCTACCAGATGCTACTGCAATCACTGGCAACGCAGTTAAAAGCGTAGCTATCGGAAATGCTAATGGTAATATCACAGTTACTTACAATGACAAAGTTACTGATGATGCAACTATAATTTTCGCGCCATCTATTGCTTCTGGCGGTGGTTCAATAACTTGGACATGTAATACTGGTTCTGTAGACGGTAAATTCAAACCAGCTAATTGCCGTTAATATAATTATCAAGCGTAGCTTTAAGCTACGCTTGAAATACATCCTATGCTTATTAACCTACTAATTTCCTTCCTATTTTTCTTTTTTACGTTATTTAATTGGTATATTCATTTAGGTTCACAAAACCTAGGAATTAAATCTGTAGAAAAAAAACTTTCTAATGCACTATCAAATGGCCCTTTTTTATATGAGGTATTTACATTCACTGTTGGGGTCTTAATTTCTATAATTTTTATAAGTTTAATCGCGAATGTTGTATCGGGTAATTTAAGAAAAATATCGAAAGATAGGTTATCTATTTTATTTTGTTTAATTTTAACGTGGCTATTTTTACCAACAGCTATACTAAGTTTATCCAGTTACTTATATCCTGACCTATTCTTCAGCCATACTAACTTGGCAAATAAAATACTATTAACAATCGTGATATTATTTTTTTCTATATTACTATTATCATCTTTCTTTATTTCTAAAAATATAAAGATGACTTTATTTATATTTTTAATCTTACTTATCCCTAAATTTAATTCTTTTAACGTAACGAGTGTTCAACTCACTGATAAGCCAAACATATTCATTATCGGTATCGATTCTTTAAATCAAGATGAAATAAATGAAAAACAAACACCTTTCTTACAAGGCTTCTTAGATGAATCAAAATATCTACCGAACACTTATACACATGTTGCAAGAACATTCCCTTCATGGGTAAGTATTTTAACTGGCGACTACCCTTTAACTAATAAGGCCCGTTTAAACCTAACTAATTTCAATCAAATAGATTTAACTAAAACATTACCTTATTATTTAAAAAATGCTGGTTATATTAATTATTACATTCAAGATGAAAGACGTTTTAATAATATTGATGAAAGATTTTTTTTCGATAAAATAATAGGTCCGCCAGCCACTGCTGCAGAGTTCATCTTATCTAAATTTGTAGATCTGCCTTTACTTGCTCTAACATCAAGACTGAATTTTTTTAACTACTTTATGCCTCACTTACAGAATAATAGAGCTGTATGGGTTACTTACGACCCAAAAAGGTTTAACAAAAAAATAGACTTGGGCTTACAATCTTCTAAAAAACCAATATTTGCAGCTAGCCACTTCACTTTACCCCACTGGCCTTACAAAACAAATAATAAAGCTAATCATTTAAAAGGTAGCTATCAAAAATATCTAGAATCTATAAGAATGGTTGATGGCCAAGTTTCTAAATATATATCTAATTTAAAAAATAAAGGGTTGCTAGAAAACGCTTTAATTTTTATAGTTTCAGACCATGGTGAAAGTTTTTCTAGGGATATAGATACCCCTAGCCACGATGAATATTCAGAAATAATAAATTTAACCGGACATGGGACATCAATAGTTTCGGGCTCTCAGTATAAAACCTTATTCAGCTTTAAGTATTTAAAAAACAATAATCTTTATGACTTGGGCACAGTTGATACTAATCTCAATTATGCATTGTCTGATATCACGCCAACAATTATTGATATCTTAAAGTTAGATGTAGAAAAAGAGTTTGATGGAAAAAGCATCTTTAAAGTTAAAAATCAAAGAGTCATACCCTTAGAAAGCTCTTTACAACCAATGTTCAATAGCAAAGGAACAGTTGATGTAAATGGAACTATTGAGCAAAATGCTAACTTATTCGAAATAGATGCTTTAGGAAAGGTCATTATTAAGAAGAGCCTATATCAAAAAGCAGTAAACTCGAAACAAAGAGGTATTATTTTTGATAAATGGCAGTTATCTATTTATCCCGAACATGCTAATCAGATTTACATAACTGACTTAGAAAATAATATTTTATATAAAGACATTGATTTTCCAAACGTAAGGTTAAAGGAAGAACTATTAGATAAACTGTGTAGCCTCTATCTTGATGAAGTGATAGTTGCGCAGATAAAACCATGTAGTAATTTAAGCTATGTGTATAATCAATCCATAAAGGCACTATAATGGCTAAGCAAGCAAATAAAAAAAGTTTAGATACTTTCCAATGGATCGGAGTTAGTGCTAGAGGGAAACGTCTTGAAGGGGAGATCACTGGGAATAGCATTGCATTGGTTAAAGCACAGCTTCGAAAGCAAGGTATTACGCCTTCAAAAGTAAAGCGTAAAGCAAAACCATTATTTGGCATTCAAAGTGTTCAAAAGATAACCCCAAAAGATATTGCGCTTGTAACTCGCCAAATTGCAACTATGCTGATGGCGGGCGTTCCGCTAATACAATCAATCGAGATGATCGGCTCAGGATCTACTAACAAAAGTGTTGCCAAGTTGATGATGACTATTGGTGATGAAGTTAAAGCTGGACAGACCTTGTCTTCATCACTTAGAAAGCACCCTCGTTACTTCGATGATTTATACTGTGACCTAGTAGCATCGGGCGAGCAATCAGGTGCGCTTGATAAAATATTTGATCGTGTCGCTATTTATAAAGAAAAATCTGAAGCATTAAAGTCAAAAATTAAAAAGGCGATGTTTTATCCAATTGCAGTATTAGTCGTTGCTGTAATCGTTACCTCCATATTACTTATTTTTGTTGTTCCGCAATTCCAAGATATATTTAATGGTTTTGGCGCAGAACTCCCTGCATTTACCTTATTTGTAATTGGCATATCTGAATTTATGCAGGAATATTGGTGGGTTGCATTAATTTCTGTTGTAGCTATGGGTTGGGCTTTTAAAGAAGCAAAGCTCAGGAGTCTAAAGCTTAGGGACGCAACTGACAGAACAGTACTTAAACTTCCTGTTATTGGCATGATTTTAAATAAGGCAGCCGTTGCTCGCTATGCACGTACTCTTTCGACCACTTTTGCTGCAGGTGTTCCATTGGTTGATGCACTTGATTCTGCCGCAGGCGCTTCAGGTAATGCTGTTTATCGTTACGCTATTTTAGATATTAAAGCAGAGGTTAGCTCTGGTAATCAAATGAACTGGGCAATGCGTAACTCAAAAATATTCCCTGATATGGTAATACAAATGGTCGCGATTGGTGAGGAGTCAGGCTCCTTAGATGGCATGCTTGAAAAGGTAGCCAACATTTACGAGCAAGAAGTGGATGATGCTGTAGATGCCTTATCTAGCTTACTAGAGCCTTTAATAATGGCTGTTTTAGGCGTACTAGTAGGTGGTCTAATTATTGCTATGTACTTACCTATTTTCGAATTGGGCTCTGTTGTTTAATTTTTATTTAAATACGCTATTTAATTATTTGGTCGTTATATGCAAAGTATTATAGAAGTAATGCAAAGCCAACTGTGGTTTTATTTAACCACTATTGGCTTAATTAGTTTATGTATTGGTAGTTTTTTAAATGTGGTTATTTATCGCTTACCGCTAATGATGCAACGTGAGTGGCAAAGCGAATGCAGACTACTGTTAGAAGATGAACTTACAGGGAATAAACCTAAACAAGTCAATATCAACGAGCCTTTTAACTTAGTAAAACCCAACTCTACCTGCCCTAAATGTAAAACAGCCATAAAGCCTTGGCAGAATATTCCTATTATTAGTTGGTTAGCACTCAAAGGTAAATGCGCAAGTTGCAGTAACCCTATTTCGGTCCGTTATCCTGCTGTAGAGCTAATTACTGCCCTATTAAGTTTAATTGTTGCCTATAGCTTTGGTGCGACCGAGCAAGCTTTATTATATATTTTTGTAACGTGGATTTTAGTAGCACTGACCTTTATTGATATTGACCACATGCTGCTGCCAGACCAACTTACACTTCCGCTGTTATGGCTTGCACTTATTGCCTCTGTAATGGGTTACACAATTACGCCTACTGATGCCATTATTGGTGCTGCTTGCGGTTATTTAAGCTTATGGAGTGTGTTTTGGCTATTTAAGTTATTAACCGGTAAAGAAGGTATGGGTTATGGCGATTTTAAACTACTCGCTGTATTTGGGGCATTACTTGGCTGGCAGTCATTACTCACTATTATTCTACTTTCGAGCGTAGTAGGTGCCATTATAGGTATTGCACTGTTGAGCATTCAAGGTAAAGACAAAGCGACCCCTATCCCTTTTGGGCCTTATTTAGCGATAGCGGGCTGGATTGCAATGCTTTGGGGTAACCAAATTCAAGGCGCTTATTTTAATTTAATTGGTTATTAAAATGAGTGAGAAAATTACTAAAGTAAACAGCTGGGTATTAGGTTTAACGGGCGGTATTGGCTGTGGAAAAACAGCCGTTAGTAATATGTTTGAAGAGCTTGGTATTACAATTGTTGATGCCGATATAATTGCGCGTGAAGTAGTACTCCCAAATAGCAAAGGGCTAAAAGCGATTACAGCCCACTTTGGCAAAGATATTTTATTGCCTGATGGCACATTAAATAGAGCAGAGCTACGTGCAAAAATATTTACTAACAACACTGACAAAGAATGGCTTAATGCGTTACTGCACCCTCTTATACGGATAAAAATACTAACCGATTTAAATAATGCAACTAGCCCTTATGTTGTTTTAGTCGCGCCTTTATTGTTTGAAAACAACCTTGATAAGTATTGCGACCATACCTTACTTATTGATGTACCAACCTCAGTTCAAATGGCGCGTACAGCAAAACGTGACAACACAAGTATTGAACAAGTTAAAAGTATTATTGCCTCACAAATGTCACGAGCCAATAAACAGCAAAAAGCGAATGATATTTTAAATAACGACCGTAGTTTAAACCTAGTGCATATAGAACTTGTTGATCTTCATAAAAAGTACCTACAATATGCATTACACAACAAAACTAACTCACATTAACACTGTCCTAACTCACACAAACTCGTATTTTAGTTAGTAAAATCACAACAAAGAATGAAAGGTGATGTAATCACCTTCTTTTTTCTGATAAATTGCTTACTATTGAAGGAATAAAACAGGTGCGCAATGAATATTAACTCACCGTTATTGAGAAAATTTATAACCCTTGGCCGCATTGATGCCGACACGGTTAAAAACAAACAAAATGAATTTGCCTCAACAGCTGAGCTTATTTCTAAATGTGGAAAAATCGATAGTAAAGATTTAGCTGAACAATGTATTGATTTGTTTCGCGTACCTTATTTTGATTTAAAAGACTTTGATCCTACAAAAATCCCGGCCGATCTCGTAAAAGAAAAACTTATACGTAAACATCATATTTTGCCGCTTGTTCAAAAAGATCGAAAAGTTTATATAGCAGCATCAGACCCAACAGATTACGGCGCATTCGAAAACTTTGAGTTTAGTACCGGTCTTTCATGCGAAATTGTTGTTGTTGATTATATTCAACTCGATACCAAAATTGAGCAATTACTAGATGCCACTGGCAGCCTAAATTTAACTGATGACGAGTTTCAGGAATTTGCTGATTTAGACTCAGAAAGCCAAAGAGATACAGCACCACAAGATGACGATAAAGATGATGCACCTATCATCGTTTACATCAACAAAATTTTAATGGATGCCATTAAGAAAGGCGCCTCTGATTTACACTTTGAACCTTACGAGCACAAGTACCGTATTCGCTTTCGTATTGATGGCATTTTGCATGAAGTTGCAAGCCCACCCAATACATTAGCAACCAAGCTGTCTGCGCGTATTAAGGTTATGTCACGACTCGATATTGCCGAAAAACGCAAACCACAAGATGGTCGTATAAAACTAAAAATTACTGAACGCAAAAGTATCGACTTTCGTGTAAGTACTATGCCTACCTTGTGGGGCGAAAAAATAGTAATGCGTATCCTTGATTCATCAAGCGCTATGCTAGGCATTGATGTATTAGGCTATGAGCCTGAGCAGAAAAAGCTATACATGGATGCACTTGCCCAGCCTCAAGGGATGATACTTGTAACAGGGCCAACCGGTTCTGGTAAAACAGTATCGCTATACACAGGTTTAAATATATTAAACCAGCCAGAGCGCAATATTAGTACTGCGGAAGATCCGGTTGAGATTAACCTTGAAGGTGTAAACCAAGTACAAATTAACATTAAAGCCGATATGACTTTTGCCAATGCACTGCGTGCATTTTTACGTCAAGATCCTGATGTAGTTATGGTAGGTGAAATACGTGACCTAGAAACCGCAGAAATATCAATAAAAGCGGCGCAAACAGGTCACTTGGTTTTATCAACATTGCATACAAACTCAGCACCAGAAACAATCACCCGTTTATTAAATATGGGTGTACCGGCTTATAACGTAGCAAGTTCGATCAGCTTAATTATAGCCCAGCGTTTAGCACGTCGTTTATGCCCTAAATGTAAAACGCCAGAACAACTTCCGAGTGAAGAACTGGCTCGTCAAGGATTTAGCGCCAAGCAAATTGAAGAAATGACGTTATATACGCCTAAAGGGTGTGATAGTTGTACCGATGGTTATAAAGGCCGAGTGGGTATTTACGAAGTAATGCAAATTACCCCTGAAATTGCCCAAATTATTATGCGCGGTGGTAACTCGCTTGAAATAGCTGACGTTTCACTTAAAGCCGGATTTAATAATTTACGTTTATCGGGTTTACGCAAAGCAGCCGATGGCCTTACATCCCTTGGTGAAATTAACCGCGTGACTAATTTTTAAAGGTCCATAGTAAAAGTGACAAGGTTCTGAACACTAAATTCAGAGCCTTACTTATACCTAGAGACTCATATCTAAGTAATGTAAAATGCAGAAAAAGATTGTAAAGAGTAAATTATGCCTACTATTGTAAACTGCCCAACCTGTAAAACTAAAGTTGAATGGTCAGAGCAAAGCCCATTTCGTCCTTTTTGCTCAAAACGCTGTCAGCTAATTGATTTAGGTGAATGGTCGTTTGAAAATAACAGAATTTCTGCACCAATCACGTCCGCCGAAGAGTTTAGCCAAGACATGATTGAAGATATTGAAGCTATGCTGGCTAAAAATGAAGATGACTTTTTTAAGTAATTTATCTTCATCATTCCTAATACCAATCCGCAATAATACTTAATCAATTTGAGGGGTTAAATCTGACGTTAACTGCGTTAAAAATTTCTGATATAGAACAACTAAATAACGAAATTTTTGCCTTGTTATCGACACGATTTTCTTCCCTCAAAATAGATCACTTAATTAAGCGAATTGGTATAAAAGCAAAAACCAGCATTAAGCTGGTTTTTTAGTATTTACAAAAAGTATAATTAACTTTTTTGTTTACGGTGCTTTTTATTCATACGCTTTTGCATTTTAGCAAATTTCTCTTTTTGCTCAGCGTTAAGTACCTGCATTACTTGGTGTTGCGTTTTTAGTTTAATTAAACCAAATTGCTCACCTTTTTCGCGGCGTTCATTTAATAGCTCTTTTGCTGCATTTTCGTCAAATGTTGCAGCCGAAAGTAACGCATCCATTTTAGCTTTGTGCGCTTCACGCATCGCTTTACGGGCTTCTTTATCGTCGCCACGCAACGCTTTCATTTGTGTTTTTTGCGCTTCAAAAATAGCCTTTAGCTTAGTTTGCTGCTCATCTGTTAAGCTTAATTTTTCAACGCCGCGATCAGAAAGTAAAAAACGAGCTTGAGAATGGCCTTGTTTATGTCCGTCGCCTTTAGCTAATACGCTACCAGCACCAAGCGTTGCTGTTGCTAAGCCACAGATAAGTACTAATTTTGAAAGTGTGTTTAATTTAGTCATAATCATTACCTTAATATTGGGTTGGTTGTGGCTGCTAAGCCAGTGAGTTAACTATACCTAACTCAATGCAAAGTAACGCAAAGCAGTGTAAAGGTTGTGTAAAGATTCACCTTTGCACTATTTAGCGGGTAAAATAACGCCATAAACAACTCTAAGGGTTTGTAAATGAAACTATTAATGATTGATGACGATACTGGTCTTTGCGAGCTATTAAGTGAGTATTTAACTGCCCAAGGGTTTGAAATACAAAGCGTACACGACGGTGAGCAGGGCCTTAAACTAGCACAAGCAAATGACTACGCCCTTATATTGCTAGATGTAATGTTACCAACGCTTGATGGTTTTGAAGTACTTAAACAACTTAGGCAAACAAAACTCACACCGGTCATAATGCTTACTGCAAAAGGTGAAGACTTTGACCGTATTTTTGGCCTAGAGCTAGGCGCTGATGATTATATTCCAAAGCCTTTTAATCATCGTGAATTACTAGCCCGCGTAAAAGCGATAACACGCCGTATAGAGCACATTAATAGCTTAAATGCAGCTACAACGAGTAAGTTACTCGTTAATGGTATTACTGTTAACCTTGCAGCGCGAGAGGCCTCAATCGACGGCTCTACACTAACCCTTACCGGTACAGAGTACGAAATACTCACGCTATTGTGTAAAAATGCAGGCGAAGTTGTTAGTAAAGAGCAAATTAGCGAAGAAGTGCTAGGCAGGCGCTTAGCTTCTTTTGATCGCTCTATCGATATGCATGTAAGTAATATCCGTAAAAAAATAGCTGAGCATATTCCAGGTGAGCGAATTAAAACAATGCGAGGTACGGGTTATGTCTTTATCCAAGGCGAATAAAAGCACTTACTTTGCTTGGTTAAAACATCCTGGGCACTACCTGTTTTTTAAAGTATTTATTTGGTTTTGGTTAACTATAATCGGCACCGTAGCAGCGCTTATATTTTTAAGTAATATAACCGCTATTAATGCGGTATCTAACGAGCCACTTTATGGCCCAATGAAAAAAAACCTAATATATACCGCCAAAAGTATTGAGCGCACTGCTATTAAACATAAGCGCAGCCTAAGCGAAGTATTAGTACACCCTCGCCTATCAAAGCGTAAACTTTTATACTTAAGCGCAGCTCAAAGCGAGGACTCTCTTAGTAGTAAAGAGGTGCCAGAGAGCATCGACTTAAGTTTATTAAACTTCACTCAAAATATGTCACCGCAAATTATTTTCACTGAGAAATATCAAGCCTTCGGCCCTGTTAATATAAACGTGCCTGAAGGGAGTTTTTATCTTTATGAAATAGATATTAATCATCAACCACCGCTAATAATGCGCTTTAAGCTTATGCCTAATTGGATGAAAATAGTCATCGCAATTGTTGCCTCTCTTATTTTAAGCTTTGTATTTAGCCGTAACTTAATAGCCCCTATAAATAGCCTTAAAAAAGCGGCAATTAAACTATCAGCGGGTAACCTAAGCGCAAGAGCCGACATTTCTGTAAACCGAAAAGATGAGCTAGGAATACTAGGGCGAGATTTTAACAGCATGGCTAATCAGTTAGAGCTTTTAATTAGTTCACAAAAACGCTTATTAGCCGACATATCACATGAATTACGATCGCCTCTTACACGTTTAAAAATGGCTACCGGACTTGCACAAATGCAAGCTAACGACGCTAGCCAATCGTATTTATTACGCATAGAAAAAGAAGCTAATCAACTCGATAAAATGATTGCCGACGTGCTGCAAGTTTCTCGCTTAGAAGCAAAAAGCCAAGCGCTTTCACTGCAAAAACAATCATTACAAATAATTGTAGATCACGTTATTAACGATGCGCAGTTTGAAGCAAAACAAAATAATAAGCAGCTAAATATAGTGGGCGCTGTAGACGTAAACATTAATTGCGACGAAGGCCTTATTGCCAGTGCGCTTGAAAACCTATTACGCAACGCCATTAAATACGCAAATAATACGATTAGTATTACTCTAAAGCATGCTGATGCCATTTATATAGAAATATGTGACGATGGCTCTGGTGTGCCAGATGATCAACTGAGCAAGCTTTGCGAGCCCTTTTTTAGACAGTCAGATGCGCGGGATCGCGTAAGTGGTGGCACGGGTTTAGGTCTGGCGATTGCTAAAAATGCTATTACTGCGCATGGCGGCAGTTTAGTATTATCAAATAAAGAACTAGGTGGCTTGTGTGCTAATATAACCTTGCCATTAATAAAAGAGTAAAGCATGTTTTATAGTAGTGAGCGTGAGCTTAAGAGTAATCAAATAACAATTAATAACTTTTATAAAAACACGCTAATTAAAGCTTATTTAGATACACCTAACGGGCAATTATTTTATGCTTATGCCATACCAGATAAAGCCAAAAATGCCATTGTAATAAGCTCTGGGCGCCTTGAAGGGTTAGATAAATATAAAGAGTTGTTATGGGAGCTGTATAACAATAATTTTGCCATATTCATAGCCGATCACCAAGGACAAGGCCGCTCTTATCGCCACCTACTAAATAAGCACAAAGGCCATGTTAATCAATTTAAAGATTACAGCGCAGACCTAAACTTATTTAATACACAAATAGTGGATACTCATTGGCAAGGTAAAAAGGTGTTAGTGAGTCATTCAATGGGCGGCGCCATAGCATTTGATTACCTTGCGCATTTTGAACACAATTTTAGTGGCGCGTTTTTATCAGCGCCTATGCTTGATATTTATACAAAAAACACACCAAAACCTTTAGCTAAATTAATAGCAAGTACTGCAACCCTTTTGGGTCAAAAAGACAATTACGCACTAGGACAAACCGATTACATACCCGATGAGTTTGCTACAAATGTATTAACCAGCAGCCCAGTGCGTTACGAGCTATTTAGGCAAACATATCAAGAAGAGCCATTACTACAGCTCGGCGGTGTTACTTACGGCTGGCTAAATGCGACGTTTGCATTTATAACTTCTGTGGATAACTTAAGCGTGACTATTCCACTTTATATTGCCAGTGCGCAAAACGACGAAGTGGTTGATAACAATGCCCAATATAAATTAGCAAACAGGCACGTAAACACGGTACTTAAAAGCTTTGAAGGCGCTAAACACGAGCTGTTTTTTGAACGTGATGAAATACGCCAGCCATTGCTTAAAAGTTTGTATCAGTTTTGTGAGTCGGTGACGGCTTAGCAAGTACCGACAAAGGGTCGAGGTGGATCAATATATCTACCTCAGACTCAAAACGTTCTTTAAGCATTGCCTCTACTTCATCAGCTACGTTATGTGCGCGAATCAAACTTAAATGATCATCAAGCTCTAAGTGCATTTGGATAAACTTAACTTTTCCGCCTTGGCGCGTACGAATATCATGTACACCATGTACGTCAGCATGGGCTCTGGCTATATCAAATATGCTTTGCTTTTCATCATCTGGCAGTTCTTTATCCATTAAATGATCGGCACTATCGCGAGCAATATCCCAACTGTTATAAAGTAAGTAACCCGCTACACCTATCGCAAAAACAGGATCGGCATACAACACACCATAATAAGCTAACAAAATAGCTAATAGCACAGCGGCATTTAATATTAAATCACCTTTGTAATGTACTGAGTCGGCTTTTATAGCAATTGAATCGGTATACTTAACCACCTTGTTTTGTACAAATACAATGACCAGCGTACACGCAATAGCAAAAATACTTACCCACACACCTAATAAAGAATGGCTTAACTGTATAGGGTTAAATAATCGCTCAATACCATGAAAAGCAAGTAGGCAACCTGAGCCTGCAATAAACGCAGCTTGTCCAAGCCCTGCAAGTGCTTCGGCTTTACCGTGTCCAAATCTATGGTCATCATCCGCTGGGCGCAGTGCGTAACCTAACACTAAAAAACTCATGGCGGTGGCAGTAATATCCATTAACGAATCAGTTAACGAGCCAAGCATTGAAGCCGAGCCAGAAGCCAGCCATGCCCATGTTTTTGCGCCAATCATTAAACTAACCATTACCATGGTAACAATGCTTGAAGTTTTAACCCAAAATTCGTAGCTACGGTTATGCACGTTTTAATCCGATAATTAGGAGTACTCAATAGTGTGAGTATATCATTTTTTTAAAAGGTTTCGTGTATACTGCCCTTCGTCAAACTACAGATTATTTTATAAGGCTCATTATGCTGGATATTGTTTTATACCAACCTGAAATACCGCCTAACACTGGTAATATTATTCGCCTATGTGCCAATACCGGCTATGCATTACATTTAATTGAGCCGTTAGGTTTTGAGTGGGACGATAAGCGCGTGAAACGTGCAGGACTTGATTATCATGAATTTAGTCATGTTCAACGCCATGCCTCATTTGAAGATTACCTTGAAAAATGTAAACCAAAAAAAATATATGCATGTACAACCAAAGGTAGTCAGTTTCACCATGAAGCAAGTTACGAAGCGGGTGACTGCTTGGTATTTGGCCCAGAGACTCGCGGCTTGCCTGACGATATGATCCAAGCACTGCCAAAAGAGCAGCGTGTGCGTATTCCTATGCAAGCCAATAGCCGCAGCATGAACTTGTCAAACGCAGTAGCTGTGTTTGTCTACGAGTCTTGGCGCCAGTTGGGTTTTCCTAACGCGCAGTAAATAGCTTTGAGCTAAACAACAAAAAACCGACATAACGTCGGTTTTTTAGTTTTATAAACGCTTATAAAATTATTCAGAACGTTGCTCTCGGCCTAATAGCGCCATTGCAGCTTCTTTCATATCTTTATTTTCATAAAGCACTTTATAAATTTGCTCGGTAATCGGCATTTCTACACCGCTACGCTGCGCTAATAAATACACTTCTTTAGTATTTCTAAAGCCTTCCACTACTTGACCAATTGACTCAATAGCAGCATCGACGCTTTCGCCTTTACCTAACGCTAAACCAAATCGACGATTACGTGATTGGTTATCTGTACACGTTAGTATTAAATCGCCAAGGCCTGCCATTCCCATAAAGGTTTCTGGCTTAGCACCAAGAGCGCAACCTAAACGAGTAAGCTCTGCAAGGCCTCGGGTGATAAGTGCGGTACGCGCATTAGCGCCAAAACCAACACCGTCCGAAATACCGGCACCAATGGCAATTACATTCTTAACCGCACCACCGAGCTGTATACCAATAAAATCATCATTGTTATACACACGGAATGAGCGAGCACAATGAAGTAAATCAGCAAGCTGCTGAGCAAATTCAGGTGACGTAGAAGACACTGAAATAGCTGTAGGTGAACCCATCGCCATTTCTTTTGCAAACGTAGGACCCGACAGTACCGCAAGTGGAATATCATCACCCAATTCTTGCAAAGCCACTTCTTGTAACAAACGTCCAGTATTAGGCTCAAGCCCTTTAGTTGCCCACGCTACTTTAGCACCGTCTTGCAATGCAGGTTTGATCTGCGCAAGTGTGTCGCCAAAAGCATGGCTTGGCACAACAACAAGTACAATAGCGCTGCTAGCAACGGCATGTTGTAAGTTAGCTTCAAGAGTAAGAGTATCTGGAAAAGGAGCATCAGGTAAGTAACGTTGATTTTTCCGCTCAGCTGCAAGCGTGGCAACGTCGTCGCTATTTCTTCCCCAAAGTGTCACGTGGTGACCATTTCGGGCTAAACAAATAGCAAGGGCGGTGCCGTAAGACCCCGCCCCTAATACAGTAACAGCTGTAGTTGCTGTACTCATAAGTTATGCGTCTGCTGAAGCCTGGTCAGCTTGCGCAGTACGTTGTTGCATGTATTGTGCAAATAACGCATCAAAATTAACTGGCGCAAGGTTAAGCTGTGGGAAAGTACCACGGTTAACAAGGTTTGAAACAGCTTCACGTGCATATGGGAACAACACGTTAGGACAAAATGCACCTAGCATGTGCGCAAGTTGCACTTCTTCAACTTCAGCAATAGTAAAAATACCTGCTTGTTGAATTTCACATAAGAACGCAGTTTCTTCACCAAGAGAAGCGGTTACAGTTAGCGCTAAAACAACTTCAAATACACCTTCGTCTAGTTTATTAGAGCGTGTATCTAGGTCTAGCTTAACTTCTGGCGTCCATTCTTTTTGAAAAATGGCCGGAGAGTTTGGCGTTTCAAACGATACATCTTTAGTGTAAATACGTTGAATAGTAAATTGTGCGCCGGCTTCTGCAGCTGCTACGTTTTGATTTTCTTCGTTCATTGTTATTCCTAACTTGTTCGTTATTATAATTAAATTAAGCGTTTAGCTTAGCGTCAAGTTTACCTTGCGCTTCAATAGCCATCATGTCGTCGCAGCCACCGATATGTTCATCATTAATAAAAATTTGCGGTACTGTGCTTGCACCACCTGCTTTGGCAATCATTTCATCGCGTAGCTCTGGCTGTACACCAATATCATAATTTGTGTATTCAACGCCTTTGCTGTTTAAAAGCGAAAGAGCACGCTGACAAAATGGACAATACGCCTTGGTGTATAAAACAACATTACTCATAATAAATCCTCTATCGGCCTAGCTAAACTGATTAGCGACCTGTTGTAGTTGGTAAGCTGGCAGATTGCCACGCACCCATGCCACCTGCTAATAAGTAAACTCGTTCAAAACCAGCTTTACTCATAGCGGCTGCAGTACCTTGGGCAGTCATACCTGTAGTACATACAACTATAATGGGTTTAGTCTTGTACTTTTCAAGGCTTGAAAAGTCAGATTTTTTCGCATTCTCTGGGCTTAAGTGCTCAGCACCAGAAATACGCCCTGCGTTAAACTCTTTTTGCGCACGTATATCGATTACTTGACCGTCATCACGGTTAATAAGTAACGTAAGCTGCTGAGGATTTATTTGACGAACAGCTGAAAGCTTACTCTTTATCCAGCCACTAACAATAAGGAAAACAATACCAACCCAAGCAAGGCTTAAAATGGGATGATTTGTAATAAATTCAATATATTGATCCATTCTACTTCCACTATGAAATTATGTTTTAAAACGTGATGTTTTAAGGATTTTGTACTTTAGCCACGCAAGTATACCCAAACCAACCTAAAATGCGAGTTTAGGAGCACTTAGAGACGTTTAAAAAACGATAAAGCCCCCCATATATAGTTAACAAGAACTCTGGATAATAAATCTATCTCAAGCAGAGTTCAGGTTAGTCAATGAGGTATAAGTGAAAAAATTTAATATCTTGTTTTCAATGCTGATCCTAGCTTAAAAACACGGTATGCTAAAACCACGCTAATAAACCTTTTAGGTGCACAGTATCCATCAACAGATACTAATTTTCAGGAGCTATTATGACAGAGCATAAAAAACCACTGGTATTAATGATTTTAGACGGTTGGGGATACCGCGAAGATACGCAAAGTAATGCTATTCTTGCAGCTAACACACCGGTATTAGACAATTTATGGGCCACACGGCCACACACATTAATATCAGCTTCGGGTTTAGATGTTGGTCTTCCTGATGGTCAAATGGGTAACTCAGAAGTTGGCCATGTGAACTTAGGTGCTGGTCGCATTGTTTATCAAGATTTTACCCGTATCACTAAAGCAATTAACGATGGCGAATTTGATTCAACCCCAGCCTTAGTTGAAAACATAGATAAAGCGGTAAGTGCAGGAAAAGCAGTTCACATAATGGGTCTTTTAAGCCCAGGTGGCGTACATAGTCACGAAGATCACATTGTTGCTAGCATAAAACTTGCTGCAAAACGTGGTGCTAAAGAAGTTTACTTTCATGGCTTTTTAGATGGCCGCGATACACCTCCACGTAGTGCTAAAGCGTCAATCGAACGTATTGAAGCGTTATTTAGCGAACTTAAATGCGGTCGTTTGGCGTCACTTATTGGCCGCTACTACGCAATGGACAGAGACAACCGTTGGAACCGCGTAGAAAAAGCGTACAACGTAATTGCATTAGCTGAAGGTGACTTTAATTTTGATAACGGCGTAGAGGCACTTAATGCAGCGTACGAGCGCGACGAAAACGACGAATTTGTGGCCGCTACAACCATTACACCAACAGGCGCCGCTCCTGCTTCAATAAACGATGGCGACACTCTAATTTTTGCCAACTTTAGAGCAGATAGAGCCCGCGAAATTACTCGCGCTTTTGTTGAGCCTGATTTTGATGGATTCGCAAGAAAAAGAACGCCAGCGCTTAGTGCATTTGTAATGATGACAGAGTATGCAGCCGATATAGATGCACCTATTGCCTTTGGTTCAACACCGTTAGTAAACGTACTTGGTGAGTGGTTTGAAAAAAATAACAAAACACAGCTTCGTATTTCAGAAACCGAAAAGTACGCACACGTTACATTTTTCTTTAGTGGCGGGCGCGAAAGCGAATTTGAAGGCGAAACACGCGAACTAATTCCTTCGCCGCAAGTAGCAACTTACGACTTACAACCTGAAATGAACTCAGAAATGTTAACCGACAAGTTAGTAGCAGCAATTAAAAGTGGAAAATACGATGCTATTATTTGTAACTATCCTAATGGCGACATGGTAGGTCACTCTGGCGTGTTTGACGCTGCAGTTAAGGCCTGTGAAGCGGTAGATAGCTGTATTGGACGTGTTGTTAATGCACTTGAAGAGTTTGGTGGTGAAGCACTAATAACAGCTGATCATGGTAATGCAGAGCAAATGGCAGACCTTAAAACAGGCCAAGCCCATACAGCTCACACTAGCGAACCGGTACATTTTATTTATGTGGGTCGCGATGCAGAGCCTATGCAAGGTAAAGCATTAAGCGATGTAGCCCCTACCATGCTTCACTTAATGGGCATGGAGCAGCCAAACGAAATGACTGGTACGCCTATCATGATGTTGAAATAACGCATGAATAGACGTATTAACCGGTTAATTAAGTGCGGTTTAATACTCACTTCATTAGTGACTGCATCTGCAGTTGCTAATGAAGATCGTACTAAAAAAGACTTATCAGAAGTTCAAAATGCACTTGAGCAAAGCCAAGCTGAGTATAACGCCCAAAGAAAAAAAATAGCGTCACTACAAAAAAACCTCAAAAGCCATGAACTCGATATAGCTAAAAATGCTAAAGCACTTAACATGGCAGAACAATCAGTAAAAGAAACTAAAACACAGCAAAAAGAGCTACAAAATAAAGCCGATGAGCTCGATAAAAAGCATACTCAGTTTCAAAAAGTCTTAGCCGCGCAGCTCAAAAGTGCCTACATGGCGGGTGGCGACGACTATTCTAAAATGCTGTTAAACCAAGAAGACACCGCAAAATTTGAGCGCACACTAAGTTATTACAACTACTTAAATAAAGCCCGTATTGAACAAATTGAAGATCTAAAAAACCTTCAACAACAAATAGCACAAAACCAAGAAGAGCTTGTTAAAACACAAGAAAAACTAGCGCTTTTATTTGATGAGCAAAAAAGACGTCAAACTGCATTGCTTAATGCACAAAGTGAACGCCAAGCTAATCTTAAAAATTTACAAGCTCAGCTCAACAGCACCAAAAGTTCAATAAACTATTTAAAAGAAAACCAACAAACTTTAGTAGCAACAATTGAAGAACTCGAAAAAGAAAAAACACAGAAAATTGAATTACTGGGCCTAAATAAAAACAAAGGCAAATTAGACTGGCCCAGCAAAGGCAAGTTAGAGCACACATTCGGCCAACGTAAACATGGTGGTATTGATTGGAAAGGCGTATTAATTGGTGCAAAAGAAGGCACTAATATTAATAGCGTACATAACGGCCAAGTTGTATTTGCCGATTGGCTAAAGGGCTATGGTTGGGTAATTGTTGTAGACCATGGTGAAGGTTTTATGAGCCTATATGGTCATGCCCAAACACTGCTAAGAGATGTAGGCGACATGGTACGCGAAGGCGAAACCCTTGCTTTAGTTGGCCAAAGCGGCGGACAAGCTAGTTCTGGTCTATACTTTGAAATACGCCACAAAGGACGCGCAGTAAATCCTGTAAAATGGTGCAAACGCATTTAATTAAATAAATCGCTGCACCGCTCTGGAGCAGCTGATGACAACTAAAAAAACTGTAGTAACTACCATTGATCAAAAAAATACAGGCTTTTATATAAGTCTGTATTTGCTTGTATTACTAACCTTAATCGCTTTTTCTAGTAACGCACTAGCAAGCTCGATTAAAGATCTTAAAAGACAACAAATAGACGAAATACTCTTTAACATTCATGCCTACTATGTTGAAGATCTCACCTTACAAAATAGCCACCACATTAAATATAATAGCCAACAGTTTGAGCGTTTATATTCAAAGCTCGACTCTTACTCTAAGTACTTAAATGAGCACGAACTAACCTCATTATTTGATAACACAAACGGGCGCTATACAGGCATTGGTATTGAGGTTAAAAATATCGATAAATATATGACTATTGTTAATGTGGTTGATAATTCCCCCGCAAAAACAGCGGGTATTCTGCCAGGCGATATTATTGTAAGTGTAAACAACCACACAGCTCAAAACCGTACAATCGATGAAGTAGCAACATTAATACGAGAAAGTAAATTTGCGAATATAGACCTAATTATAAATCGCGGTAACAATAAAAATGCAATTACGTTTCATGTTGCACGCCGCCAAATAAACCTCGAAAGCGTGACAAGCGAACTGTTAGATTTTGGTACGGGTTATATAGCTATTAATAGCTTTTCTAACCACACCTTACATGAGGTTGCTCTGCAAGTGGCCGCCCTGCAAAGCCACTTTGGTTACCCACTTAAAGGCTTAGTCATTGATTTACGTGATAACCCAGGGGGTACATTACAAAGCGCAGTGGCGGTATCAGATCTATTTTTACAAAGCGGTACTATTGTGACGACCAAAGGACGCTTTTACGATGCAAACCAAGCTTTTTACGCTAAACGTGGCGACATTCTAAAAAATGCCCCCATTGTTGTACTTATAAATGAAAACTCTGCCTCAGCAGCAGAAATACTAGCCGCAGCCCTTAAAGATAATAAACGAGCAACCGTTGTTGGCAGCCAATCTTTTGGGAAAGGATCGGTGCAATCGCTAATCCCACTCGGTGATGGCAATACCGCATTAAAGCTCACTACAGCTAAATACTTTACGCCGCTAGGAAAGTCGATTGATGGGATAGGAGTAACCCCAGATGTGGCGGTTAATCAAACAACCCTTTCACAAAGTAATAAAGCCGTTATAATAAAAAGTGAGCAAATTAACAGTAACGCGCAATTACTCACGAGTAACTTAGCCGATTTACAGTTAGTTAAAGCAAAACAATTACTCAGCATGCAATAGCTTGTATAAGCTGTATAAATAAAGCTAAAAAGATAATAAAAACTATAAACGTGAAAATAATAAAATGGCTAATATTAGCTATTTGTTTTAGCTCAGCAACAATTAGCGCTAAGCAAATAGCAATAGTGATAGACGACATAGGCTATCATCAACGGGACTTAGAGTTCCTTTCCTTACCAGGGCAATTGTCTTATTCAATTTTGCCCCACACCCCTTATTCGCAAATTTTTGCAACGCTTGCCAGTCAATCAAATAAAGAACTATTACTCCATGTACCTATGCAGGCACTTAACGGTAAAGAACTCGGACCTGGCGCGCTTACTTTAAATATGAATAAAGAGCAGCTTCAGCAAACTCTAGGAACCGCTCTCGCCAGTTTACCGCAAGTAAAGGGCGTTAATAACCACATGGGCTCAGCACTTACGCAGCAAAGCCAAGCTATGAAGTGGACAATGGAAGTGCTTAAAAAGCGCCATTTGTATTTTTTAGATAGCCGCACAACCGATTTAAGCCAAGCACAAAACGCCGCGAACTTTTTAGGTGTTGCTAATATTGGCCGCCAAGTGTTTTTAGACAATATAACTACACCAGAACAACTGCAGCTAAGGCTTGAAGAATTAAAACAACTAGCCACCATCCATAATTCTGCTATTGCAATTGCTCACCCCTACCCAGAAACAATCGAATTTTTACGCCATGCCTTACCCGAGCTAACTAAGCAAGGTTTTGAGCTCGTGCCGGTTTCGCAGCTGGTTGAACGTAAATATATTCAGTTGGCGCAAGCTGAGGGAAAAGAGATTAGTGCTCGGTGATATAAGCTTTAAATAATACTATATCAGAATGATAAACTAACTATTCGATAATGCAGAGTATTAGGGCATGTTGATCTTTGATGGTTGAATTTGCAGCAGTATGTTTGTTTTTTAGGCAGGGCAGAGCCTATGAAGTGTGGTTATTCCCCATAAATAGGCGATAACGCAGCATAAATGCCAAACATGCGCTGCCCTTCGGGTTCAGCCTAGGGACGATAAACTCTTTGTTACTCGGTTTTTACTTAGCCCACTAGGTTACAAACCTCGCGCCGCGATTTAATCGCCCCTAGATTGA
This sequence comes from Pseudoalteromonas sp. 31A1, assembly GCF_011378815.1. Lineage (NCBI taxonomy): Bacteria > Pseudomonadati > Pseudomonadota > Gammaproteobacteria > Alteromonadales > Pseudoalteromonadaceae > Pseudoalteromonas > Pseudoalteromonas sp. 31A1. Next base: position 137,202 of record NZ_WTKY01000001.1, on the reverse strand, counting down.
ACAAATTTCAATCCGCAAAGATCAACACGCCCTAGTATTATACCAATTCGCTTAATTAAGTGATCTATTTTGAGGGCGGAAAAACGTGTTGATAGCCAGGCAAAAAATTCGCTATTTAGTTGTTCTAATTGAGAATTTTTTAACGCAGGTAGCGACACGTTTAGCCCCGCAAAATGATTAATACCAATTCCATTAAGTATGTGATCTGAATTTTACGCCGAAAAAATAATTCAGTTCTAGGCGTAAATTGATGTAAATGGTTATTCCCTTTGCGAAATTGACAACAAAGAAATGGGTTGTTTTAGCAAGTAAAATAGATCAGCTATTTATTGGAATTGGTATAAGTATTATTGCGGATTGGTATTGCTTGATAGAATATTTTATCGTTGGGTTTCGCTTCTCTCAAACCAATCTACGCGAAAGCAAAAAGCCCCGCATTTTCATGCAGGGCTTTTAAATTTGCTGCTTGAGCAATATTAGCTCATAGCGCTTTGTAACTTTTTCATCGCTGTTTTTTCAAGCTGGCGAACACGTTCAGCAGATACACTGTACTTTTGTGCAAGCTCTTGAAGAGTCGCTTTATCATCCGACAACCAACGTGCGCTAACAATATCTTGTGAACGTTCGTCTAGTGTTTTAAGTGCGCTAAATAAACGAGTATGCGCTTGCTCTTTCCACTGTTCTTGTTCAACGTCGTCAGCTAAATCAGCTGCGCCATCTGTTAAATATTGTACTGGAGAGTACGTGCTTGTTGGTGCGTCGTCGTTATCGTCGCCCGTTAGGTCAAAGCCCATGTCTTGGCCGCTCATGCGCGATTCCATTTCACGTACTTCTTTTTCACTCACACCTAGCTCGCTAGCAACGGTACTAACCTCAGCTTGATTAAACCAACCTAAACGCTTTTTGTTTTTACGAAGATTAAAAAACAATTTACGTTGCGCTTTAGTGGTTGCAACTTTAACTATGCGCCAATTTTTAAGCACAAACTCGTGAATTTCGGCTTTAATCCAATGCACTGCAAACGATACTAAACGTACACCCACTGTAGGGTCAAAACGTTTAACCGCTTTCATCAGGCCTATATTACCTTCTTGAATAAGGTCAGCTTGTGGTAAGCCGTATCCCGAGTAGCCTTTAGCAATATGTGCTACAAAGCGTAAATGCGACATAATGAGTTGCTTGGCAGCACTAAGATCACCTTCTTCCTGAAGCTTTTTAGCAAGTTCTTGCTCTTGTTCAACTTTAAGCATAGGAATAGTGCTTACCGCTTGAAGGTAACCGTCCATGCTTGCGCTTTGTTGTCCGACTGTAAGTGCCATTGCGTATAAATCTTTACTCATTTTTCACCTCGGTGATAAACATTTGAAACTATCTTAGCACTCTTTCTTTAAGAGTGCTAACCCCAATTTAAAACTTTTTTAAAGTATAAATCAAGCAGTTTTTAGTATGTGTTTAGTCTACTACAAGCGACTGAATAAGTGATGAATTGAGGGGCTGCAGCAGGTTAACCTCGCTGCATCACCTTATTTACAACTCATTACTTCATGGGAGGATAGTACATAAATATGACAGTTTTAATAACAGGAGGTACAACCCAGTTCGGTACGATACGCATATCAAGCTGGGTTGGTTCACTTATAGTTTGCAGGATTGTTTATACTTTATCGGGTTCTATTTCTTTAATATATCGATTTACAGAAAGGTACGAGCCTACAAATCCTAAGCTTGTTGCAAGTAACACTAAAAAGCCGAGCTCATTAAGCGATAATCCAATTAACGAGAAGCTTGTTTGATACACCCCCGCTACACTACTCACAGCGCTTGAAAGCCACCACATCATTAATCCTACGCATATAAAGGCGAATAAACCACCTATTACACCATACCAAATACCGGTCCACAAAAATGGGGCATGTATAAAGGTGTTAGTTGCGCCGACTAGCTTCATTACTTGTATTTCTTCTTTTTTATCCATGATCGACAAACGGATGGTGTTACCAATAATAAGCGTCACTGAGGTAAGCAGTAATAATGCGATGGTTATTACACTTTCTTTCAGTAAATCTAGTAATGCATTTAAACGCTCTAGCCACGCTATATCGAGCTTACCAAAATCAACTTCACGTTCACTTTCTAATTTAGTTAGCAGTACTTTAGCGGCATTTGGGTGTCTGTGACGTTTTGTAGGAGTAACAAGTACCACATCAGGTAATGGGTTTTTATCTAAGTACTCTAAAGCTTGCCCAAAGCCAGATACGTCTTTAAATTCTGTTAGTGCTTTTTGCTTTGATATAAATTCAACGCTTTCCACTTCTGGATAAAGTGCTAAACGCTTTACTAATGTTTGCGTTTCTTGCTCGTTCATACTTTCTTTTACAAACAACGATATTTCACTCGCTTCTTCAAAACCACTACTTACTTGCTGTACGTTTTTAACAACGAGATAAAGTGTTGCAGGTAACGTTAGGCTCAAACCAAGTACAGCAATAGTCATCATAGATGCAAGCGGCGTACGCCACATTTCACCTAAGCTATGAACACCTTGGCGAAAAATATTAATAATGAAAAAATAGCTGCCAGCTAATACTGATTTTTTTTGCTTGTCGTTACTATTTTGACGACTTTTAAAAAGTAAACTCATAGTGCTCCCTCAGCGAGCGGATCTTGAAGCATGCGGCCATCTTTTAAGGTTAGACTGCGGTACTTCATACGTGCAACCAAACCTAAGTCATGCGTCGCTATAAGAACAGTGGTGCCGTGTTTATTAAAGTCCTCAAACAGCTTTAGGATTTCCATTGAAAGCTCAGGGTCTAGGTTACCTGTAGGCTCATCGGCTAACAGAATTGGCGGGGAATTCACTATTGCTCTGGCAATACCAACACGTTGCTGCTCGCCTCCAGAGAGCATAGACGGATGACATTTTATTTTGTCTATCAGGCCTACTTTATCAAGCGCACCATGAACACGTTTAGCTATTTGCTTATGGTGAGTACCCTCAATAATAAGAGGCAGTGCCACGTTATCAAAAATAGTATAGCGCTCTAGTAAACGGTGGTTTTGAAAAATAATACCTATATCACGGCGAGCATAAGGAATTTGACGCGAGTTTACTTTATTTAAATCAACACCGTTGATAAATACACTGCCTGCCGATGGACGTTCCATTAAGCTAATTAACTTAAGCAACGTACTTTTACCCGCACCACTGTGGCCGGTTAAAAAGGCAAGTTCACCCGGTTTAACATGAAAATTAACTTTTTCGAGGGCGCGGTGCCCTCCAGGATAAGTCTTACTTACTTGCTGAAAATTTATCATTTTTTTATTATGCCAATTCAATTAGTTTACTAATAAAATTGGTATTCCTCGCAATTAAAAAGGGAGCAAGCTCCCTCTTTTGGTAAATTAAACGTCGTCCTCATCTTGGCTAAATAACGCATCAATAAAGTCATCGCTTTTAAAAGCGCGTAAATCATCAATACCTTCACCAACACCAATGTAACGAATTGGAATATTAAACTTATCTGCAACCGCAAAAATAACACCACCCTTTGCAGTTCCATCAAGTTTTGAAAGCGTAATACCCGTTAAGCCAACGCATTGATTAAATAAGTTCACTTGGCTAATTGCATTTTGACCTGTGCCAGCATCAATGGTTAGCATCACTTCGTGCGGCGCATCAGGATCAATTTTTTTCATAACACGAGCTATTTTTTCAAGCTCCTGCATTAAGTTATCTTTATTTTGCAAGCGACCCGCTGTATCTGCAATTAACACATCTATATTACGTGCTTTTGCAGCTTGGAATGCATCAAAAACAACCGATGCACTATCTGCACCCGTATGCTGTGCAATAACAGGAATGCTGTTACGTTCACCCCAAACCTGAAGTTGCTCAACAGCAGCCGCTCTAAACGTATCGCCAGCAGCCAGCATAACCGACTTACCTTCGCTTTGAAATTGCTTAGCCATCTTACCAATAGTCGTTGTTTTACCAACGCCATTTACGCCCACCATTAAAATAACAAATGGCTTTTTATCTTTGGTAATTACTAAAGGCTGTTCAGCCGTTTTTAGCATCGCCGCCATTTCTTGTTTCATTAACTCATAAAGCGCATCACCATCTTTTAACTGCTTACGGTTTGCAGCATCAGTTAAGCTATCAATCAACTTCATGGTGGTATCAACGCCTAAATCGGCGGTGAGCAGCTGTGTTTCAAGATCTTCAAATAATTCGTCATCTATTTTTTTACCACTAAAAATAGATGCAAAACCAGAACCTATATTAACGCGAGTTTTTAACAAGCCCTTTTTAAGACGAGAGAAAAACCCTTCTTTTTTCGGCTTTTCTGCTTTTTTAGCTTCTTCTATTGCAAGTTCTTCTGCAATGCGTTCTTGCTCTAAACGCTCATTTTCTACTTTTTCAGCAGTAATGCGCTCTTGCTCTAAACGCTCGTTTTCTGCTTTTTCCGCTGCAATGCGCTCTTGCTCTAAACGTTCGTTTTCTACTTTTTCAGCCGCAATGCGCTCTTGCTCTAAACGTTCATTTTCTACTTTTTCAGCTGCAATGCGTTCTTGCTCTAAGCGCTCGTTCTGAGCTTTTTCAGCAGCAATACGTTCTTGCTCTAAACGCTCATTTTCTACTTTTTCAGCAGTAATGCGTTCTTGCTCTAAACGCTCACTCTGAGTTTTTTCAGCCGCAATACGTTCTTGTTCTAAACGCTCGTTCTGAGCTTTCTCAGCAGTAATACGTTCTTGTTCTAAGCGCTCGCTTTCTGCTTTATCAGCAGCAATGCGTTCTTGCTCTAAACGCATTTGCGCTTCTTGTTCTGCTAAACGTTTTGCTTGATCTTGTCTTTGTGCTTCAGCATCTGCTTGTTCTTTTGCTAATAACTCAGCATTCGCTTGCTCTATTGCAAGCTTTTCAGCCTTTACAGCTTCATCCTTTTTTTCAAGGCGTATTTGCTCTAGTCGCTCAGCCTCTATTTTTTCTGCAGCCAATCGCTCTTGCTCTAACAGCATCTGCGTTTCTTGATCGGCTAAACGTTGTGCGTGTTCTTGTCTTTGCGCTTCTGCATCAGCTTGTTGTTTTGCAAGTAATTCAGCATTGGCCTGCTCAATGGCAATCTTTTCTGCGTTTTCAGCACGCTCTTGCTCTAAACGTTTTGCTTCAATTTGTTCAGAAGCAATACGCTCCAGCTCTAAGCGCTCTGTTTCGGCTTCTGCTTTTAAACGTTCAGCTTCAGCTTGCTCCTGTGCTAGCTTTTCTTGCTCTGAACGTTTAGCTTCAATTTTTTCAGCAGCAATACGCTCCTGCTCTAAGCGCTCTGTTTCGGCCTCTGCTTTTAAACGTTCAGCTTCAGCTTGCTCCTGTGCTAGCTTTTCTTGCTCTAAACGTTTAGCTTCAATTTGTTCAGCAGCAATGCGCTCCTGCTCTAAGCGCTCTGCTTCGGCTTCTGCTTGTAAGCGTTCAGTTTCAGCCTGCTGCGCAAGCTTTTCTTGCTCTAGCTTCTGCGCTTCTTCTTGCGCTAATGCTTGTTGTTTATCAGCGGCTGCTTTTTGCTCTGCTTCTTTTTTATCTGACTTGCCAAAACCGAGCCACGACATGAATTTACTTTTTTTTGTCATACTTGCTAATAACCACTTATAAAAATCTGATAAACTAAAATTTGAAATAGCTTGGCAATGCCCAGCAATAGTTGCTAATAAATACAACCATTCAAAACGTAAGTGTTCAATAGTAACACTTTTAATACGGTTGAAAAATGAAGCTACACGTAATCACCCATAATATTATCTGAGCTAGATACCATATACCATTTTTTAGTGAGCTAAATGAGAAAAAAAACAACGCAAAATAAAGCTACTAACAAGCCCAGTGATGGCTTTATTAGAGTGATTAGTGGCCAATTTCGAGGCCGAAAACTCCCTGTTAAAAATGTAGAAGGCTTAAGACCTACTACCGATCGAATTAAAGAAACTGTATTTAATTGGCTAATGCAAGATACGCGTGACACAAATGTACTTGATTGTTTTGCAGGTTCTGGTGGGTTAGGATTTGAAGCGCTATCTCGATTTGCTAAAAACGCCACATTTATCGAGCTCGACTCGTCAGCTGCCAAGCAATTAGAACAAAACATTAGCACTTTAAAGCTCGACAACGCATACATTAAACATACTAATTCACTCTCCTTTTTAGAGCAAAAAAACACAAACGAAGCGTTTAATCTTGTATTTGTTGACCCACCATTTCGTAAAGATTTAGCGCAAACAACCTGCGATTTATTAGAAAAAAACCAATGGTTAAGCGATGATGCATTAATTTATGTTGAAGTAGAAACAGAGTTAACCACCTTCAAGAACCCGAGCAACTGGTTGTTAATTAAAGAAAAAAAGGCAGGCCAAGTGTTTTGCAAACTCTACCAGCGCCAATCAAATTAATACTGTTTTACATGATGCGTTTCTGTTAATATTGTCCTTTACATGTGGTGTTGCTTCGGATTACAATACCGCACCATTTTTGAACCACTTGATCAATGTTTGATCAACTTGAGCAACGCTCATAATTTAGGTAGGTGAATTTTTAATGCCAGTAATTAAAGTAAGAGAGAACGAACCGTTTGACGTAGCACTTCGTCGCTTCAAGCGTTCATGTGAAAAAGCAGGAATCCTTTCAGAAGTTCGTCGTCGCGAGCACTATGAAAAACCAACAGCTGAGCGTAAGCGTAAAAAAGCTGCTGCAGTAAAACGTCACATGAAAAAACTTTCTCGTGATAACGCACGTCGCGTTAAATTATACTAATATATTAGGTCTTGTATAAATGAGCCTTTTAATAACGCTAAAAGATGCGCAAAAAGATGCGATGAGAGCTAAAGACAAATTACGTCTTAACCCTATTCGTATGGTACTTGCTGCAATCAAGCAACGTGAAATTGACGAGCGTATAGAACTAGACGACGCAGGTATTACCTCCGTTATAGTGAAGCTTGTTAAACAACGTCGTGACTCTTACACTCAGTACAAAGATGCTGGGCGTGATGATTTAGCTGATATTGAAGCCAATGAAATAGTGGCACTTGAAACTTTCTTACCTCAAAAATTGAGTGAAGAAGAAATCATTGCTCTCATTGATGCGGCTATTGCTGATACTAACGCAGCAGGTATGCAAGACATGGGTAAAGTAATGGGTATAATCAAAAGTAAAGCCGAAGGTCGTGCCGATATGGGCAAAATCTCTGGTTTAATTAAGCAACGATTAACTGCCTAATACTCCCACATACATTAAAGTATGATTGAAGTGAACCGAGCCTTGCGCTCGGTTTCTTTGTTTTTAACTTTGATAAAAAGTACACCTACTAGGTTACTTTAAAATGAAATTTTTTATAGCTTCCCTATTTATTTTGCTATCATTTTGGTAAGTTAAAGCACGCTATACTTTGCATCAAGCAAGTATAAAAAAGTAAATTTCATATTCGTTATTCTTCTTATTATTTCAGGACTGTATTTTACTAATGGCTGGAAAGATCCCACGTAACTTTATAGACGATTTACTTGCCAGAACCGATATTGTCGACCTGATAGACTCAAAAGTAGGTCTAAAAAAAGCAGGTAAGGATTATCAAGCTTGCTGCCCATTTCATAACGAAAAATCGCCCTCATTTACCGTATCGCAAGACAAACAGTTTTATCATTGCTTTGGTTGTGGTGCTAATGGTAATGCTATTTCGTTTGTAATGGAGTATGAAAAGCTTGAGTTTGTAGATGCTATTGAAGAAATAGCAAGCATGCTTAACTTAGAAGTACCTCGAGAACAGGGCACAAACTCAGCACCAGAACGTACTGCTGCGCAAAAGCGCTCTGATTACGATTTAATGCTTCATACTGCGCGCTTTTATCAGCACCAATTAAAACACCACAGTAATTCTGCCGCCGTTATTGAATATGTAAAAGGCCGTGGTTTAAGTGGTGAAACAGTTAAAAAGTTTATGATTGGCTACGCTCCCAGCGAATGGGATGGATTATGTCTTCAGCTTGGCCGTAATAAAGAACAAAAAGAGCAATTAGTTGAATTAAAGCTAGCTTCAGAAAAAACACCAGGCAGACAATTTGATTTTTTCCGCGACCGATTAATGTTTCCTATTCGCGATAAACGCGGACGCGTTATTGCATTTGGTGGGCGTGTAATGCAAGCCGACCAAGGGCCAAAATATTTAAATTCGCCAGAGACCCGAATTTTTCATAAAGGCTTTGAGCTATACGGACTTTATGAAGCAAAGCAAGCCCATAAAAAACTTGAGCATGTAATGGTTGTGGAAGGTTACATGGATGTTGTTGCCCTAGCCGAGCAAGGGATTGAATATGCCGTTGCATCACTAGGTACCGCAACAACAAGCGAGCACATGCATACGCTGTTTAGAACAACAGATAAAGTAATCTGTTGTTACGATGGCGACAGAGCTGGCCGTGATGCAGCTTGGAGAGCGCTTGAAAACGCACTTCCTTATTTAAATGATGGTAAAGCACTGCAATTTACTTTTTTACCCGATGGCGAAGACCCAGACTCTCTTGTACAAAAAGAAGGTAAGGAGCAATTCGAATTGCGCCTAAGCCAAGCAGATGACTTTACCAAGGTATTGTTTAATAAATTAAGCCAAGAAGTTGATTTAACACTCGACTCAGGAAAAGCTAAATTACTCAGTGCAGCACTTCCATTAATTGAAAAAATCCCAAGTGAATTTTATCAAGAAAACATTCTTGAACAATTAGGGCGTTTAATCGGAAGAACACGTGAGCAATTAAATAACCGTTTGAAAACACCAAAGCAACAGCATTCGATTGAACGTAAGTTTAAAATAACACCAATGCGTCAAGCGATTGGTATTTTAATTCAACACCCTAACTTAGCTAAAAATGTGCCATATTTACCTGAACTCGCACAAATGAATATTGCTGGTATAGGGCTATTATTACGCTTACAAGAGCAAGCTTTAGAAAAAGAAAGCATTACCACAGCGCAACTACTCGAATTTTTTAGAGGAACTGAAGATTACGAGCCCTTAATCAAGCTTGCAACGTGGCAACACGACATAAATGAAGAGCGTTTAGAGACGGTTTTTAAAAATACTTTCAAGTTTATTGAAGATCAGTGTTTAAATTATCGACTCGAGACCCTATTAATAAAGGACAAGACTCAAGGCCTTAGTAGCGACGAAAGACTTGAGTGTCATTTGTTAATGACAGCGTTAAAAGCAACTAACAGTTAGGGTCTGTTTATCTTTCGAGGTTAAGTTTACAGCAGTGTGTTTGGTATTTAGACAAGGCAGAGCCTATGTAGTGTGGTTATTCCACATAAATAGGCGATAACGCAGCATAAATGCCGAACACGCGCTGCCCTTTGGGTTCGTCCCAAGGGAGGTTTACTCTTTGTTGCCCGGTTTTGACTTAGCCCACTAGGTTACAAACCTGGCGCCGCGATTAAACCACCCTTGGATAGAACAAACTTTAATCCTGAAAGGCCAACAGACCCTAGTCAAAATTAATTTAAACTGTTATACTGTGCTATTCACTGCGTCACATTATTCTAGTTGGCTTTAATGCAAACTACATGATGGCGCCTGTTGTATCAACTTATCAGAGTGGAAGAAACAATCTCTATGGATCCAACTCCTCAGTCACAATTAAAACTTCTGATTCAAAAAGGTAAAGAGCAAGGCTACTTAACTTTTGCAGAAGTAAATGATCACCTTCCACAAGACATTATAGACTCAGATCAAGTAGAAGATATCATAAGCATGATTAATGATATGGGTATCAAGGTTAGCGAAAACGCGCCTGATGCTGATGAATTAATGATGCAAGAAACAACGACAGACGAAGACGCAGCTGAAGCTGCCGCTGCAGCCCTTGCGACTGTAGAAAAAGAAATCGGCCGTACAACGGATCCGGTTCGCATGTATATGCGTGAAATGGGTACTGTTGAACTTCTTACACGTGAAGGCGAAATTGTAATCGCTAAACGTATCGAAGAAGGCATTAACCAAGTACAGATTTCTGTTGCAGAGTACCCTGAAGCAATCACTTACCTGCTAGAGCAGTGGGATAAGTTTGAAGCTGAAGAAATGCGTTTAAGCGATATCATCGTTGGATTTATCGATCCTAATGAAGATACAGCGCCAATTTCAGCAACTAATATCGGTTCAGAATTAAGTGCTAAGCAACTTGATGACGATAAAGATGACAAAGATGATGCTGATAGCGATGACGAAGATGAAGAAGAAGTAGACACAGGGCCAGATCCTGAAGAAGCGCGCATTCATTTTGAAAATTTACGTGATTTATATAATAAAGCACGTGATACGTTTGAAGCTAAAGGTCGTTCGCATCCTGAATCACAAGCAGCCATTTTTGAAATTGGTGAGCTTTTCAGAACCTTTAAATTAATACCTAAACAGTTTGACCGCATGGTAAATAACATGCGTGAAATGATGGATCGTGTTCGCGTTCAAGAACGTCTAATCATGAAACAAGCTGTACAAATTGCTAAATTACCGAAGAAAACGTTCGTTAAGCATTTTGCTAATAACGAAACTGACGCTTCATGGGTAGATTTAGAAATTTCAGGTAACGAAAAGTATTCAGCTAAACTTGAAGAAGTTAAGCCAGAAATCATTCGTAGCATTAATAAATTATCTGTTATTGAACAAACAACAGGTTTAAGCATTGAGCGTATTAAAGACATTAACCGTCGAATGAGCATTGGTGAAGCGAAAGCACGCCGTGCGAAAAAAGAAATGGTTGAAGCTAACTTACGTCTTGTAATCTCAATTGCTAAAAAATATACAAACCGTGGCTTACAATTCTTGGATTTAATTCAAGAAGGTAACATTGGTCTGATGAAAGCAGTTGATAAGTTTGAATATCGCCGTGGTTATAAGTTCTCTACTTATGCTACGTGGTGGATACGTCAAGCAATCACTCGCTCTATTGCTGACCAAGCAAGAACAATCCGTATTCCAGTACATATGATTGAAACGATTAATAAACTTAACCGTATTTCTCGTCAAATGTTACAAGAAATGGGTCGTGAGCCAAATCCAGAAGAATTAGCAGAACGCATGATGATGCCTGAGGATAAAATCCGTAAGGTACTTAAGATTGCTAAAGAGCCAATTTCAATGGAAACACCAATCGGTGATGATGAAGATTCTCACTTAGGTGACTTTATCGAAGATACAACTATTGATTCGCCAATCGATTCGGCAACAATGGAGTCTCTTCGTGGCGCAACTAACGATGTACTAGCTGGCCTAACAGCCCGTGAAGCTAAAGTACTACGTATGCGTTTTGGTATTGATATGAATACCGACCACACCTTAGAAGAAGTAGGTAAACAGTTTGACGTAACACGTGAACGTATTCGTCAAATAGAAGCGAAAGCGCTGCGTAAATTACGCCACCCTTCTCGCTCAGATTTACTGAAAAGCTTTTTAGACGCTAAATAATTTAGCGCTACTATATAAACTAAAAAGGCCGCTATAGCGGCCTTTTTTCTATTTGAAGGAAATAATCATGGCTTGGATCCAAATTCGTATTAATGCCAATGCTGCAACAGCCGATGCAGTAAGTGACCTATTAATGGAAGCGGGTAGTGCTTCAGTAACCTTTATTGACGCAAAAGACACCCCTATTTACGAACCCAAAATTGGCACCGTTGTATTCTGGGCTGATACAACAGTAATTGGCTTGTTCGAAGCTAATCACGATATGAATGCAGTCGTTGCGTTATTGAAACGCCATGATGAGCTAAAAGACAATTTAGTATACAAAATAGAGCAACTTGAGGATAAAGACTGGGAACGTGAATGGATGGATAACTTCCACCCGATTCAATTTGGTGAAAGGCTATGGATTTGTCCAAGCTGGCGCGATATTCCAGACCCTACGGCGGTAAATGTACTACTTGACCCTGGCCTTGCTTTTGGCACCGGCACACATGCAACAACGGCCTTATGTCTTAAGTGGTTAGAAAGCCAAGACCTAACAGGTAAAACAGTTGTTGATTTTGGTTGTGGCTCAGGAATTTTAGGTATCGCAGCGATAAAATTAGGTGCAGAGCGCATGATTGGGATTGATATTGACCCTCAAGCACTCGAAGCAAGCCTAGATAACGCTAACCGAAATGGTGTTGCAGACAAACTTGAAGTATACCTTCCAGAAAACCAACCTGAGTTTACTGCTGATATAGTAGTGGCAAATATTTTAGCCCAGCCACTTCGCGAATTGCACAGTGTAATTTTAGGTTTATTAAAGCCTGGCGGTAAAATTGCCATGTCGGGTATTTTAGAAGAACAAGCGCAATCAGTTGCTGATATTTATGCACCCTTTATTGAACTAGATGACATTGCCGTTGAAGGTGATTGGACTAGAGTAAGTGGCACCAAAAAAGCCTAATAAATCGCATAATCAAATTTAGAGCATTAACTCAAAACATCTACGTAAAGCCTGTATTTAACAGGCTTTACTATTTTTTTACATATCAAAATATTTTCTGATTATTGTATAAAAAATAAAGACTGTACGAATTTCAAACAAATAAACCCAATTGTCATATGGTTATCAAAAGTCAATACGAAAAGGGCAAAAAAAAGTTACTTTTGTTCAATTTATAGCCTTTGATTTTTGTGAAAAAAACCGTAAACTTAGCGCCCCTTGAAAAGAGGCCTATTGAATATAGTGCGTATCGGTAAATACCAACTTGAGAATAATGTAATTGTCGCGCCAATGGCTGGCATTACAGACAGACCATTTAGACAACTTTGCCGTCGTTTAGGCGCAGGGCTAGCTGTTTCTGAAATGCTATCGTCTAATCCTAGGGTTTGGAAAACGGAAAAGTCGATGAACCGTATGGATCACAGCGGTGAGTCGGGTATACGCGCGGTGCAAATTGCAGGAGCAGACCCTGAGCTTATGGCGCAGGCCGCACAATTCAATGTTGCTAACGGTGCACAGATCATAGATATCAATATGGGGTGCCCAGCAAAAAAAGTGAACAAGAAACTCGCAGGCTCTGCCTTATTACAGTTTCCTGAACTTGTGGAAGAGATTATTGATGCAGTCGTTAATGCTGTTGATATACCTGTGACACTTAAAATCCGTACAGGATGGGATCTGGATAACCGTAATGGTGTAGAGATTGCGAGAATAGCTGAACGTTATGGCATTGCATCACTTGCTGTACATGGGCGTACGCGCGCATGTATGTACAAAGGTGATGCTGAGTACGCCACGATTAGGGATATAAAACGTTCAGTGTCGATTCCTGTTGTTGCCAATGGTGATATTACATCACCAGAAAAAGCAAAACAGGTTTTAGACTATACGGGTGCAGATGCCATTATGATTGGCCGAGCCGCCCAAGGTCGCCCTTGGATATTTAGGGAGATAGACCACTATTTGCGAACTGGAGAACATTTACAGCCACCTGCTATTGCAGAGGTACGCAGTATTTTAATGGAGCATTTAACAAACCTCCATATGTTTTACGGTGAGCCGATGGGAGCGCGAATTGCTCGCAAACATGTATCTTGGTATTTGCAAACCCATGACAGTGATGGTCAGTTTAGGCGAGTATTTAATGCGCTCGACAACCCACAGGCACAGGTCGTCGCATTAGAGCAATACTTTAAAACACTAGCAGCTAACTAAGAAAGAAAGAGACTTAATAATGTTCGAACAAAACGTGACTTCTCCATTTATCACTAACCCTCATGTTCAGTCACACGAGAAACCGCAGCCATTGCGTGATGCAGTAAAAAAAGCTGTTCACCACTACTTAAAACAGCTTAACGGTCAAGATGTGCAAGACGTTTACGACCTTGTTCTTTCAGAGCTAGAAGCGCCATTACTTGAAGAAGTAATGACATATACACGTGGTAACCAAACTCGTGCAGCTATTTTACTAGGTATCAACCGTGGTACTTTACGTAAAAAGCTTAAAAAATACGGCATGAACTAATATGCTGGCTGTGATTTATCGCAGCTAATTATTAAAAAAGCACCCTCGGGTGCTTTTTTTATGCCTACAACTTATTAACCAAATTGCAGAATGCTCACGCTTATTAAGCCTTTATAAGTCGTTTTTTGAGTAGTAATCAGTTAAAATGCCCGCTTCTAAGCTAGCTCATTAACTGAGGAAATCAAACTACAATGGATACTCATCGTCCCATTCGTCGCGCACTATTAAGTGTGTCTGATAAAACCGGTATTGTTGAATTTGCCCGCGCACTAGAAGCGCAAGGTGTTGATATTTTATCAACTGGCGGCACATGTAAACTTCTTGCTGAAAACAACATAAAAGTGACTGAAGTATCAGATCACACAGGCCACCCTGAAATCATGGATGGTCGTGTAAAGACACTTCATCCAAAAATTCACGGCGGTATATTAGCCCGTCGCGGACAAGATGAAAACGTAATGGCAGATAACAACATTTCTGCTATCGACATAGTTGTAGTTAACTTATACCCCTTTGCGAATACTGTCGCTCAAGAAAACTGCAGCCTTGAAGATGCTATCGAAAACATAGATATTGGCGGCCCTACCATGGTTCGTGCAGCCGCTAAAAACCATAAAGACGTAACTATTGTGGTAAACGCAAACGATTACGACCGTGTTATTAGTGAAATGCAAAACAACAATGGGTCAACAACGTACAAAACACGTTTTGATTTAGCTATTGCTGCTTACGAGCATACAGCCGCATACGATGGCATGATTGCGAACTACTTTGGTAAAATGGTTCCTGATTACACAGAGGAAGCTGCTGAAGAGACTAAATTCCCACGTACTATTAATATGCAGTTTACTAAAAAGCAAGATATGCGTTACGGTGAAAACTCGCACCAAGATGCTGCTTTTTATGTTGAAAGTGACATTGCTGAAGCATCAGTTGCAACGGCCACTCAACTGCAAGGTAAAGCCCTTTCGTTTAACAACATTGCTGATACCGATGCAGCCCTTGAGTGTGTTAAAGAATTTGATGTACCTGCGTGTGTTATTGTTAAACACGCAAACCCGTGTGGTGTTTCAATTGGGGACAACATCCTTGAAGCATACGACCGTGCATTTAAAACAGATCCTACATCAGCATTTGGTGGCATTATTGCCTTTAACCGAGAACTAGATGCAGCAACTGCACAAGCTATTGTTGACCGTCAGTTTGTTGAAGTAATTATTGCACCTAGTATTTCGAGCGACGCTGCAAAAATTGTTGAAGCTAAAAAGAACGTACGTTTATTAGAATGCGGACAGTGGACAGGTAAAGCCGCTGGCCAAGATATTAAACGCGTTAATGGCGGTATTTTAGTTCAAGATCGCGACTTAGGCATGGTAACGCAAGGCGACTTAAAAGTTGTTTCTAAGCGCCAGCCTACAGAGCAAGAACTTAAAGATTTACTGTTTTGCTGGAAAGTAGCTAAGTTTGTTAAATCAAACGCGATTGTTTATGCCCGTGACGGTATGACCATTGGTGTAGGTGCAGGCCAAATGAGCCGCGTATACTCAGCTAAAATTGCAGGCATTAAAGCAGCTGACGAAAACCTTGAAGTTAAAGGTTCAGTAATGGCATCTGACGCATTCTTCCCATTCCGTGATGGAATTGACGCAGCCGCAGCCGCTGGTATTACTGCGGTAATTCAGCCTGGTGGCTCAATGCGCGACGAGGAAGTGATTGCAGCCGCTGATGAAGCCGGTATGGCAATGGTACTTACTGGTATGCGCCATTTCCGCCACTAATCACACAAAGGGTTAAACGTTGGTTTAACCCTTTTTGTTTGCTATAAATTCACGTATTCTGATTATTCAATAACCTATTTAAAATTATAATGTGAAGGAACAAACAATGAAATTTGCGCTAAAATCGCTACTTGTAGCCACACTAACGATGACATCGACTATGGCGCTTAGCCATAACCACGAATCGAGCCTTGAGCATGCACTTCAATCAAGCGAACGTAGCGCTAAAAACAGCGTTCGTGACGAGTATCGTCACCCGGCTCAAACATTGGCATTTTTTGGCTTTAAACCAACTATGACAGTTGTTGAAATTGCGCCAGGCGGTGGTTGGTATAGTGAAATTTTAGCGCCAGCACTAAAAGAGCAAGGCACTTACTATGCCGCGCACTTTCCTGCTGATTCATCAGTTGGCTACTACCAACGCTCTCTTGCGGGCTTTAAACAAAAAGTAGCTGAAGATGAGCGCTTTAGTAGCGTTAAAATTACTGAGTTTGCACCTGTAACACATTTAGATATTGCGCCAGCTGGCAGTGCCGATATGGTTTTAACGTTCCGTAATGTGCATAACTGGTATATGGGCAAAGATAAAAGCGGTGCATTAAGTGCATTCCAAGCTTTTTATAAAGCCCTTAAACCAGGTGGTACATTAGGTTTAGTTGAACACCGTTTAGCTGAAGAACGTGCTGACGAAGATCAAAAAACTACAGGTTATATGAAGCAGAGCTACGTAGTCGACCTAGCTAAACAAGCTGGGTTTGAATTAGTTGCAAGCAGTGAAATAAATGCAAATCCAAAAGATACAGCCGATCACCCTAAAGGTGTATGGACGCTGCCACCAAGCTTAAGACTCGGCGAACAAGACGCTGACAAATATAAAGCCATTGGTGAAAGCGACCGCATGACGCTGAAATTTAAGAAACCGCTTTAAATAGGAATTTTCGCCATGAATGTTTTAGTCATTGGCAGCGGCGGCCGCGAACACGCACTTGCGTTTAAAGCCGCTCAAAACACCAAAGTAAATACTGTATTTGTAGCCCCTGGTAATGCAGGTACTGCACTTGAACCAAAACTTGAAAACGTAGCAATAAACGTTGACGACTTAGAGGGTTTACTTAGTTTTGCACAGCAAAATAAGGTAGAGCTTACTATTGTAGGTCCAGAAATACCGTTAGTACTGGGTGTTGTTGATAAGTTTCGTGAACATAACATGGCTATTTTTGGCCCAACGGCAGGCGCAGCCCAGCTTGAAGGCTCTAAATCGTTTACTAAAGATTTTTTAGCACGCCACAATATTCCATCAGGCGATTATCAAACGTTTGAACAAATTGACCCAGCCCTAGCTTATTTAAAAGAAAAAGGCGCGCCAATTGTTGTAAAAGCAGATGGTTTAGCTGCAGGTAAAGGCGTAATTGTAGCAATGACGGAAGCCGATGCCGAAGATGCTATTCGCGATATGCTTGCGGGTAATGCTTTTGGCGATGCGGGAAGCCGTGTTGTTATTGAAGAATTTTTAGAGGGTGAAGAAGCGTCTTTCATTGTAATGGTTGATGGCAAAAACGTATTACCATTTGCTACCAGTCAAGACCATAAACGCGCTTACAATGGCGATGCCGGTCCTAACACGGGTGGCATGGGTGCATACTCACCTGCGCCAGTTGTTACGGATGAAATCCACCAGCGTATTATGAACGAAGTGATCTACCCTACGGTAGAAGGCATGGCAAGCGAAGGCCATCCGTACACCGGCTTTTTATACGCAGGTTTGATGATTGACGAAACAGGTACCCCTAAAGTAATTGAGTACAACTGTCGCTTTGGCGACCCTGAAACTCAACCAATGATGCTACGTTTACAATCAGACTTAGTTGAATTGATTGAAGCTGCTAACCGTGTAGAACTTGATAAAACAACGATTAAGTTTGACCCACGCGCAGCCGTTGGTGTTGTACTTGCAGCTAAAGGTTACCCTGGTGATTACCCTAAAGGTGATGCAATTTCGGGGCTAAAAGTTGATTACCCTGCGGGTGAAAAAGTGTTTCATGCGGGTACTAAGCAAAGTGGCAATGACGTTGTAACCGCAGGCGGTCGCGTATTATGCGCAACAGCACTTGGTAACACTGTTACAGAAGCGCAGCAGCGCGCCTATGAGCTTGTTAAACAAATTAGCTGGGATGGTATGGAATATCGTACTGATATAGCTTACCGTGCTATTGCACGCGAGCAATAGCCTGTAATACCTATTCATTGGTATAACCAGTTAATTTAACTACAAAAGCGCAGTTTATCTGCGCTTTTTTAGTGCTACACTAATTAAAAGGTTTTTTAAAAGTAAATTAACGTTGGAACTAAGAACTTTACGTTACCATGCAATTGCTGTTGCCATACTGATATTTATATTTTTTATAATCAGTACATTGGCATCAAACCTTGTCGTGCCTACACGATATACAATTGATAAAACGGCTCCAATGTACCTCGATTACGCCTACTATATTGACGAAACCAAAACTAAAACATTCGATACCATCATTAACCAACCTGAATTACTTACTCATCAACCATTTTCAGATGTTCCATGGAGTTTTAGCCAGCAAAACTATTGGTTGTTTCTTGATTTAGAAAATAAAAGCCTTAACAAGCAAAATGTTGTGGCACATTTTGACAACCCTATGGTCGATCACCTTACGGTTTATCGCCTCGATAAAAACAACAAACTAATTGAAACATATAAACTCGGCGATAAAGAAGAAGCCCTCTCTTTGTTTGAATACAGCGTACCGCATATTCGTTTTTTAGTAGAAAGAAAATCGTCACAGCGCCTAGTAATGAAAATAGACACAGTCGGCATAAGTAAAACACCTGTAAACTTATATCGTGATAAAGAGTTTATTGACTTAGTGCGCTCTCAAACTGGGATCTGGGGTATTTTTGTAGGCGTGCTATTGATGGCTGCGCTTTATAACTTGGTGCTTTATTTTGGCATAAAAGACCGTGTTTATTTAATTTATATTGGCTATATCATTAGTGCGTTAACCTTATTGGGTGCAGTGCTTGGTTTTGGATTTTATTTATGGCCAGTGCAATGGCAGTTATATATTCACGAAAAAGTCATATTTTTTAACTACGCAATATCATTTTTCACTCTCGCCTTTTGTACTATGTTTTTACGCTATCACAAGGACAATTGCTGGCGATACAAAATGAGCGTAAAACTGCTTTTGTTTATGTCAGTAATGGCTATAGCTAGTCTATTTATTCCTGAGTACATTGCAGCCCCGTTGTTTTTTTGTGTAATGGCACTTTTATACGTTGTTTGTATTATTTTAATTTATAACAAGCTACGTAGCGGCTTTAGGTGGGCTAAGTTTTATGTACTTTCGTGGATACCGCTGATATTTGGTGCGGTAATACAGCCTATGGAGCTCACTGGCTTTTTGGCTTATAGCTTTACCTCGCGCCATGCCTTTTTAATGGCTATTTTGTGCGAAGTTATTTTAATGGCAATGGCGTTAGCTGACCGAGTAAGGTATCAGCGCGAACGTGCGCTTTACCATGCCACGCACACACAACAAACAAAGTTACTTAATAGCTCCAAGCTAAAACAAGCATTTATGGCGCTACAAAGCCAAAACCGCTCAACAACTTTATGTTTAATAAAAATACGTCACTTTAATTCGCTCAATACAATTATTACCTCTTCTCAGGGCTACACACTTATAAAGCATGTAGCCAAAGAGCTTGAATTAGAACTCAGCCATGAACGCGAATTTACAAACCTCGAAACAGATTTAAACACCAGCCCACGCTTAGCCGATTTAAGCAGTGGCGTATTTGCCTGTATTTCTACTAAAACACAAAACCAAGAAATGCTAGAAGCACTACTGACTAAAATAATTAGCAGCCTACCAAAACAATATGAAATTAAAGGGCTAAACCTGCAGCTTAGTTACAGTATAGGTATTAGTAGTGCAGGTAAGAGTAACGACTTTGAATATTGGTTAAAGCGTGGTTATTTAGCGCTTAAAAAAGCAAAAGGTAGCGTTAATCAAGTTGGGTCATCGTCAAACGGTAATAATCTAATGATGGACGTTGCTCTAGCCGCTAAGCTGCAACAAGCCATCAAAACAAATCAACTGGCACTTTATTACCAACCTCAAATAAACTTATTAAGTAACCACGTAAGTGGTGCTGAAGCTTTATTACGTTGGCCCGACCCAACTTACAGCAACTTATCAATTGAAGAACTAATAATACTTGCTGAGCACACAGGCATTATTAACGAGCTAACACTGTGGGTAATAGAGCAAGCCTGTAAAGACATAGTCAAGCTTACAAAAAATGGCTATAACGAGCACACAATTAGCGTAAATTTAAGCGCTAAAAACTTAACTATAAATAATTTAGCCGAAAAAGTAGAAAATATTTTAATTAAATACCAAGTGCCGGCACAGTTACTTAAATTTGAACTAACCGAATCGGCCTTCGTAGATAGCCAAGATGCACTTATAAAGTTAGTTGATGAGCTAACCGCATTAGGTATTAAAGTAGTACTGGATGACTTTGGGACAGGCTATGCGTCACTTAGCTACTTAGTCAATTATCACTTTAGTGAACTTAAAATAGATAAGTCATTTGTTTTTGATTTACCTAATAACCCTACTCACCAGGTTATTGTACAAACAGCCATTGATATGGCGCATAACCTCAATTTATCAATAACAATTGAGGGGGTAGAAACCCAGGAAATCCATCACTTACTCAAAGATATGAACGCTGACTACGCCCAAGGTTATTTATACGCAAAAGCACTGCCTTACACCGACTATTTACACTTCTTAAAAAGCCAATATAGCTTAAAAATGTTAGACTCCTCTTTTTAACATCTTTAGGGGCCAAGTAAAGATGCAAGGCACACTGCGTAAATTAAAATCGAGCTTAACCGAACCAGTACAATATCACTTACCTGTAGGTGAACACCTAGTAGACTTAAATGCATTTATAGGTAAGGAGCTTACGCTTACCTTTAGTGGCACTATTTTATGTTCTAACTGCGGTAAAAAAACCAAAAAAAGCTATTCTCAAGGTCACTGTTTTGTATGCATGCGCAAGCTCGCTAGTTGCGATATGTGTATTATGAAACCAGAAACCTGCCACTACGATCAAGGCACTTGCCGAGAGCCACAGTGGGGCGAAGAAAACTGCATGATCCCACACTATGTATATCTCGCTAACACCTCTGGGTTAAAAGTAGGTATTACCCGCCACACACAAATACCGACTCGTTGGGTTGATCAAGGCGCGACTCAGGCATTACCTATTTTTAAAGTGCAAACTCGCCTGCAATCAGGTTTAGTGGAAGTTGCATTGGCTGAATTTATTGCCGATAAAACGAATTGGCGCAATATGCTAAAAGGTCAAAACGAAGCAATTGACTTAAAAGCAGCTGCAGCCGAGCTGATCCCACAAATTAGTGAAAAGCTAAACGAGCTCAGTGAATTATTTGGCGCAACAGCAATAGAACAACTTGATGAAGATGTAGTTGATTTAAACTTTCCAGTAACCGAATACCCAACAAAAATCAGCTCATTTAACTTTGATAAAGACCCTGTTGTAAGTGGTGTTTTACAAGGTATTAAAGGCCAGTACTTAATTTTTGAAAAAGGCGTTATTAATATTCGTAAATTTACGTCTTATGAAGTAACCGTAGGCTAACGGGCTATGTTAAACAGCTATCCACAGTTATTGGTTATTTATAATGAGCTTGAGATAGCCCATAACCAACAAGAGCAACAAGAGTGCTTACACAGCGTTATGCAAAGTGAACTAAGCGATGTGCGAGTACTTAATAAGCAAGGTGACTACCTTAATTTACAAGGCACTGCTTGCCCTGAATTGAATGGCGAGCAACTAGCACAGTTTGTTACAGCTTACTTATTAAATGAAGGACAATGCTGCCTTGGTAAAATCAAAACCCTAAGCACAGCGCAGGCGTTTGATTTATTAGGGCTATAAACACTCTCTTTATTTAAACCTCAGTAAGCACTTTTATATGCGCTACAGCACTGCGACCTAAAGCTGATAGCGCATAGCCACCTTCTAAGTACGAAATAACACCTTTGCAGCCGCCCTCTTTAGCAACACCACATAGTTGCTCGGTAAGCCAAATGTAGTCATCCTCTACAAACTTTAAGCTCGCCATATCATCTTCTAGGTGTGCATCAAACCCTGCGCTTATAAAAAGTAATTCAGGCTTAAACGCTTTTAATTTTGGTAACCATTGCCCAGTAAACACCTCTTTTAGGTCGTCGCCATTACTAGCAATTGGCAGAGGTGAATTAACTATATGACTATTATTTTTAACCGCTGTATTTGGGTAAAACGGATACTGAAATAACGAACAAAGCAGTACGTTTTCGTCATCAATAAAAATGTCTTGTGTGCCATTCCCATGGTGTACATCAAAGTCAGCAATCGCAATCCGCTTAATCCCTTTGCTTTGTGCGTACTTAACGGCAATAGCTAAGTTATTAAACACACAAAACCCAGATGATGAATCTTTATTAGCATGATGCCCTGGCGGGCGCACAGAACAAAAAGCAGCATCGAGTTTATCAGCAAGTATTTCGTCAACAGCTAACAATCCGGCACCTACTGCCCGCTCAATCGCTTTAAACGAATCGGGGCACAACCACGTATCGCCATCTAAATTAGCGAGTCCTTCGGTTGGTAGTGTAGTTTCTACGTGTTTAACTAAAGCCTCATCGTGAGCAAGTAAATAATGCTCACGCTCGGCCTTAGGTGCCTGCAGGTGTGTTAAGCCAACATCTACACCGCTGGCTAATAACCTGTCGGTAATTGCATCTAAGCGCTCTGGGCACTCAGGATGGTCGTCTATCATTTTATGTTTACGGCAATGAGGGTGTGAAATAACTGCAGTACGCATAAAATGCTCCTAGCCAAAGTAAATTGAATGCTTAATATAACAAAGCCACCGACGGGTGGCTTTGCGACTTTGGTTTATATTGATACTTTAAATATCGATACCTTGAATATCAATATTATTAGCTATTTTGCTTTTAAATGTAGGTTTCTAAAATCAAAGCTAAAGTCGGTAACTTGTGTTGATACTGCATGCATTTTAGCGCTGTTTACACGATTTTGTGAGCTCATTTCAAAACGAATAAACGCATCCGCCTCAAGTAGCTTTTCATCCCACTTAACTATAAATGTATTTCCAGTGTAATGCTCAAGTGTGCCCTTTAAGCGCTTAGTATGCGTAAAATCAATATGCAATTTACTATCAAGTTGTTCAATAATTACATCGCCATACCAATCATCGTGTAATGTACCGGTGTAATTAATGTTTGGTAATTGTGGTTGGTAGTCAGCGGGGGCTTCTGGTTTTGCATTAGCGTACGCCTGTTGTTTACCTTCAAAATGACTTTTAGCTAAATCCTCTACCCAGTCTTTATCTTCAAGCTCAAGTGCATCTTCAAGTACCTCATGGGTTACTGCCGAAAGTGCACCAAAAGCTTGTTGATTAGATAAAATAACAATACCAAGTTTTTTCTCAGGCAATAAAGTAACTTGCGATACCATTCCTAAAATACCACCACCGTGACCTAACTTTTTAAAGCCGTGGTAGTCTTCAATACTCCAACCTAACCCATAACCCCTAAACTGCTGATGATACGATTCAAACGCACTTTTAGACGCCATAGACGTAATATGTGGGTGCCACATTTGCGCTTGTTGCTTTTCGCTAAACAGCTGCTCGCCACTTGGCATTTTACCGCCTGCTAATTGCGTACGAAGCCATTGGCTCATATCGCTTACACTTGAAGCAATGGCACCTGCACCTCTAAAATCTTCTAAGTAATTCACAAAAAATGGATGAAGCGTGCCATCCATAGGAATATGACCTGTCGCCCAGTTTTTATTACTTTTTGGAATACGTGAAAATCCCGCGCGTGAGTTATCCATGTGCAGCGGCTGTAATATATTTTTTTCGATGTAATCGTTCCAGCTGATACCCGACACACGTGCAACCACCTCACCAGCGGTAACAAACATCAAGTTGTTATAAGCGTATTTACTACGAAAACTGCTCGCTGGTTTTAAATACTGTAATCCCGCTAAAATTTCATCAACTGACTTGTCGGTACTTGGCCAAATCATTAAATCGCCTTGCCCAAGCCCTAGCCCACTGCGGTGACTTAATAAATCACGAATACGCATTTCGCGTGTTACGTATGAGTCGTATAATTTAAACTCTGGTAAATAATCAATTACGCGGTCATCCCAGCTTAACTTCCCCTCATCAACTAACTTGGCAAGCGCTGCTGTTGTAAACGCTTTCGTGTTTGAAGCAATACCAAACAAGGTGTCTTTGTTTACTTTTTTGTTGGTATCGAGATTAGTTACACCAAAGCCTTTAGCAAATATTACTTTATCGTTTTCAACAATGGCGACTGCCATACCGGGTACGTCAAAACGCGCCATTGACGCTTTAATAACGTCGTCAATTTTGTTGGTATCAACTTGTGCCCAGCTACTAAACGAAGTGCCTGCTAGTAGTGCAATTGCGGCAAGTTTGGTTAATTTCATATCAATCCTATTTTATTATTTTTGATGAACTGCAAATTCAATTGCTGCGCGCTCTTGATTGGTATCGCTTTTTTGTGCGCGATTTAATATCGCATCACTGTATTCTTTTGGTACGCCCGCTTCAAGTGATCCGCGATGAACGTGTTTTATGTACCAATCGTATGGGAGTACATCGCTGTCATGGGTATTAGCTATATAACAATGTGCAGTTACAGTCTCACCCGTTAGAAGCGTTGGGGCTATATCTACGCAGTCGTAACCTACGCCCTCAATACCATCTAAAATAACTTTTTCATCTTCATTAAGCTCATAAATAACGCCGTAAACCAGCGCGCCTTCTTTATCGCTTGGGCAAATACTGCATTTGCCAGAGCCATCTTTAAATAGCATATCAAAAGTTAGCTCGTAACCTTTAAGTACCGCTGTTCCTACACGCTTTACATTAGGTAAGCGCGCTAACAAACGATTAGATGACATATTGGAGCCAAACGAAAAATTATATAACGGCATTTTATCTCCTGTACTTTTTAAATAAGTTAAATAACAACACGTACTGCAAGAGCAATTAAAATAACGCCAATTCCACGGTCAAACCAATAACCGCGTTGTTGGAAAAAACCCCTTACATTATTTCTAGAAAGTATTATTGAAAGCATTGAAAACCACGCCCAAGTAGCCAATGCCATGTACACACCGTAACCGACCTGTACGCTAGTCGGTGTTGTTGGGCTAATCACGAGTGTAAATAATGACATAAAAAATAACGTGGCTTTTGGGTTTAATGCATTTGTGAAAAAGCCGCGCCTAAAAGCAAGCCAAACGGATTCTTCTTGGACGGTTTTTTTTTCAACATCTTTTGCAGCCTCGCCTTCATTACTTGCTGGAGGTTTTGCAGCTCTGAGTGCTTGTACGCCTAAATAAGCTAAATATGCACCGGCAAGATACTTAAGCGCCATAAATAAACTAGGCGATTGCGTTAAAATAAGCGCAACACCTAAAACGCAATAGGCAACGTGCAGTAAAATAGCAGCGCCAACACCGGCGCTTGTCCACAATGCATTGCGCCTTCCTTGTTGCACACTTTGCTTAAGTACTACGGCAAAGTCGGGCCCTGGGCTTGCTACTGCAAAAAAATGAGCAATAACAATCAGTAAAAATTCATCTAAGTATTCCAC
Source organism: Pseudoalteromonas sp. 31A1 (assembly GCF_011378815.1). Lineage (NCBI taxonomy): Bacteria > Pseudomonadati > Pseudomonadota > Gammaproteobacteria > Alteromonadales > Pseudoalteromonadaceae > Pseudoalteromonas > Pseudoalteromonas sp. 31A1. Next base: position 111,630 of record NZ_WTKY01000001.1, on the reverse strand, counting down.
GCAGATCCTTGCTAGTTTGGCGAATAAGCTAATAACAGCGGGTTAGCCGAGTTATTTACCAATGCTTTAATTTCTTTTTGCGCTTTTTTAAACTGACCACGTAAATGCGGCTTTAAATGCTTTTTAGACACTTTATCGTTTTTAAAGTAGCTAATCAGGGCATGCATAAATACCGTATGTGTTTCACTTAACTTAGCTTCACGGTTAGCGTATGGATTATAACAAGAGCCACAACCGCCTTTAAACTGATACACCGTGTTGCTCATCATCACACCAAATCCTAAAAAACAGGCAAGTGCGTCGGCAGCTTGTGGTAAATACTCCCTACCTCCTGGCGGTAGCACCCCAACGTGATGAATAAGTATGGTGGCCAGAGTACCCGCATAACTTGCCACTAAATCTTGTGGCTGATTAATCTGATTAGGATTAAAAGAGATACTGACCTTATGGCTTGGCGGCACAATTAGATGGCTGCCTTCGCCACGTATTCCATCACTAAATTCAAAGTGCGGAAAAACTTGCGGTTGTAACTGCTGAGGTGCGACTAATTGAATAGGCCATGCATTCATACCCGCGTAATTAGTAACCCGGGTAAAAACATTACTCGCCATTTCCTCAATGCTCGATACCGAATCAGGGAAAAAAGTGGCCGTTGGCAGTATTATTTGAGTGTGCTTTGTAAAAAACTCTGCATCAAAATTTTCTACAGCCCAAATAAATGTATCAATAAGCCATTGCTGCTCTTGATCTTCCAATAAAGGTGCCGATTTAAATAAAGCTAACATAAGGTGCTCTTATAAGTTTTAGTGCTAGTTTAGTTTTTTTGTGTAAGTGCCCAATCCCACGCTTGAGTATTGTATAGCGGCACTGTTGATAGTGCATGGTGGTGGCTACCACTGGATTCTTTAGTTGAATACGATAAGTACAATAAAGTACGATTCTCAGCATCGTAAATACGGCGCACTTTTAGTGATTTAAATAATATACTTTTAGATGATTTGAATATCACTTCACCTGATTTACTGCGGTCTATTTTTTGTAGCTGCTGCGCTGTAATAGGACCCGTTTGACGACATGCTATAGACATATCAGAGGGATCAGAAAAGTCCAAATTAGCCTCTATATGACTAATATGACAAGTAACGCCTTCAAGGATTGGATCTTGCTGCGAATTAACCACAACATCCTTAGTTGTAAATAACCCCAGACTTACCGATGCAACATCGTCAGAGCAAGCACTTAATGTAACAACTGCACCTGTAAGTAAAGCTAAACGTTTAAATTTTTGTGGTAATTTCATACTTATCCTTAATTAATATATAAGTAACTTGGCACCTACGTTACTAAGCGAAGGTTCACCTGTTTGTTTTTATACTAACATCAAAAATAAATACGACTAAATTAGTTTAAAGTAAAGATTTTAGATAGCTCAGGGTTTAGCGAACCCTGTTGTATTTGATACAATTAACTCTCGCTCATGCAGTAACTCATAATAGGAAACGCCTAAATGCCGCACATTATTATTGAACACTCAGAAGACCTCCCTGTTTTACCACAAGTACTGGTAGAAAAAATTCACACTACCGCTTTCGAAAGTAACTTATTTGAATTAGAAACCATCAAAACACGCGCTATTGCTTATCAGCAATATCAACTTGGCGCAGGAAAATCAGGGTTTATACATATCGCGGTACATATTTTAGCGGGACGCTCAATTGAGCAAAAACAAATGTTAAGCGAACTGCTACTTTCATGCTTAAAAACATACTGCAGAGCATCAGACAGTTTAAGCGTAAATATTTACGATATTGAGCATGAGATATACCGTAAAAATTAGTTAACTCTTGTAGTTTTGAGCAATAGAAGTAAACACTAGTAAGTAAAAAGCCCCAATAGGGGCTTTTTTGTATTCTAAAATCAGGTGCAGCTCATTGTCATTTACAAAACAGAGCATGAATAGCGTCCGATCTAACGCTGGAATTTAATAGTGCATTCGCACTCTTTCAAATTTAAGAAAGCTTAGCTTAATCTATGGATTAACTTTATTTAAATTATATTTATTATTAGAGGTAAATAAAGAATCATAAATTACACGATATTAAGTTCATGTAGCTTTAAATAATTTGAGTAGGTATTTTTTGGAAAGTTTGCAAAAGTGGTGGCCCCTCCCAGACTCGAACTGGGGACCTAACGATTATGAGTCGTGTGCTCTAACCAACTGAGCTAAGGGGCCAACTTTTATATAACTACTAGGCAGTTAATTTTTGAAGCGTTCAGTCACAGAGCGACTAAAGCGGGTTGCAGTATAAAAACTTTTTAGGTGCTTGTCACTACCAAACACCTTTATTTTAACAATCAGTAAGCTAACTGCTTAAATAGTAATCTTTTAGGTGGGTATAAGCATAAAATACAAGATATTCCCCACGATATTCTCTGCATTAAATTATAAAAACCTTCCTCCCACATGTAGTCTTTTGTATTTAACGCTCTACTTTTTAAGTAAAGCTAACATATATGTGTAGGCATACAAGGCTGTAAAAAATATGCTTGGGGCTACTGTAAGTGTCAAATTAGGTGTCTGATTAATTACATTCACCATAATCACTAAGCTCGATTGAACAGTAATCGGAATAATAGGCGCAAAAAGTACACCTGCTATTTTTTTGTTACCTAAATACGAGGCGCTAGAGTTAATTGCATTATTGAAGCTTTGTCGTATTGCTACGTTTTGTGGTGTTTTAGAATGAAACATACAAATAATTGGAGTTACGAACGCAAGCGATACATAACTAGACTTATACTTGTTGACGACCTTTTCTAAAATAAAAGTAAAAAACAGCGTTACAAATCCACTATACAAACCTTGTACTAATGCAGCTTGAAGCGTGACCGATTTAGCAATATCTGCAGAACTGTTCGCCCAGTAGGCCCAGCTAAAATAAAAAACGAATGACACAACGCCTGACAGTATAAGTCGAATATTCAATTAGCTACCTCAATATGCGTAAAAGCTTGGTGTAATGATAACACTAGAAGTGATGGTAATATTGTCACTAAATAATAGAGTAATTAATCGCGTATTGTAGATATATAAACAAACTAATATTAAAGATTTCCTAAATGGCATCAATACAGAATCAGAACACTACTGTTAGTTAGAAAGCTTAATTGAAGTAAACAATGGTTTGGCTGAGTGTATTTTGGGAGTGAGTTACAAGAAATAAATCACTTAGTTTGAGTAAATTAAAAATTAGATTTTGATAAAAAATATTTACTTTAAAAACTAATATTGTGAGCCGAACGGTACTGGGGCACTTGTATCATTAGGCCTCAGCAGTCGGCTTACACAATATATAATCTGTCATTATTTTTTCGCAATAATGTAGATTGCATGTATTAACCCTGGAAAATAACCTAGCAGTGTTAATAAAATATTTAACCAAAAGTGCATACCTAAGCCAACTTGCAAAAATACACCTAGCGGTGGTAATAAAACCGAAAGTATTATACGAATAATATCCATGACTAAACTCCATTTAAATTAAGCATTAAAAAGACTTAAAGCCCAGCTTTACTGGGCCTTAACTATAACTGTGTTATTCAGCAACAATAGATAACTTATCAACTACGTCACGAACATCTTCAGCATTTTTAGCAATTTTAACTGCTAGCTGCTTTTCAGCTTCAGACTCTACTGAGCCATTAAGAGTCACTACACCGTTATCGGTATCAACATCGATGTCTGTACCACCAACTTCCGAGTCAAACAGGAAGCGAGTTGTAATTACAGTGGTGATTTTAGCGTCCGTTAGGTCGTTATCATCATCGTCCATCATGTCTTTGCTTCTATCTTTTGTGTCCATGCTTTTAACAACGGTAAGGCTGTTTTCAACATCAGATACGCCATCTAGGCTAAGTACAAGTTCTTCTGCTAGCTCTTTATCAAGCTCGCTATTAACTTTACCTGTAAGTACTACCTTGCCATTTTTTACATCAGTGTTAATGTCAAAGTTGTTTAGATTAGTGTTCATAAGAAGAACTGTTTCTGCCTTACCATCAATCCAAGCATCTTTACTTTCGTTTTCCCAGCTGTTTGCTTGGGCACCCATAGCCGTAGTACCAAGAACTAAAGCTGCGATAATAGATTTGTTAAATGTTTTCATAATCTTTCTCCTTTTGATTAAAGACACTTTAACTTATGCGATCTTCAGGCCAAGTTTATTTTACCTTAAAATTCAATTGCTTGGGTGGTTTTTATGATAAAGCTTTAACTATAGCTGTGTAACTATTTACAGGCTACTCGGTAAAACTTTCTCAAATAGTGAAAATAGCTAGATAATTGCTCTTTTGGTTAATCTATCGTTAATATAACAAAGTGAAAAACACCATTAAAAAATAAGCATTTGATAATTATCGAAATTATATTTGGTACACGGTTTGCAGTTAAACATTAAGATAAGTATCAATAGTAAATATAATAAGGAATATCTCATGTCTGTAAAAGTTGAAGACCGTCCAATAGAGCAAGTACGCGAACAGGTGATTGATCAATTAATTTATAATTACAGTCATGGGGTTATTTCAGTTGATGCATTTGAGAGACGTTTAGATGACGCGATGGATGCACCTAACAACGAAGCACTTTTAGCCTTAGTAGAGGATTTAACACTTAATACAGACCAGCAATATAAAGCAGAAAAACAATCGCAATTTTCTCCACACTATAGTGCACAACAAAACAGTGATGATGACTTTACACTACGCAGTATTTTAGGCTCTAACGAGCGCAGCGGGCAGTGGGTCGTGCCAAAAAACATTTACCTCAGTAATTTTATGGGATCGGTGGTGCTAGATTTTACCGATGCCATTTTTGCGCATCAAAATGTAACTATTCACGTTAACTGTATTTTTGGTAGCGATGAAATATATGTACCAGAGCATGTAAACGTAGTGTCCAAAATGTTTTGTATATTAAGCAGCCTTGAAAATAAATCGGTATCACTTAACAAGCGCCAAGGCCCGACTATTCATATTGAAGGTAAAGCGGTAATGGGCTCGGTCGAAATAAAAATAAAACGGACTATTAAAGAAAAGTTTATGAGTTTTGCTAATGAGCTAAAAACACAATTGGGCGCTGGAAATAATCGTTCATAAAGCTTGGTTAAGCACCGCTCTTTGCGGTGCTTAACCTGTTATAAATCGTTATTTCGCTCGCTTGGTATATCACTTAAATACTCTACAAATTCCACCTCAAACCCGGCGGGATCAATAAAGTAAACATTTTTTCTAAACGGGTTCTCACTACCTTGCTTACTTATCCCAAAACCCGCTTTATTTAAGCGTATCACTACCTCATTTAAGTGATTAGTCACATAAGCAAAGTGTGCAAAACCAACCTGATGGCCCGATAGGTTTCTGTTTTCACCTTCACCATGGTCGCTTATCGCAATGTAATGCGTGTCATCTCCAAAGTGTACCCAGCGTCTTGGTTTTCCGTGCCAATCGCCTCTGCCCTCACTTCTGACTGACCAATGCGGAAATACAGCTTGGTAAAATTTAAGCATACTATCTATATCACTCGCGACTAAGTTTACGTGCTCTAAATACATAATGTTGTCCTATCAATTAAGTTAGGAGCACGATAAAACCTCAAGCTAACTTTAGGTAAAGAGTTATTTAAAATTAATTCGATTTAATTAGGGCCTGTTGACTTAATTATTATCTTGAAAAAATATAGACACTTTTCAATCTTGTATAAAAAACAAACATAAGTATTTGGGGTTTATTGTTTACTTTATGTCAAAAGTCGCTAAAATACGCCGGCTGAAATATATAAACGTTCTTTTACAACCCAAAGGTAATACCATGCATCCAATGTTAAACATTGCGGTTCGCGCTGCGCGCAACGCAGGCAAAATTTTACTTCGCGCAAGTGAAGATTTATCAAAAGTTGAAGTGCAACAAAAAGGCGCTAACGACTTAGTAACTAACATTGATAAAGAAGCCGAAGCCGTAATTCGTGACACTATTTTACAGTCTTACCCTACTCACTCTATTGTTGGTGAAGAATTAGGTGAGCATAAAGGCAAGGATGATGATTACCAATGGATTGTAGATCCTATCGATGGAACAACTAACTTCATCAAAGGCATCCCTCATTACGCGGTTTCTATCGCACTTAAAGTTAAAGGTCGTTTAGACCAAGCTGTTATTTATGATCCAATTCGTGGTGAGCTTTTCACTGCTTCTCGCGGTCAAGGCACTCAATTAAACAGCAAACGTCTACGTGTTAGCAAAACTACGGTTCTTGCGGGCACTGTACTTGCTACAGGTTTCCCTTTCAAAAATAAAAACCACATGGATGCATACACTGAAGCGTTTAAAGCATTGTTTGTACACACTGCAGACATTCGCCGTGCAGGTTGTTCTGCTTTAGATATGGCATACGTTGCAGCTGGTCGTGTTGATGGATTTTTTGAAATTGGTTTAAAACCTTGGAACTCTGCAGCTGGCGAACTTATGGTTAAAGAAGCAGGCGGTATGGTTGTAGATTTCGCTGGTGGCAATAACTATAACCACAGCGGTAATATCATCTGTGGCTCACCAAAACTGACTCAAGCAATTATTCGTGAAATTCGCCCAGTATTAACTGAGTCGTTACTTCGCTAATTTGATGCTATTAATAGCATGCTAAAAAGGAGCTCAGGCTCCTTTTTTTGTGCCTAAAAATAAGGGTTATCGAGCTTAATCTCTATCGTTTTGCCTTTTGTATAAGGTAGTGTATTTAAATCCTTTGCGAAGTATTCATTAAATAATGCGTCAAATTCACCGCTTTCCTGCATCACTATTAATCCCTCTTCAACAGCCTTTGCTAATTCAGGTTTACTCTTAGTCACAAAGTAATAAATACCGGTTGGATAACTTATGTATAAATTAGGCACGATTACTAAATTACTTTGTTTGTTTTCAACAAGCTCAGAGTTAACCTCAATAAACGAACGAGGAAAGTAATCTATTCGTCCACGGCTCGTTAAAGTGAACATGGCTTGGTAGTTAGTAAGCGGTCTTACATGTAATCCGTTATAGGACATTATTCTTGTATCTGGCCAGTTGTGCCCTTGTACTGCTGAGAACTCTCCTAGCTGCTCAAGAGTTTTTACGTTTTTAAAACGTGCTACATTTTGTTTATTAGTGAGTAAAGCTCGCTTACCTATATAGCCTTTAAATAGTGGTATTTTTATCGCCAAAGCAAGCGCCTCTCGCTCTGGACTGCTCATACTCCAATACATATCTAATTCGTTATCATCTAGGTTTATTAACTTACGCTTTTGCAGTTCTGATATGGGGGTCATTCGGATAACACCGGAGTAGTTAACACTTTCAAGTGCACGTACCAGTAACTCATTGAGGTACTCTTCTCGTGCGTTTTGGGTATCTTGCTTTTGAGCTACATTAATTATTTGCTCTTGCGCCATAAGTGCAAAACTTATAAACAGACTTAACACACTAATAGAAAGTTTTATTGGCAACATAATAATTACCTACTTTATTTAAATTACCTATTTATTGGCTGAAAGGATAAGTGCTTCAGAGCCCCCTTTGAGCATATAAATAAATAGATAGATAACTTTAGCGATAACGCTTGGTTTATTTTAGCTTCAATGGCCTGTGCCTTAACCTGCAGCGATTTGTATATTATTGTAAAAAGGCCCTACCAATTCATACTACAAAGTTAGCACTGTTTTCGTAAGCTTGCACTGTTACATCCGCTAATGAAAACTTAGACGCCTGAATAATTAATAAATTGCAGGTATAAAAAAACCGCTCATAGGAGCGGTTTTTATTTAATGAGACTCTACTACGGCATTGCGTCTAGGTCTGCACCTTCTTTTTCAATTACTTCTGGTATTAAGTCTTCTTTGCTTACGCCCATTGCTATAGCAACAGAACTCGCAACATAAATCGAAGAATAAGTACCAATAAACACACCAAACAGCAATGCAGTTGCAAAGCCATGAATGGTTTGTCCGCCCCATGCAAACAAAGCAATCAATACTAAAATAGTCGTGATTGAGGTTACAAGTGTACGGTTAAGTGTTTGCGTAAGTGAAATATCAATAATTTCTACTGTATCGTCAATGCGCACTTTACGGAAATTTTCACGAATACGGTCAGATACAACAATCGTATCGTTAAGTGAATAACCTATTACCGCAAGAATTGCCGCTAATATAGTTAAATCAAACTCTAAACCTAATATCGAAAATAAACCCACAGTAATAATAACATCGTGTAGTAGTGCACCTACCGCACCCACAGCAAAGCGCCATTCAAAACGAAATGCAACGTAGATTAAGATACAAATAAGTGCAGTTAACATGGCAAGGCCACCCTGCTCTTTTAAGTCTTCACCTACACTTGGGCCCACAAACTCAATACGGCGCATTACTACGCTGTCATCAGCTTTTTTAAGCGCATCGATTACTTGGTTACCAATTACTTCAGCTTTAACATCACTACCGCGCGGTGCTAAACGAACTAAAATCTCTTGGCTTGAACCAAATAGTTGTACTGATGCATCAGCAAAACCATTATCAGCTAGCGCAGCACGTACTTTTTTAAGGTCTGCTGGCTGTGAAAAACCAACTTCTACCGCAGTACCGCCGGTAAAATCTAAACCAAAATTTAGACCTTTAACAAAAACTGATGCAAACGACGCTAAAATTAATAACGTCGAAAAACCCATAGCCACTTTACGAAGAGACATGAAACGAAGGGTTCTACTACCCAAACTTAAAATTTGCATGTCAGCTCCTTAAATCGAAAGTTTATCAATACGTTTACCACCAACAAATAAGTTGATTACCGCACGGGTACCAACAATGGCTGTAAACATTGAAGTTAAAATACCAATCGCAAGTGTCACTGCAAAGCCCGCAATCGGACCTGTGCCTACTGCAAACAGTATAATGGCAGCGATTAACGTGGTGATGTTAGCATCAAATATAGTGCTAAATGCGCTATCGTAACCGAAATGAATCGCTTGTTGAGGGCTGCGGCCATCGGCCAGCTCTTCACGAATACGTTCAAAAATAAGTACGTTAGCATCAACTGCCATACCTACGGTTAATACAATACCTGCAATACCAGGTAGCGTAAGTGTCGCGCCTGGAATTAAAGACATAACACCAACAATCAGTACTAAGTTAGCCGCAAGCGCAAGGTTTGCAACCATACCAAAGCCTTTGTAGTACACAAGCATAAACACAAGTACAAAGGCAAAACCAAGTGCAACCGCAGTCATACCCGCTTCAATATTTTCTTGACCTAAACTTGGACCTACAGTGCGCTCTTCAACAATTTGAATTGGTGCTACAAGCGCACCTGCACGAAGTAGCAAACTTAAGTTATGTGCTTCAGCTGGGTTATCGATACCTGTAATACGGAACGAGCGATCAAGACGTGCTTGAATTGTTGCTACGTTAATAACTTCTTCAACCTTAATAGGCGGAAGCGCTTTACCGTCTGCATCTTTTTTACCTGATGGCTTGTACTCAATAAATACCGTTGCCATACGTTTGCCAATAGCACGTTTGGTAAAGGCATTCATTTTTGCCCCACCTTTGCTATCAAGCGTAATACTTACTTGCGGGCGTTGGTATTCATCTGCACCAGATTGCGCGCCAGTAATATGGCTGCCTTCGAGGATGATGCGTTTTTTAAGTACAACAGGGTAACCGTCGCGGCTCATGATCATTTCAGTACCCGCAGGGATACGACCTTGAGCAGCAGCGCTAATATCAGCGTTTTCGTCTACTTCACGAAATTCAAGTGTTGCTGTTGCGCCTAAAATTTCTTTAGCGCGTGCTGTGTCTTGAATACCTGGTAGTTGAACAATAATACGCTCAGCGCCTTGGCGTTGTACGTTAGGTTCTGCAACACCAATTTGGTTGATACGGTTACGAATAATCGTTTCATTTTGCTTGATAGCGTAGTCACGAATTTCTTTGAGTTTTTGCTCACTCATTGTCGCAAAAAATGCTTTATCGTTACTGCTGTCATCAATATAGACATTCAGCGGGTAGCGAGTTTCTAAGAAGCTCTCTGCTGCGTCTTTATCTGCTTCGGTACGCATTTCTACACGCATACGATCAGAGCCAGCTACACGGCGAACACTACGGTAGCGTAGTTTTTCTTCGCGTAAATCGCTTCTGAAATCTTGTTCCATTTGCTCAAGCTGGTTATCAACCGCTGTTGCCATGTCGATTTCCATGGTGAAATGTACGCCACCACTTAAATCAAGACCTAGCTTCATAGGGTTACCACCAACCGCTTTTAACCAAGCTGGTTGAGCAGGTGCCATATTAATAGCAGAAATGTAATCGTCGCTCAGCGAATCACGCAGTAAATCATGCGCTTTAAGCTGTTCTTCAACATTTTTTAAACGAACTAAAATTTGCCCATCTTCAAGTATTGTCGATTTAGCGGTTACATTATTTTTTTCAAGGATTGCGTTTACTTTGTCTACAACACTGAGATCGACATCAGCGCCTTTAGCACCTGAAACTTGTATAGCCGGATCGCGACCATACAAGTTTGGAGAGGCATATAAAAGGCCAATGGCTACCACAGCTAAAACAAGTAAATACTTCCAAACTGGAAACTTGTTTAACACGGGGTCGTCCTTATTATTTTTATAGCGACTTCATTGTGCCTTTTGGCAATACTGCAGATACTGCAGATTTTTGTACTGTTACTTCTGCCTGCTCGTTTAAAGAGATAACGATGAAATCTTTCTCTTCAGAAATCTTCACAATTTTACCCACTAAACCGCCTTGGGTAAGTACTTCATCGCCTTTAGCCATCATACTCATTAAGCTTTTGTGCTCTTTAACGCGCTTAGCTTGCGGGCGGTAGATTAAAAAGTAAAAAACCAAACCGAAAATAGCTAACATTATTAGCATTTCCCAACCACCGCTTGCCGCAGGTTGACCAGCTGCTGCGTGTGCATTTGAAATAAATAAACTCATGATACTTCCTCTTTAATTTTAAAGTTTAATTTTTTATATCTACTAGCTCTGGCACGTCTTGGCCTCGGCGAGCATAAAAATCTTGTACAAATTCTTCTAATTTACCTTCGCTAATTGCATTACGTAAACCTTCCATAACACGTTGATAGTAACGTAAGTTATGAATTGTGTTTAGTCGCGCACCTAAAATTTCGTTACATTTATCAAGGTGATGCAAATAAGCTCGTGAATAGTTTCCACACGTATGACAATCACACTCAGGGTCAAGTGGCCCTGTGTCTGTTTTATGTACTGCGTTACGTATTTTTACTACACCCGTGGTAATGAATAAATGGCCGTTACGCGCATTACGTGTTGGCATAACACAGTCAAACATATCAATACCACGGCGAACAGACTCAACTAAATCCTCTGGCTTGCCTACACCCATAAGGTAGCGTGGTTTGTCTTCTGGCATTTTAAACGCACAATGATCAAGAATATTCATCATTTCGTTTTTAGGCTCGCCTACTGATAGACCACCTAATGCATAGCCATCAAAGCCAATTTCTTCTAAGCCTGCTTGCGATTGTGCACGTAATTCTGGGTACATACCACCTTGAATAATACCAAACAAAGCAGATGGATTGTCGCCATGCCCTTCTTTTGAGCGCTTAGCCCAACGAAGAGATAACTCCATAGAATCTTTAGCTTCTTTTTCAGTTGCTGGATATGGCGTACACTCGTCAAAAATCATAACGATGTCTGAGCCTAAGTCGCGCTGTACTTCCATCGACTTTTCAGGCGACATCATAATTTCATCACCATTTACTGGAGATTGGAATAACACGCCTTCTTCAGTGATTTTACGCATTGCGCCTAAGCTAAAGACTTGAAAGCCGCCTGAGTCAGTTAAAATTGGGAAATCCCAATTCATAAAGTCGTGTAAATCACCATGTTGCTTAATGATTTCAGTACCTGGACGAAGCATTAAATGAAAGGTATTACCTAAACATATTTGCGCACCAGTGGCTTTTACTTCATCTGGCGTCATACCTTTTACAGTACCGTAAGTACCAACAGGCATAAATGCAGGTGTTTCTATTACACCGCGGTCAAAAATTAAGCGGCCGCGGCGCGCTTTTCCGTCAGTACAATCTAATTCAAATTTCATATCATCCTCAATGTCAGAAAAACAGTCCAACAAGCTATAATTTAACCGCTCGATTCTACCCTTTTTGCCTCATTAATACTATTAGCTGCGATGAATTCAGTTTTGCTTATTATGCTAAACAAAAACCCCAGCTTCGTTGCTGGGGTTTTTAGTGTTTTTTACTGAGTATTAAATAATAAATGGTTACTTACGTGTTAAAAACATCGCATCACCGTAACTAAAAAATCGGTATTTTTGTTCAATTGCCGTATTGTATGCACCCATAATATTGTCTTGTCCGCTAAAAGCGCTGACTAGCATTATAAGCGTTGATTCTGGTAAGTGAAAATTAGTGACCATGGCATCAACAACATTAAATTGGTAACCCGGAAAAATAAATATATCGGTATCACCAAAATACGTATCTAATTTGCCGCCGTGAACTTTAGCTGCCGACTCTAATGAGCGTACTGATGTTGTGCCAACCGCAATTACGCGCCCGCCACTTGCTTTGGTTTGTGCAACGGCAGCAACTACATCATCGGGTACTTCAATGTACTCGGAATGCATTACATGCTCATCAACACTATCCACTCGTACTGGCTGAAAAGTACCGGCGCCAACGTGCAAAGTAACAAAAGCCATGTTTACACCTTTATCTTTTAGTGCCGTCATTAACTTATCGTCAAAATGTAAGCCCGCTGTTGGCGCAGCAACTGCACCTGGCTTTTCTCCATAAACAGTTTGGTAACGTTCGCGATCAGCTTCGGTATCAGGTCGGTCAATATAAGGAGGCAGTGGCATATGACCAATATCATTAAGTATATCTAGCACGTTTTGGCTATGATCAAACTCAAGCTCAAATAATGTATCGTGGCGTGCAACCATTATTGCCTTGGCTTTGCCCTCTAGAATAACTTCGTTACCAACCTTAAGCGACTTGCTCGCGCGTACGTGCGCAAGTACGCGATGTTCATCTAGCACTCGCTCTACAAGCACCTCAACTTTGCCGCCAGAGGCTTTTTGACCAAACATACGTGCTGGAATTACGCGTGTATTGTTAAAGACTAACAAATCGCCTTCGTTTACTAAATCAAGTATGTCGCTAAACACTTTATGTTCTAGAGTTCCGCTTGGGCCATCTAAAGTAAGTAAACGGCTGCTAGTTCTGTCCGCTTTAGGAAAACGAGCTATTAATTCATCAGGTAAGTCAAAGCTAAAGTCAGCCACGCGCATAATTAGTAATCCACATCATTTAAAATCGCGCCAAGTGTATATGTATCGGATATTAAGCTCAAGAAATCAGCCAAACTTATAATATCTTGTTTGCGTGTTTCTCATTAAATTTTCTTGTTCTTATGGTTAAATGTCACTATTCTTGTTCGGCTGAATTATTATAAGTTACATTAGGGGTGTTCAACACGTGCCAAACCAGCTTAAATTGCTAATATTAAACGCAAGTAGTGCTGAACGTCGCGCGATTAAAGGCACTTTAGATAGCTTAAATGTATTTACCTTTATTGATGCGCAAGATAGCCAACAAGCTTTAAAGCTTTTAAAACAACACCCTGTTGATATTATAATAACGGGCATTAATGTTGGGAAAATTGACGGCTGGCGCTTTTCGAGGATGATCCGCTCAGGATTATTAAAAACACCAAAAAACACCCCAATTTTACTTATTCCGCCAATTTACTGTGAGCGTATTGCCGAAACAACAGCCAGAAGCTACGGAATAGATGCTGTACTGCCGTTTGAACATAAAGACATGCTTCCTCAAGTGCTTGCGAATGTTTTATCTACGCACTTAGAAAAAAGTAGCCGACTAAATTTATTGCTATTAGAGCCGCTTCAAAATACGGCCGACAAAATTAGTGAACAGTTAAAGTTAAACTTTGCTATTACTCACGTTACCTCAGCCAAAGCAGCACTAAACGCTTACAACCAACAGCAGTTTTCAATTGTGCTACTCGATGCCACTACATCAAGTGCAGAGAGCTCAAGTGTACTCGTTGAAGAAATCCTACAGCACAATTCTAAACAAGCTATTGTTACGATTATAGAAAGTGATGATGCTGATTACGCTGAGCAGCTTTTGCTGTCTGGTGTTACCGATTTTATTAGAGCCCCATACGACCCTTCATTTTTAAATAAAGTGTGTGACCACGCCGCACGACGTGAAGATTTTATGGTGAGTTATGCTGAGTTTGCTTACAAAGTAGAGCAGCTAAGCGTGAGCGAAGTGCGTTACAAAGAGTTATTTTCGGCTCATCAACGCATTTTATTACATCTAAATACAGTTGTTTTAGAGCTTGATCAACAAGGTAATATTCGTTTTATTAACCCAGCATGGGAAACTTTAAGTGGCTTTGGTGTTAAATCGTCGCTACAAACCCCATTAAGTACTTATTGTAATAATGAAGATAAGGGAAGACTAAACTATACTATTAACGACATTTTACATGGTGGCGAGCAGCAACAACAAATAGAAGTAAAACTCACCCATAAAAATGGCAACTTAATTTGGGTCGAATGCAGGTTACAGCTAATAAAAAACAGTCGTAATAACGCAACTATCACCGCAACCATCGATAACATACACGAACGAAAGCAAGCAGAACTTCAACTACGTCATTTAGCACACCATGACCCACTAACTGGTTTACATAACCGTTATTACTTTGATCAACAGCTTAATAAAATATGCCAAGATAAATACACGTATGATGGCATAGAGCATGCTGTTATTTATATTGACCTCGATCACTTTAAAATAATAAACGACAGCAAAGGTCACCACCAAGGTGACATAGTATTAAAAGAAGTCGCGCAATTATTTAAAGCAAATATTGGCGAAGACCATTTGGTGTGCCGAATAGGCGGCGATGAGTTTGCAGTCATACTTACCGATATGAATTTACTGGATGCACACCTTATTGCTGAAGGTGTGTGCAGCGCAATAGAAAAACATGCTTTTAAATCAGAAGATCAGATATACACAATTAGCTGCTCTATCGGTTTAACTCAAATTACGATACAAAACAATGATCCTAATGAATGTTTAAAACAAGCCGATATTGCTTTGTATATTGCCAAAAATTTAGGGCGTAACTTAGTACATTGCTACTCAAAAGAGGACGCTCAAAACAATACGCTTCAAACTGGGCTTGAATGGGGTCACGAAATTCGACAAGCACTGCAGCAAGATAATATTGAACTGCATTACCAACCTATTTGGGATTTTAAAGAGTGTAAAGTTGCTTATTTTGAAGCGCTCTTACGCTTAAAACTCAAAGGTAAACTTGTGTACCCAAATCAATTTATTCCCTCTTTAGAGATGCTTAACGACACATTTTTGATGGATCAATGCGTTATACGTAATGCCGTTGCTTGTGTATCTAAGCACCCAGAGTTAAACCAAGTTGCTATTAATTTGTCAGCACAATCATTCTTAGATGAACGCTTATTGCCATTAATTGAATCAAACCTTGAAAAGTATAACGTGCCCCCTTCGCGGATAATTTTTGAAATAACTGAATCAGCAAGTATTAACAACTTAAAAGCTACTCGTAAAATGATTGAGAAGCTTAATAGCTTAGGCTGTCATTTTTCTATTGACGATTTTGGAACTGGCTTTAGTACATTTAACTATTTAAAGCAGCTTCCAGCACAGCATGTAAAAATTGATGGCTCATTTGTAAGCGACATGCTTAATGACCCTATAGACTTAGCGTTAGTAAAAGCAATAAATGATATTAGTCGGTCTCTCGATAAGCGCTCTGTAGCTGAGTACGTTGAAAACGAAGAGATATTTTTTGCACTAAAAGAGATAGGTGTTGATTATGGACAAGGCTACTTTATTGCACGCCCAATACCTGTTGAAAAAGTAAAAGATGAACTTGAAAAAATTTCAAAAAATAAAACGTTTTACCAACAACAAGCTAGCCCAAAATAAACAAAATTAAACAATTTGTTACTACCAATATTACCTTTCTTGCCTATACTTTCAGTATCAAATAAAAATGTCGTGCATTTTAACGCATTTCACTTTAAAAACATGACATTACCTTTTGGCGGCGTAGTACTGATATTTATAGTGGGTTTCAAAGCTATTTAAGCTTTTAAGGAGAAAGGTATGACACAGCTAGTTATGTTATTACTGATTATACATTTTGCAATCGCGTATCAGTGCTATCGTTACGCAAATATTAAAGGCTACCCAGTTAAGGTTTTTACTGTATTAGGTTGCGTGCCTTACTTTAACTTGGTGGTATGGATTTATTTACTATTTTTACCCGAACTTGAGCCTTTTGAAAGCCATCTTCAAAATCAAAAGCAGCCTTTATAGGCTGCTTTCATTCATTTCCTATTCTTATTTAGAAAAATCTAAACTACATTGGCGCTTTAAAAATATCTCAAGCTGTTGACTAAATAACTTAAAGTCGCGGATCCGCCCCGTAGTTTTACGCCACAATATGCCAATATCTCTATATGCATCGCTTTGTGATGGTGTTGCCACCATATTTTTATTATCTAAAATTCCGGCGTTAATCGCCATTTGTGGTAAAAAAGTCACCCCGAGCTGATGCTCAACCATACTCAATAATGTATGCAAGCTTGCTGCTTCAAATGGGTTAATACAACTAGCACGGTTTAAATGACATGCACTGAGCGCATGGCCTGTCATACAGTGCTCACGCTCGAGTAAGAATACGCTAGCCTCTGGTAATAGATTAAAGTCGACTATGCCCTTTGCAGCGCTGTAGTCCTTATGGTGCACTAAACTAAACTGATCTTTTGCCAATACTTGTGTATGAAATTTATCGGTTTCGTATGGCAGTGCAAGTAGCGCTAAATCAATATGCCCATGCTCAAGTTTATCCAGTAGCTTATCACTCGTATCTTCTATTAATACCAACTCTAAATCACAAAAGGTTTCTTTACAAAAGTGATACAGAGGAGCCGCTATAAAGCTAGCAATTGTAGGTATAACACCCACTGTTAATTTACCACTCAGTGGTGTTAAAAAGCTTTTAGTGAGTTCTTTTAAACTAATTGTATCGTTAATTATTTTACGAGAGCGCTCAACAACTTCTTCACCAATACTGGTAAACATAAGGCTGCGATTTTCGCGTTCAATAAGCTGGCAACCCAACGTTTCTTCAAGATTTTGAATAGCACTGCTTAAAGTAGATTGCCCTATAAAACAGGCACTGGCAGCTCTGCCAAAGTGCTGATGTTGATGAACAGCTAATAAATACTGTAGCTGTTTGATACTTGGAAGATTGGTCATTTTTTCTTTCCACAAATAAAAAGACCCCAACACCTAGGGCATTGAGATCTTTTCAAGCTAAAAGTCTTTGAGTACTTTTTTGTTAAACCCCAAATGCGGTTCTTAGTACGTAGAAAATAACAATAGCAAGGGCAGCGCCAACTGGCAATGTAATTACCCAAGAAACTACAATGTTTCTGATAACACCCATGTTAAGTGCACCAATTCCACGTGCCATACCTACACCTAATACCGCACCCACTAAGGTTTGAGTAGTAGAGATTGGCATACCAGTACCTGATGCAATAACAACGGTAGAAGCAGCGGCTAGTTCAGCAGCAAAACCACGGCTAGGCGTTAAATGTGTAATGCCTTCACCAATCGTTTTAATTACTTTTTTGCCCAAAATAGCAAGACCCGCAACAATACCAAAACCACCTAGAGGTAGAATCCACCAAGCAATAGCCGCTTTTTTAGCAATTTCACCATTGTTTTCAACAATGTTTACAACAGCAGCTAGTGGACCGATTGCATTAGCAACATCGTTAGAACCATGTGCAAAGGCCATACAACATGCTGTTAATACCATAAGAACAGCAAACACTTTTTCAACATTGTTGAATTGCATTTGTTTATCTGCTTTTGGATCGATATTTAAACGAGAAATAGCAATTTTACCAATTATAGCAACGACAACTGCTACAGCTATTGCTAAGGCGTACCCTTCGGCTGCACCTAAATCAACACCAACATGCTTTAAGCCTTTTTTAATTGTAACCAAGGCCATTATAAAACCTGCTAAACCCATATAAAGTGGTACATAGCGTTTAGCATTTTTTAGTGGTGCATCTGTATTAAAAATAAGTTTTTGTGCACTCATAAATATTAAGTATGCAATAAAGCCTGATATGGCGGGCGTTATAATCCAACTACCAACAATACCACCTACTTTATCCCATTGAATCGCCTCAGTACCAACAGCAACTAACGCAAAACCAATGATTGCACCAATGATTGAGTGAGTCGTTGATACTGGCCAACCCAAGAACGAGGCCATTAATAACCAAGCACCCGCTGCAAATAAAGACGAAATCATACCCAGAACCATAAGTTCAGGAATGTCTGCAAATGGTGCGGCATCGATAATTCCTTTACGAATTGTTGATGTAACCTCACCACCTGCTAAGTAAGCGCCTGCAAATTCAAAAATCATCGCTATAAAAATAGCTTGTTTGATTGTTAGCGCTTTTGAACCTACAGATGTGCCCATGGCGTTCGCTACGTCGTTCGCGCCAATACCATAAGCCATAAAAAAGCCGACTGCTGCGGCAATTAAAATTAATACCGTGCCGTAAGATGCAATGATATCCATTGTAAAACCTTAATCTTTCGTGTTTGAACTGATTTTAAATTAACGAGCTAACATCAGCTCAAGACGTGATCCTACGCGCTCTGCAATATCTGCAAGCTCGCCAACCCATTCAATGATTTTGTACAAAAACATAACATCAATTGGATTTAACTCACCCTCTACATCACGTAGCTGGCGGCGTACTTTTATCTGCATTTCGTCCGTGTCTTGTTCTATGGCATCCAATTCAACTAACATTTTTTCTACTAAGGTGACTTCTCGACCTTTAAAACCCGTTTCTAGCAATTCTTCTAATTCATTAATTGCTTTAGATGCTTGTTTAGTCGCATCTACACAACGGGTTAAGTAAGCTAAGAAATCAGCTTGCATAACTTTTGGAATGGTCATTTCACGACCAATCACTCGCCCTGCAATATCTTTTGCTTTATTGGCAATTTTATCTTGTTGAGTTACTAGTTCGAGAAGATCTGTACGCTCTACCGGCATGAATAAACCACGCGGTAATTGTAAACGTATATCTCTTTTCATATCATCGGCTTCACGTTCTAAATTGCGAATAGTGATGCGAAGCTCTTCTGCTTGTACCCACTCTTCTTTAAATACGTGATTAAAAAAAGGTATCAAAGCTTTACTTGCTTGATGAACCTTCTTGATGTGTTCTTCCATTGGTTTGATAGGAGATTTTGCAAATACTCCTAAAAACGCGTTTGTAGGCATAACTGACCCTTTAATCAAATTGATATGCTTTGCAGCATGAATTTTACAGTATTAACCAAGATTGTGAACGCTTTTTATTACTTCACTAAAGCTTGCAATACACAAAGCGACACTAAGCCGCTTTAATAGAAAAGCATGATGGGTAAAAAATCATAGTGATTTTTCTATATCTTCTTGAGATGTATGGCGAATATCTTTGCCATTAACAAAATAAATAATGTATTCAGCAATGTTCTGACAGCGATCACCAATACGCTCTAATGAGCGAACAGACCAGACTAAGTCCATGATTTTAGGTATTGAGCGTGGA
The DNA here is from genome assembly GCF_011378815.1 of Pseudoalteromonas sp. 31A1. Classification (NCBI taxonomy): domain Bacteria; kingdom Pseudomonadati; phylum Pseudomonadota; class Gammaproteobacteria; order Alteromonadales; family Pseudoalteromonadaceae; genus Pseudoalteromonas; species Pseudoalteromonas sp. 31A1. Next base: position 91,797 of record NZ_WTKY01000001.1, on the reverse strand, counting down.
TCTTCCATCATGTAAGTCATTATTTGACGTGTGATGGCTTCATATTCGCGGTCAACTTTTGCATCTTCTTTATGTACTTGAAATGCACGTTGCACATCCATACGCGCAAATGCATCTAGTACGTCGTGTAGCATTTTTAAAACCTGGCGGCCCATATTTTCAATATTTACTAATAAATCTTGCTGATCTTTGGTAAATGAGTCTAGTGCAACTTTAGCAATTCGCTCAGCTTCATCGCCAATACGCTCTAAATCAGCGATTGTTTTAGCAATTGCAATCACTAAACGCAGGTCACTTGCTGCAGGCTGACGACGAGCAATAATACGCGTACACTCTTCATCAATGCTTACTTCCATTGCATTCACTTTATAATCGTTCTGACGTACCTTTTGAGCAAGCTCTGCATCGTTACGACTCACCGCATCAAGCGCACTATTTAACTGCTGCTCAACTAAGCCACCCATACTTAATACATGATTACGTACATTTTCTAGTTCTTGGTTAAAACGCCCAGAAATATGTTTATTAATATTATGTTCCATAGTTACCTTCTCTCTTAATCTTGCACAACACGCTACAACGGGCTAATTAACCGTAACGACCGGTAATATAATCTTCGGTCTTTTTCTTCGTTGGTGTAGTAAATAAGGTATTTGTGTCTGAGTACTCAATCAATTCGCCCATATACATAAAGGCTGTTTGATCAGATACACGTGCTGCTTGTTGCATGTTATGTGTAACAATAACAACGGTAAATTGGTTTTTTAAATCGTTTATTAGCTCTTCGATTACCAAAGTAGAAATAGGGTCAAGTGCTGATGTAGGTTCATCTAATAAAAGAACTTCTGGCTCAATTGCAATTGAGCGAGCAATAACTAAACGCTGTTGCTGACCACCCGATAAGCCAAACGCGCTATCGTGTAATCTATCTTTTACTTCATCCCATAAAGCAGCACCACGAAGTGATTGCTCTACCACTTCGTCTAACTTACGCTTCTCTTTAATGCCTTGTAAGCGTAGGCCATAAACCACATTTTCATAAATTGATTTAGGAAATGGGTTAGGACGCTGAAACACCATACCTACATTACGACGAAGTGCTGCTACATCTACGCTCTTATCGTAAATATTTTGACCGTGAAGTAATATTTCACCTTCAATACGACAAATATCTACCAAATCGTTCATGCGGTTAATACAACGTAATAGAGTTGATTTACCACAGCCCGATGGTCCAATAAACGCAGTTACTTGGCCTTTTGGAATGTTCATATTTACTTTATTAAGCGCTTGCTTATCACCGTAGTAAAGATCGAGATCTTTAATCTCTAGCGCTTTTTGGTCATCCGTTAAATTTTCTAGGTCTAACTTCTGGCCTATATTAGCTTGGTTTACTTTTGGAGCGACTGTAATCATTTTTGTTACCTATAAAATCTTTACTAATTAGTGTTCAAGCGATCTGTACTTTTCACGTAAATGGTTACGTATACCAATGGCCGTTATGTTTAGGGTAATAATCACCGACACCAATAAAAAGGCCGTTGCGTATACCAGCGGGCGTGCCGCTTCAACATTAGGGCTTTGGAAGCCAACATCGTATATATGAAAGCCTAAGTGCATGAACTTTCTATCTAAGTGAAAATACGGGAAGTTGCCATCAAGTGGTAATGTAGGAGCCATTTTTACAACGCCTACTAGCATTAACGGTGCAACTTCACCTGCAGCACGCGCAACTGCCAGTATTAAACCTGTCATAATTGCAGGGCTTGCCATTGGAATAATTATGCGCCATAACGTTTCAACTTTTGTTGCGCCAAGCGCTAGTGAACCATCACGTACGGTACTTGGAATACGAGATAAACCTTCTTCAGTCGATACAATAACAACTGGCAGCGTTAGTATAGCGAGCGTTAATGCCGACCACATTACACCTGGCGTACCAAATACTGGCGTTGGCGACGATTCTGGATAAAATAATTGGTCTAAGCTACCACCTAACATGTATACAAAAAAGCCGAGGCCAAATACACCGTATACAATTGAAGGAACACCGGCCAAGTTAATCACTGCGATACGAATCATTTTAGTGATTGCATTTTTTGCGGCGTACTCGTGTAAGTAAATTGCAGCTACAACGCCAAACGGCGTCACAATTACAGCCATCAGCATAACCATAAATACAGTACCAAATATAGCAGGGAAAACACCGCCTTCTGTATTTGCTTCACGTGGATCATCGGATACAAACTTACCTAGTTGCACAAAGTAGTGGCCTAGCTTTGCAAAAAAGCCCATATCGTTTGGAAACCAAACATCAAGTACTTGATACATAGGAATTGTAACAACTTCACCGCGCATATCTTTTACAGTTACGTGGTCACGTTTAGCTTGTTTGCGTAGTGCAAATAAATCTTTTTCAAGTACACCATACTCTGCACGTAATTCAGCACGTGCTTGAGCAAGCTCAGCAACACGCTCATCAGTGAGAGCGTTATCAAGTAAGTAGCCTTTTTCTTTTAAACGTAAGCGTTCAAGTGCGTAGTTAATATGCCCAATGTCACCATTTTGCAAATCAAGTGCTTCGTCATTTAAATCAACCGCACGCTCTACAAGCTCATGTAGCGCTTCTATTTTATCGCCATTAACCGGTTGACCGTCTTTAATAACGTTTTGCACATAACCATAAAAGTTACCGTTTTTACTACGCTCAAATACTGCAAGCGCCGCTGGTGCTGTTTTATTTGTTATGTCGGTTTCTAATATCCAACGAAAATCTAAATCTACATATTCGCGGTTACCTGTTTTAATAAGTAAGCGCTCTATTTCTTCTTTTTCAAACCCGCTAACATCAATACCTGTCGCGGCTAAACGCGTTTTTGGTACTAATTCACGATCGTAAACTTCGCCAATAACGGTTTGCTTTGCAATCGACCCTTCAAGTTCAAACTGTACAACTTCTGAAGGCCAGAAAAAGCTTAACCCTTTCCAGGCTATCATTGCCAATAAGCCTAAAACTGAAATCAAACTGATGCTCACTGCACCACCGGTCATCCAAATCCAAGGAGAACCAGACTTAAACCACTGCTTTACCATGTCATGTCTCTCCGCTTACATTGAGCTGTATTTTTCACGTAGTTGCTGGCGAACAAACTCAGCGACTGTGTTAAAAATGAATGTGAATATGAATAATACAAAGGCTGCTAAGAATAATATTCTATAGTGCGAACTACCTACTTCTGACTCTGGCATTTCAACTGCAATATTTGCTGCAAGCGTACGCATACCTTGGAAAATGCTCCAATCCATAATCGGTGTATTACCGGTTGCCATAAGTACAATCATGGTTTCACCAACTGCTCGGCCAAGTCCCATCATTACCGCAGAGAAAATACCTGGACTTGCTGTTAGTAATACAACACGTATTAGTGTTTGCCACTGCGTCGCACCTAATGCTAATGAGCCATTTGATAAATGCTTTGGAACACTAAATACCGCGTCTTCTGCAATTGAGAATATAGTAGGAATAACCGCAAAACCCATCGCAATACCTACAACAAGCGAGTTACGTTGATCGAATGTCATACCTAGCTCATTTGTTAAGTACTGACGTACATTGCCGTCAAACATCCAAAGTTCAACAAATTCGCTCATAGCAAACGAAAACCAACCAATAAGTAAAACGACCGGAATAAGGATGATTGAATGCGAACCATCAGGAATTCTATGGCGTATTTTTGTTGGTAATTTAGTCCAGGCTAAACCTGTCGCTAACATACCTAAAGGTAATAATATGAGTAACCCAACAATGGCAGGTAAGTGCTCTTCTATTAATGGGGCTAACCAAAGACCCGCTAAAAAACCTAAAATAACGGTTGGTAATGCTTCCATTATTTCAACGGTAGGCTTAACCACTTTACGTAATTTGCTCGACATAAAGTATGCCGTGTAAATAGCCGCCGAAAGCGCGATTGGTACAGCAAACAACATCGCATAAAGTGCTGCTTTTAATGTACCGAACGAAATTGGCACAAGTGAAAACTTAGATTCAAAGTCGTCACTGGCTGATGTTGACTGCCAAATATAACCTGGCTCTGGGTAACCTTCGTACCACACTTCTTGCCAAAGTGCTGACCACGTAACTTCTGGGTGCTCGTTATGAATGTCTAATACTGTTAGCTTATTATCCGCTAAAATTAACGCAGCATTTGAACGTGGTGCAATTGCAAAGTTTTCTATTGCGCCTTCACTTACTTTCCCCTGCCAAAGTTTTGCTTCGCTGGTTGTGTAGTACACGCCTAGCTCACCATTATTGCCGGTAGTAAAAAAAGTACGACGGTAAAACTCAGTAAATACATTTAATTTACTTTGCTTAGTTGTTTCAAATGAGCGAATTTTTTGATATTCACGGCCTGTGTCAGTGTTTACTTCAAACCACTGCGAAACCTCACCGTTATCATTAGCAAGCATGAGTGAGTTTGCGCCCGCTAGCAGTTGTGCAGATACAATATTTGCATTTTCTTCGTTAGCCGAAAGCAACTGAATTTGCTCTACATCACTTGGGTCACGCGTATCGTATACATACACTTGATTAGCAGAACGTACAAAAGTACGTGTTGTATCTGGCGACATTAATAATTCGTCTACACGTCCATTAACATCAAGTTCTGTACGCTCAACAACCCACTCTACTTCACCGGTAAACATATTCTCTTCAGCAATAAAGCTGCTAAATAATACACGCTTATCTTCTGTAAGAGCTACAACCGCTGTTTTGTCTTCATAGTGACTAAATGCAAAGCGTTTAATAGCTGCACCTTGTTCATCTACTTCTAAAGCCATTTCCCCTAGAGGAAAACCTAAGCGAGGTGTTAATTTACGCTCGTTATTTGGAAAGGTAACTAAAAATTTAGGTGCAACAACCATTACGGTGCCATCTTCTAAACCAAACGCATAATGCCCTTGAAAAGGCGCGCTTGTTGCAAAGCTTGTTGCATCACTTGGTAGCTCGGCGTTTAATGTTTTAAGCTTTTTACCAAAGCTGCCATCTTGCACACTGTAAAAATCAACCTGACCTTGCTGACTGAGTAAATAAGCAACTTCAGTTTGCTCTTCTACACCTAAGCCTGCTATTTGCTGTGAATTAGCAACATGAAAGCTATCGCGTTTTTCTACTTTTGCTGATTCAAAAATTGGCTGTACTACATAAAGAAGGTAAAAGAATATTAATAGCAGTGCTACCAATACCATTATCCCACCTGCGGTTATGCCAAACTTGGCAAACCGATCTTTAAATAGACGGCTTCGATCCGTATTAAAAGTCGGCTTATTCGGATTTGAAGTCATCAAAACACCCTTAAATCTTAACGTTGCATAAATTATATTTCATCAAGATGACAGTAATGTTACAGCAGTAATAATAAGCACTCTAAAACAGCTTTAAATAAAACTAACGAGGGAAAAGTCTAAATTAGCTTCAAATAGGTGATTTATAAGTGAACTAAATTATAAAATAATTGGACAAAGTATTTATCGAGGTCAATACTAAAAGAGTACTTAGTAAATAATAATGACTATTAATACTGCGTATAGTCAACACAACTATATTCATTTTTTTAATTTATAATCAAAGATTTATAAAAAGTGCAACAACACACAATTTAAATTAGACAACATACTTAATGCCTATGCATTTACTTTCTTTGGGCTTAAAAAGAGAATTATTTATGAAGCAGTTGGTTATAACTATTTTAGGGAAAGATCGCCCTGGTTTAGTAGAGAGCATCTCATCAGTCGTATTACAAAATCATGGCAACTGGCTTAGTAGTAACTTAAGCCATTTATTAGGTCATTTTGCAGGTATTATTCAACTTGAAGTTGCTGAGGAGCATTTTCAATCATTACAAAGTGCTTTAAATAAGTTACCTAAATTAGACGTTCGTATTGAAACCGGAAACACAGAGATTGAACCATCAACACTAGAGCAAATTAATCTAGTTATAACAGGTAACGACCGTCCTGGTATTGTTCAAGAACTGGCAAGTGTAATTCGTCATAAAGGCGCTAATATTACTCACTTAAATTCAAGACAACAAAGCGCACCTAATTGGGGAGTGCCTATTTTTAGCGCTGTTGCTACCGTTACTTTGCCAAATGGTATGGATAAAGACGAAGTTATTGAAGCATTGGAATCAATTACAAGTGATTTGATTGTAGATACGGAAGAAGTTTAACCTCCATTTATGCGTGCCATACAACTGACACGCATACCATTTTAGTCCATCAAAATGCTCTGCAGATTATTTAACGCAGACATAAAATAAGCCGATGCAAGCATCAGCTATTTTAAATAATCACCTTAAAGCTAATAAGAGCGAGATAAACTCAGTAATCCCGCTCTTTTATAAAGCTACATATCCATATGACGATTAGTACTTTGCATCATTTGCTTTATACCTTGCTTTTCAAGCTCTAGTATTTGTTGAAGCTTTTCTTGCCCACTTTCGGTTTCGGCGCGTTCAAGTAAGTATTCATATAACTCAATCACTTTTTGATGTTGCTGTGCTAAATACCCTTGAATGACTTCTTCATCGAATTGCTGATCTTTACTAATGTCTTCAAAAGTAATTAGCTCAGGATTTTTAGCAAAGTATTCATAACTGTACGTATCGAGCGTATTTATTTCGGTTATCGCTTTAAACCCGACTAAATCTTCGGCGAGTTTTTTTTCGTAATTTAGGTAGTAGTCCACCAGCATTGCATTATGTTCATCGAGTAAATCCTTTACGCTATAAAAATTAGCCGCCATTTGCGTATGAAACAAAACGGTCCAATCGTATACCTCTTTAATTGTTTTAACTTGCATGTGCATTCCTTACTTAGTTGACTGTATAGGTAATACACTGCGTAAAGCGTGCCAATTAAAAAGCTATTTAAAAACAGTTAGTTAATTTAAATATTAGTAATAACTAGCTATTTAATAGAACAACTTACAAATTATAGGTAATTTTTATAGAGCAATGCATGGGTAGTAACAGCATTGCTCTATAGTCTTGTTGTTTTATATTATTTAAGTCCTTGTTTGCGCCATAGTAGGTAAACCGCAGGAATAACAAGTAAGGTGAGTACAATTGCACTGCCCATACCGCCAACCATAGGCGCTGCTATTCGGCTCATTACTTCGCTTCCGGTGCCCGTGCCATAAAGTACAGGTAATAAACCGATAATAATTGTCGCGACAGTCATCATAACCGGGCGTACTCGAAGCCCTGCTCCTTCAATGATAGCTTGCTGTAATTGCACTAAGCTAAGCGGTTTTCCGGCTTGCTCTGCTTCGAGGCACTTTTCTTGATAGGCTTGGTTTAAATACACCAACATAATGACCCCTATTTCTACCGCAACACCGGCTAAGGCAATAAAGCCTACACCTACTGCAACTGAAAAGTTAAAGCCCTCTAAATACATTAGCCATACGCCACCAATCATTGCCAGTGGCAACGTAGCCATAATAATAGTGACCTCAGCAAAGCTTCTAAAATTAAGGTAAAGCAATACAATAATAATCGCTAATGTAAGTGGTAATACATAAGTCAGTTTTTCTTTAGCGCGCTGCATGTATTCATACTGCCCAGCCCACGTAATTGAGTAGCCAGCAGGTAGTATTAGGTCTTTATCGAGCACTTGCTGAGCGTGCTCAACGTAAGTACCAATATCAACGCCATCTATATCAATAAAACTCCAACCGTTTAAACGTGCATTTTCGCTTTTTATACCAGGCGGTCCATCTTCAATAAATACATCGGCTACATCACCAAGTGCTATACGCTGCCCTGTAGGAGTTACAATAGGTAACAGCATTAACTCTTCTGGCGAGTCTCTGTATGCTTGCGGATAACGTAAATTAACAGGATAACGCTCTTGCCCTTCTACCGTTTGTGTTACGTTTGTACCACCTATTGCAGTAGATACAACTTGCTGTACGTCGCTAATGTTTAAGCTATAACGCGCGGCTTTTTCACGATTTATATCTACTTTTATATAACGTCCACCGGCTACTCGCTCTGAGTAAACCGATGCGGTGCCTTGCACATCTTTTAATAGCACTTCTATTTGCTGACCAATTTTTTGAATTTCACTCAACTTTGGTCCCGCAACTTTAATGCCCACGGGAGTTTTAATACCGGTTGCGAGCATATCAATGCGTGTTTTAATTGGCATTACCCACGCATTAGTTAGCCCCGGAAACTTAACCAAACCGTCGAGTTCTTTTTTAAGTTTTTCAAGAGTCATACCCTCGCGCCATTCGTCTTTTGGTTTTAACTGAATAAACGTCTCTATCATTGTAAGCGGCGCAGGATCTGTTGCAGTTTCTGCTCGCCCAACTTTACCAAATACTGTTTTAACCTCGGGTACTGTGGCAATTAACTTGTCGGTTTGCTGTAGTATTTCGCGCGCTTTACCTACCGATAAACCAGGATACGTTGTGGGCATATACATTAAGTCGCCCTCATCAAGTGGCGGAATAAACTCACTGCCTATTTTGTTTACCGGGTAAAAGCCAATAACAGAAACAACCACCGCAAGTACCAATGTCATTTTTGGAAATTTAAGCACCCAGTTAAGTAGCGGGCGATACGCTGCAACGAGTAATCGGTTAACTGGATTTTTTTGCTCCGAAATGACTTTACCCCTAATAAAGTAACCCATTAATACCGGCACTAAGGTGATCGCAAGCCCAGCAGACGCTGCCATAGCGTAGGTTTTAGTGTAAGCGAGTGGCGCAAACATACGTCCTTCTTGCGCTTCTAAAATAAATACCGGCATAAAGCTGACGGTAATAATTAATAAACTAAAAAATAATGCAGGACCCACTTCACTCGCCGATTTAGCCACAACTTCCCAGCGGTTTTCGTTGGTAAGAGGCGTTTTTTCCATATGTTTGTGCATATTTTCAATCATGACGATAGCGCCGTCGGTCATTGCGCCTATCGCTATTGCAATTCCTCCTAAAGACATAATATTGGCGTTGATCCCCTGCCAATACATAATTATAAATGCAGTTAAAATTCCAAGCGGTAACGTAATTATTGCCACCAGCGATGAGCGCACATGAAACAAAAACACCACGCACACTAAGGCAACTACAATCAGTTCTTCAATTAGCTTACTTGTTAGGTTATCTACCGCGTTATTTATTAAGTTGGAGCGATCGTACACAGGGACTATTTCAACGCCCTCTGGTAATCCCTTTTTAAGCGATTCTAACTTTGCTTTTACAAGCTCAATAGTTTTTTGTGCATTTTCGCCATAGCGCATAATAACAATGCCGCCAGTTACTTCACCTTCGCCATTTAGCTCTGCAATACCACGGCGCATTTGCGGCCCGACTCGAATATCAGCTACATCACGCAGCTGAAGCGCAGTACCATTAGCGTTTACGCCAAGCGGAATAGCTTCTAAGTCGGCAACACTTTTAATATAACCCGTGCTTGTTACCATGTATTCTGCTTCAGCCATTTCAACTACTGAGGCGCCCATCTCTTGGTTGCCTTGTTGAATAGCGGTTTGAATGAGGCTAAGCGGAATACCATATGCGCGTAATTTATCGGGCTCTACATTGACTTGGTATTGCTTAACCATGCCACCAACAGCAGCCACTTCAGATACACCGGGCACAGTTTGTAGCTCAAACTTTAAAAACCAATCTTGTAAGCTTCGTAGCTGACTAATATCGTGTTTATTTGTTTTATCAACTAGTGCGTATAAATAAATCCAACCTACGCCGGTTGCATCAGGGCCAAGCTCTGGCGTAGCGCTATCGGGTAATCTACTTGCTACTTGGCTTAGGTATTCTTGTACTCGGCTACGCGCCCAATACAAATCGGTTTTTTCGTCAAAAATAACGTAAACGTACGAGTCACCAAAAAACGAAAAACCCCTTACAGTTTGTGCACCCGGCACAGAAAGCATTGCTGTGGTGAGCGGAAATGTAACTTGGTCTTGCACTACTTGCGGCGCTTGCCCCGGATAAGTGGTTTTTATAATGACCTGAACATCAGATAAGTCAGGCAAGGCATCCACGGGAGTATTTTTTACCGCAAACAATCCTCCACCCAGTAAAATTAATGTAAGCAACAACACAAAAAAGCGATTGCTAACAGACCAGCGAATAATGGCAGTTATCATAATGGCTCCTAGTGAGAACTGTGTTGCATAGGTTGCATAGTAGAATAATCAATCGGCTCTGCGTTTTGCGCTTTAGTAATTACAAATTCATCGTTAATAATGCTAAAAGTAAAATTAATATACTGGGCATTTTCAAACTGACTAATATCAATATCTGGCGCTAATACAAAGTCCATTGTGGCGGGTTCTCGATTCCATTTTTCAATGGCTTCTCGGCTAATATTAATAATGCGATTTTGTATATCTATGGCATTAATAGTGCCGTTAATCGTGGCGTTTTGTGGCTGCATATCCATGTTCATATTCGAGCCTGAAACAGAACTCATACCTGAGCTAATACTAGAACTAGGCATTTCCATTCGTTTAAAGTCGGAGCTTTTACTCGATTCAGAGTCTATTAAAAATTGCGCTGAAGTAACTACCGTGTCACCTGTCATTACACCTGACAAAATGACCGCTTCATTACTATTAATTTGCCCAACTTCAACTTCTACCGATTTAAAACGCCCCTCACCTAATGCAATAACCACACGGTTTTGATGCTGCGTGCGGATTACCGCTTCTTTAGGGACCGTAAATTGCGCCTTACTCGCTTTAGCGTGAATGCTCACTTGTGCAAACATATTTGGTTTTAACCGATGATCTACATTTTCAAACCTAAGCCTTACACGCAGAGTCCGGTTTTTAGCATCAAGCGCGGGGTAAATATAATCAACCTTACCTTCCCACTTTTGACCTTTTAAGTAATCAAGCGTCATTGTAACGGGCAAACCAACGCTCACTTGTTCTGATTGGCGCTCGAACACTTCTGCCTCTACCCAAATTTCATCAAGCTGGGCAATACTCATCATTGATGTGCCTGGTTTAACGTAAAAGCCTTCTCGTACTGTTAGCTCATCTACCACACCATTTTGCTTTGCGTAAAAAGTAATATTTTGCATTATCTTTTTATTTTTTTGTAAGCGCTCGATAAATCCATCAGACACATTTAACGACTCTAAACGCGCCTTTGCAGCGCGAATTAACACGGTATTATTACGATTAACTGCCAATAAAAGCTCTTCCTGTGCGTTCACCAATTGTGGTGAATACAATGTATATAAAGGCTCACCGGCTTTAACTTCTGCGCCTTGTGCTTTAACATATAAACTTTCAATCCAGCCTTCTACACGCGGATGAATGTGAATAAGTTGGTCTTGGTTATATTGCACATAACCCACAGTATTTATATCGCTGTGAAGTGTTTTAAGCTGCACTTTGGCAGTTCTTACACCAAAGTTATTAACTACTGCAGGCGAAATAGTTACAGCACCTGGTCCATCCTGAGCGTTGCTAGCGTTTTCATACACAGGTACTAAATCCATTCCCATTGGCGAAAGCCCTGGCGCGTCACGCCTGTAATTACTATCCATAGGGGCTACCCAATATAAGGGCTGTTTGTCAGCGCTTTGTTGTTCATTCATTGCCGAGTTGCTAGGTAAAAACTGCATTACTAAGCCGCCTATTAACCCAAAGGCGCCTGCGCCAACTAAGGCGGCAACAAGTAACTTTAAATTAGTATTCATTGTGTAATTCTCCAGTTTGCTCGCTCATTACTTGGGGGTCTAAGCTACTTGCATAATAATTAAGGCGGGCGGTAATAATATGTTGATCTACTTGAATATTCAGTGCATCAATTTTGGCGTTAAGTTCACTAATGCGCGCGCGCATCACGTCAGAAAAATCTCCGTCGTCGCGTGTATAAGCATTTAGTGTTGCCTGAGATTGCTCTGACATTTGCGGTAATAACGTATTTTGATAAAGCGCATCGCGTTTTTGCAAACGAGCGAGTTGGCTAAACTCCTTAAAGTACATGCCTTTGAGTTTTTGAAGCGCCACCAGCTTTTGTGTTTTAGTAGCTTCTGCACTAGCAATAGCCGATTTAACCTGTTGATCTTGTCTGTTATCAGTAAACAATGGCAAATCAATACTAAACCCCACAGAGAGTAAATCAGCTCGCGACTCACCCATCGGGGTATCATCTCGGTAACCATAACCCACATTAACGCCCATTTGAGGTTTGTAGCTTTGCTTAGCGAGCGCAACTTCGGTTTGCTTTGCCGTTACGGTTTTATCTATCGCAATAATTGCGGGATGCGTCATAAGCAACTGTATTAGCTCATCAAATTCAAGGCTCGCAAAATCAACCAGCCCTGCGGTTTTAGTAAACTCAGTATTTAAAGGCTGCATAAGCATATTCATAGGTAACCACTGTGCTAAACGGTTTTTAGCACTTTCAAATTGCTGCTCAAGCATAACCAGCTTATCTTCAAGACGGGTGAGCTCTAATTGCGCACGAATAATATCTTGCTGACGTGTTTTACCTAAGGTGCTTGCGTAGCTTGCTTCGGTAATGTCAATAAGTTGAGTAAATAGCCCTTTATCTTGCTCAATTAAAGCAATACTTCGCTGAGCACGATACGCGTTTAACCACGACTCAATCACAATTGCTTTTACTTGTGCTAAGCGATCGGCACGCTGCCAAGGGTATTGTTGAGCAGACTGTGCTAATGCTTTTTGTTTAAGCGCTAAACTATTCCCTCGGCTAAACTTTTGGCTCAAATCAACTTTAAGCTGCGTCATCCCTTCTTGGTCAAACGCATAACCGTTAGTAGGTAAGTTGAGTAAGCCAACCGTTAAAACAGGATCGGGTAAGGTGCCTGCGGCAATGCTTTGCGCTATTGCTGCATCTTCTTGGTAGCCACTCGCTTTTAGCCATGGCTCATGCGTTAGCGCATAATTAAGCGCTTGCGTTAAGCTAAGCGTTTGCTCATTACTAGTTTGCTTTAGCATTTCGGTATTTAGGTTATTTTGCGCATTAACAGCTGTGCTAAATAACACAACACTACATAATACGACTTTAATACTTACAGCGTGGTTCATCACCTGCTCCATCTAAAAATAAAAGAAAATCTTAAATTAGGAAGCAAAAAAGGTGTTTAGGAGTTTTACAAAAACCTTTTATATCAATTGCATTGAATTAATGATCTATTATTGCGGTAGGGAAATAGCTCTATAACAAGGAAAAAATTACGCAGTATAGTTGCTTTATATAAGTAATTTTTAACGCAGTTAGAGAGTTATTTAACTCGCTAGAATGAGCATGTTTTCAATAAAATTGATATTACACCTATCCTGCTATTAAGCAGACATAGGAGGGCGATAGAGTGAACGAGGTATATTAATTTGTGTAGTAAATACACGTACATTTACTTTTTCAGATTCAAGTAAAGTAACGCTAAATAAAGTATCAACATTAAGCATTGAGTTAGCAGCGCAGCCACTCATAGGGCATTTACAGTCATTTTGTGGCGTACTTTCGTCGTCGCAACAATCCATCTGCATCATATTTTCAGACATGCTATCGACAGCTGTTGCATCACTACTTTGTGTCATTGGCATTTGGGCATGCATTGCTGTTTTAGTTGGCATATGTGGCATTTCGCATACCATAGCTACAGACGCAACTGCCTGACCCACAAAAGTGAGCAGTAAAGTTATCATGAGTAAACTAGAGTAAAAACGTTGCAACATTATGCCTTTTAATAAACTTTAAAATGATTGTAAGGCAACCTAACGGCAACCACAAATACTTTAATTATGTAGACTGCGGTTTATCAGGTGTTTTAATTAAGTTACTCGCGATAATTGCAAATATACAATATGCGCTAAAATACCAAAACCCTTCACCAAATTGTGCATTCATAACAAGTAGCTCACCACTTTTACCATGGGCGTTACCTGCTAAGTAAGTCACTATTAATGCAATAACAAATACATCAACCATGCTCCACTTACTTAATGCACAAATAACCAGACCGAGCTTTTGCTTAAACCCATTCAAAGGTAGGCAACAATAAAGCAATTGTAATAGCAGCTTCAAGCTTGGAATAACAATAGAAAACAACCCCACTAAAGCGGCTACAAATAAATTATTATTGCTAGCAAGCTCTTTAACTGTGCCTAAAATACTTTGTGTTTTGTTATAGGCGCTAATCTCACCTTCTAACTTATCAAGCCCTAGCATGTTCGAGAACATCATTAGCATACTGCGAGTTCGACCATCGCCCTCTTCAGCCAGCATTTCAATACCCGCTTGCGCTAGTTTTGATTTATCTATGTTGCCCTCTATTGTTAATACTGGTTTTGTAATACCAGGAAACAATAAACAAAGAGCAACCACTACACTTATAACCGACAACCAATTACGCATATTTATTCTGCTATTGCCTCAATAATGTCGTCACTGTATAAAACAGCATCCAGTAAAAAATTAAATATATGCCCAACATGTTGTTCGGGATTTATTTTAGCTAGTTGAACCATCGCCTTATCAATATTATCTACTTCAAACTCTTTTATTAGCGATAAACACTCACCTAAAGTGCCTTTTTCAAGTAGTAACGCATCAGATATTGCAGCATCTAAAGTAAACTCTTTAACTATGTCTTTTAAATCGCCATCTAAAATGGCATCAAGCACAGAAAACAAACCCACTAGATAGCCTTGCTCAGTCAGTTCTCTATTATTTTGCTCTAAAATAAGCGACATAAATTGTGCCCGCGTTAAAGCAAGCTTAGTTAATTCGGTTGGTTTTTCGACCCCCAACTCACTAATTGCTAATACACGAACAAATTGTCTTATTGTGTCCTCGCCTAAATAAATAACCGCTTGTGAAATAGACGTAATGACTAAATTTGCTTTGCCTGAACGCGCGTTAGCCAGCTTTAAAACCCTCGCTGTTATGGCGACATCTCTGGCTACACGTTGGTGAACTTCTTTAAAGCAAAGTGTTTCTTTTGCTGTAAAACGCAATAGATCAAAAACGGTTAGCTTTGAAGGCTCTACACCTTTATACGTAATCATTTCTGGGCGAGAAAAAAAGAACCCCTGAAATAAATCACAGCCTGCCAATTTTAATATATTAAATTGTTCATGCGTCTCTATTCGTTCAACAATTATTTTTGCATGTGGATTTGCGCGTTTTATTTTTTTAATGCGCATATTGGTTTTAATAACCGGATCATCTATCTCAATTTTTATGTAATCAACATGTGCTAATAGTGGCTCCCATTTTGGATCGCCATCGTAATCATCAAGTGCAAAAACATACCCTTCTTTTTTAAGTTCTTGCACACGCTCAGCAACCGCAGGAATATTGCCCGTGCGCTCTACTATTTCAATAACACTATTTTCTGGCAATAAAAGTTTGGGAAAGTTATCGAGAATAGTTTCTGATGACAAGTTTATAAAAGCTAAATGATGCGCGGTAAGTCTATCTAAACCTACCAACATTAATGCATTAAAAAACAGGCGGCTTGTCGCATGCACATCAGAAGTGCCCACAGGAAACGCATTGTTGGCTGAGTCTCGATAAAGCAGTTCGTACGAGAAAACATTCTGGTCTATATCAAAAATAGGTTGCCGCGCGACAAACTGAGTTATTTTTTGTACCTCATCAGGTATGTTATTTAATTTCACTTGGCTCTAAACCTATAAATAAGAGATGGCAAAACAGCCAATAATATGTGTACTTTAATGCAACTCGCATAAGATAAACATAGTCGTCATTGCAAAAATGTTAAAATTACACAACACTAATATAAAAATATTAATATAAAAGGTAGAGATTTGGCTAACTTTATTCGGTTATTAGTACTGAGCCTTCTGCTATTTGTATTTTTTAGCTATGCCAGCATTAACCCTACTCCCCTCAAATACAATGTTAGCGCGTCAGGTAGTCATTATCCATATTATACAAATGATCCAGAAAAGCCTGGTGTATTACCCGAAATTATTGAAAAAGCACTCGATGATGCAAATATTGCAGCTTCTCATATCGACCTACCCACAAAGCGTATTACCAAATATTTACAAGATGAAATAATCGATTTTGATGTTATTTCATTAGAATGGCTCCCAAAGGATGAGAGAAATGACTCTCGCTATGTTTTTTCAGAGCCCCTTATTTATGCCACAGAAATGATTGTTACCTTGCCTCAAAATGCCCAGAACTGGCAAAGCGCCGATAGCTTAAAGGGCAAATATATAGGAACAGTACTAGGTTACTATTACTTTAATGACAACACCTTTGAGCGCGTTGACTTTCCATCCGAGAAAGAACTTATGACCGCTCTCTCAAGAAACCGTGTAGAAGCTGCACTAGTAGGTAAGTTAGCTGCGCTCTATTGGGCAAAGCAATTAGAGATAAACATTGCCTTTGGCGCACAGCATTCCCATGGTTTTTTAAGAATTCGTTTATTAAGCAAACATAAAGAATTATTGCCCCAAATAAACCTAGCAATTAAAAACCTTCATGCTCAAGGATATATAAAAAGTATTGAAGATAAGTATATGAGTAATATACCCACACAAAATTAAGGGACTAATGGCGCAGAGCTCGTGTTTTGGAGTATAATAGCAGCAAATGTTAACTCGACCAGAATCAGAAAGAGCCCCATGAGTATTGAAAAAGCCTTAATCGAACGTAGTAATAATCAATGTGAATTGTGTGCAGCCACCGAGAACTTATCTGTTTATGAAGTACCACCGGTAACTGAAACCCACTCAGATAAATGTATTTACACATGTCAAACATGTAAAGATCAAATCGAGAATAACAGCGAAATAACGCCTACACATTGGCACTGTTTAAACGATAGCATGTGGAGCCAAACTCCTGCAGTACAAGTTGTAGCTTACAGAATGCTTTCGCGTTTAGCGCCTGATAATGGCTGGGCACAAGATGCGCTAGACATGATTTACCTTGAAGAAGACACGCTAACCTGGGCTAAAAAAGCACTTGCCGAAGATGACGATTTAAAGCATGTAGATAGCAACGGTGTAGTACTTCAAGCAGGCGATACTGTTACCCTAATTAAAGACTTAGACGTTAAAGGCAGTAGCCTTACCGCTAAACGTGGAACAGCTGTTCGTAATATTGGCCTAACCAGCAACCCTGAACATATTGAAGGGCGAGTTGACGGCCAGCGCATTGTTATTTTAACTAAGTTTGTTAAAAAATAATCGTTTGTTTTTAATTATTAAAGGCGCTAATGCGCCTTTTTTTATGTTTAAAATAAGTTAAGGAATGATTAAGTAACTAGGTAATACACTAAGGACATGATATTGAGTAAGGATAACCAACATGGAAAAGCATCAAGCAGTATCTTCGCGTAAAAAGGCAGTTGCAGGGATTGGCTTATTGGCGCTTAGCGCTTTTGCAGTAACTGGCTGCGGTGAGCAAACTAAATCGACTGAAAACACAGAAATTGCAGAAGCAATAACCAGCCTAACTATCCAAGCTAGCTACAAAGATCGCAGTATGCTTCGCCCTGGCTCGCAATTAATAGTTACGCTTTCCAATGTATCTAAAATGGATGTAAAAGCCGATATAATCACACAAGAAGTGATTGATGTAACCCAAGCCCCGCCATTTACCGTTGAGCTAATTTATGATGCCAGCAAAATTAGCGATAAACATCGCTATAGCCTAAGCGCCAGAATTATAAATAAAGACAAAGTGCTTTACACAAGTACAACAAATCATGACCCGTTTGCAGAATCACAGTTAACTACCCCCTATAAAATTGAGCTTTCAAAAGTGTCGACTCAAAAACCCGATGTAACACTCACAAATACTTACTGGAAAGCAATAACAATAAATGCTCAAACTGTGAATGTTACAACTAAAGAACCATTCATTCAGTTCAATAAAGACCACCGCGTTAATGGCTTTTTAGGCTGTAATAATTTTAGCGGAAGCTATAGCACCGAGCAGCAAACAATTACACTTAGTCAGCTAGCAAGTACAAAAAAGATGTGCTCGGATAATATGAGCCAAGAAGCAGCTATGTCTGACGTACTTAGCAAAACTTCAAAGTGGGAAATAACAGGTGAATCACTAAAACTTAAAAACAGTCGCGGTAATACACTTGCTACTTTTAGTGCGGTTTATTTTAATTAATATTTAGCTCCCTTATATAAATATTACCTAACACATTCGTATTGATTTTAAATAAAATGCCCAGCAAAGCTGGGCATTTTATTATTCGTTATAAGCGCTATTTAAAGTTACTCATCAACGAGTTGTTCACTTCGGTAAAAACCACTTGGCTCACTTAACAAACCAACAAGCTCAGGCATTATTGCATCCATTGTTTGCTTTAGCTTCCATGGAGGATTAATTACAATCATGCCCGATGCTGTCATACCGTGTACATCAGTATCGGCTTCAGTGCCTAATTCAAATAACTGAATGTTGCGCATTCCTGAATCAATTAAGCCCTGCTCCATATTATCAATACGCTCTCTGTCTACTACCGGATACCAAATCATGTAAGTACCTGTAGCAAAACGCTGATGAGCTTTAACTAAGGTTTTTACAACCGTTTCGTAGTCATCTTTAATTTCGTATGGAGGATCAATTAATACACACGCTCTGCGAGATGCTGGTGGTAACAAACCAACTAAACCTGCAAAACCATCCTCTCCACGTACACGAATAGATCGCTTACCTTGCATGTTTTCTTCAAGTAATAATAAATCGCGCGGGTGCAGTTCAAAAAACCAACCCTTATCTTGGCGGCGTAAGTAGTGCTCTGCAATTTTTGGTGAACCTGGATAAAACGCAAGTTCGTCAGTGTCGTTAAATGACTTAATTAATTCAATGTATTCATTAAGCTCAGCATGCTCACTTTTATGATGCCAAAGTTTTTCAATACCATCTTGATACTCTTGCGTTTTTTGCGCATCGGCAGCTGCAAGTTCAAAAAAGCCAGCACCTGAATGTGTGTCTATATAATCAAGCGGTTTATCTTTAATTGTTTGATAATTTAGCACTTGTGCCAGTACTAAGTGTTTAAGTACATCGGCAGGATTACCCGCATGAAATGAGTGTCTGTAACTAAGCATTATTTATTTTCGCCATACGCAATTTAATGTCGTAAGTGAACCATAAGCACTAGGCTTTGGCAACTTACACCAAGATAAGAGAGTGTTTAAGTGAACCATTTCTGAATGAAAAAGCCCATATGCTGAATTATCCCTTAACGCAAAAGAAAAATCAGCTAAAACCACCGTAAATGCTGGCAAATCAACACACTTTGCTTTACATTTGCATGACATTAATTACAGTTATATGAGCGCCTTTATGAATAACACTACTCTTCAACAACTCGAACAACTGATCGATTCTTTAATCGAACGTAATAACCAATTACAAACAGATGTTGTTACTTTAAAAGAACAGAACACTAAACTAAGCGATGACAACGAATTGCTACAACTTGAAGCTTTAGAAAATGAAGAAAAGCAAAAAGATGCCAGCACTACTTTATCTGGTCTTCTTGATAAGTTACAAAGCGCACAACAGGCTAGCTAATGTCTGAGCTGCAAAACCAGCGGGTCACTGTTGAGTTGCTAGGTAAAGAGCAGCAATTTGCTTGCCCTGAAGGGCAGGAAGATGCATTAATAGCAGCAGCTAAAAATCTAAATGACTTAGTTGAGCAAATGAAGCAACGCTCAACCGTTAGAAACGATCAAAAAGCCCTACTAATGGCAGCATTAAACTTAAGCCACGAATTGCTAGAAGCAAAAACACAGGCTACAGTTGAGCAACAGCATCAAGACCAAATGATTGATAAACTCAGTCAGCATTTGGCAAATGACCCTAAACACCAAAAATAAAAAGCGCATACTGCGCTTTTTGTTTATTATTAAAGTAATTAAGCATCAGCGTAGAGATAATAAATGAAGTTAAAACTTTCAAACATAGCCTCTTCATGTAAGCACTTACTATTAGCATGCACTTTATTATCAATAGTACCTAGCACCTATGCTGCCGTCACTTGGAATACAATAAACCCTCATATTCAGTTTTTAAAGCAACAAGACAAGCTTCGCTTTTACGACTCTAACCAAGTATTAATTGAAGGCGAAAAATGTGCCCTACTTGTTGATACGAGCGCCAATTTTGCCGCAGTTGAACAACTTGCTGAAGATTTAAAGAAACGCCTTAAAACACCTTTATGCTATTTAGTGGCTACCCACTACCATGACGATCACTTGCTGGGCATGGCGGTTATGCAAAATTTTTACCCTGATGCTAAGCTCATTGTTCATCAGCAGGTAAATAAAAATTTTAACCTTTATCAAACAGCATATACCGACAAGCTAGACACGTATGAAAAGAGCATTGAGCTGAGCTACCAACGATTAGCGAATGTGCCCAAAGAAGAGCAAGCTAAATGGCGAAATAAGTTAGAGCTTGCAAAAAAACGACTTTTTCGCTGGCAAGAATATCAACTTGGCGAACCAAAAATAATAATCGATAATCATAAAACTATCGACCTTGGTGGTTTTGAGATAACCATTGAGCCGAAGCAAGCCCATACTAACGGTGATTTAACTATTACTACTAATAATGGCAGTGTGCTGATTGGTGGCGATATCGTTGACTGGCTTCCTTACCCTGGACACGGTGAACTTAAAAGTTGGCAAACGTTGCTTAAGCAATATATTAACGACGAAAAGCTCACTATTATTTTACCTGGGCACGGCGGCACATTAACAAAAGAGCAGCTAAAACAGCCTCTATCGTTTTTAACAGCTATAACAGAACATGTTAAAAACAATAAAGATCAAAGTATTGAACAGTTAATGTTGTCGTTTCCTGAATCAGTCATTGAGCCTTACAAGCAAGAAGCGCTTAATATAAAGTCGAGCAACTTTTTTTTACAAGCAGGCCTAAATCGCGCAAAAAGCGCAGAATAACTCAACACAACGGATTGTGTTAAAATAATAAAAGGAATTTACAAAAGTGATCACTATGCGCAGTTTGGTTTTATATTGTTTGGGTATTTTGTTATTTGGTTGTCAATCAACGGAGCAAGAGCCACAAGAAGCTCCACAAATATTTACTCATTTTGAGCCTGACTATACTTATAATATTGATGAGGAAGTAGCTCAAACGACCCAAGTTAGTGAACACGTTGCGCCACTTCAATTTAAAAAAACAGTCGTAAAAAAGCGCCCACCTAAAAGCACCGATCTGTGGGTACATATAGCCAACAACCTACACTTTACGGTTTATCAAAATCGCGCTTTAAAAAAGCGTATCAGCTGGTACGCAAAGCAACCTAACTACTTACGAACTGTGAGTAAACGCGCAGCGCCTTACCTCTATCACATCGTAAAAAAAATTGAGCAAAAGCAATTGCCTATGGAGCTCGCTTTACTACCGTTTGTAGAAAGCGATTTTAGACCAACAATAGCCTCATCACAGCAAGCTGTTGGTGTTTGGCAATTAGTTGGCGCAACAGCGCATCACTTTGGAGTTAAGTCAGACCAATGGTATGACGGCCGTCAAGACGTACTTGCTTCAACCGATGCCGCACTTGATTACTTAAGCTACTTACATAAACGTTTTGATGGTAATTGGCTACATGCTTTGGCCGCTTATAACAGTGGTGAGGGCCGTGTTAAACGCGCAATCGAAAAAAACAAAAAGCGCGGTAAAAGCACCGATTACTGGTCACTCAGCCTTCCAAAAGAAACTGCCAATTACGTACCTAAATTACTCGCTTTAAGCTATTTAGTTAAGCACCCACAAAAGGGCATAAAACGCCCAAAGCTTGCATATAAGCCATTTACAACACAGATGAATATAGGCCAGCAGTTCGACTTTTCAGTCATCGCTAAGCTCTCTGGTATAGGTTCAAAGCAGTTACACGCTATTAATCAGGGATATTTAAAAAATCAAAGCTCACCTAACGGGCCGCATACTTTACTGCTTCCTATAGGGCAAGAGGCCTTATTAAAAAGTCAGTTTTTTAAATCAAACTTTGCTGGAGAGTACATCGTTAAACAAAACGACACGCTTTACGGTATTGCTAGACGTTTTAGTATGTCGGTAAAAGCGTTAAAACAACTTAATAACAAAAATAATAATTTAATAGGCGTTGGAGAAAAGTTATTAGTTGGACAACCTAAAACCCTGCCAAGCACATTAACTGTTGATTACAAAATAAGCCCTTATTTAGAACACCAAGAGATTGCGATTCCCACCATTGAAATAGATTACGAAGTTAAGTCGGGCGATAGCCTTTGGAGTATAAGTCAGCTTTACGATGTACCTCATAGCGACTTGGCAAAATGGAATAAGCTATCTGCATCTAGCATTTTAAAGCCTGGTACTCAATTAGTACTGTTTATACCACAGGCTGAAAAGCAAAAAGCAGCCCCAATAAAAAAAGATTTACTGCTAGATTTACAAAAAACACTAAATCAGCCACGTTAAGTTTATAAACAAGTATATTTCGCGTAAAATTGCGCCCTAACATAGTTATTATTTGAAGAGACAAGCATGCAAATTAGCAAAAATTCAGCAGTTGAATTTCATTACACCCTTAGCGAAGCGGGCGAGCAAATTGAAAGTAGCACAAACGAAGCGCCACTTACTTACATTCATGGCAGCGAAGGCATGCTTCCTGGTTTAGAAAAAGCACTTGAAGGCAAAGAAGCTGGCGAAAAATTTAGTGTAACTCTAGAGCCAAGTGAATCATACGGCGAGCGTGTTGATGACTTAATTCAGCGTATCCCGCTTAAGCATCTACAAGGTGATGTTAAAGTATGGAAACCTGGTATGACAGCAATGGTTAGCTCTAACCAAGGTCGTCATCAGGTTACTATTGTTAAGGTTGGTCGTTTTAACGCTGATTGTGATTTAAACCACCCATTTGCTGGTAAAACGCTAACGTTTGACGTTGAAGTTATATCAGTACGCGAAGCGACAAGTGAAGAAGTTTCTCACGGACACGTGCACGCTGAAGGCGGCTGTGGTCACTCTCATTAGTTAGCAATAAAGGAAGTAAGTATGTCTAAAGTTGCAGTAGTTACAGGTGGTACAAAAGGTATTGGCTTAGCCGTAGTAAAGCGTTTGCTAAATAATGGCTATGAAGTACATAACCTTGATATAGAGCTGAGCGAAATCGGTATATTTCATCAGTGTGATGTAAGTGATGTATCGGCGGTAAAAAGCTGTATCAACGCTATCTGTGAACAAAGCAAACGTATTGATGTACTTGTTTCTAATGCTGGAAAACACTTAAGCGCAAATATAGAAAGCACCGACGAGCAAACTCTCGATGCACTTTTTGCGCTTAATGTTAAAGGCGCTTATGCCGCAATACAAAGCGTATTGCCAAGCATGAAAGCGCAAAATGGCGGTGCTATTATATTAGTCGCTTCCGATCAGGCAATTATAGGTAAGCAAAACTCTTTTGCGTATAACCTAACAAAACATGCCCTTGCCTCAATGGCTAAAACAACAGCGCTTGATTACGCGGGTTTTAATATTAGAGCAAATGCGGTATGCCCTGGCACAATAGAAACCCCGCTATTTCATAACGCGATAGATGCGTACTGCGCAAAAAGTGGCGCAAACAAAGCTGAAATAGTTGCCGAGGAAGCAAGTCTGCAACCGCTTAACCGATTAGGTCAAGCCGACGAGGTTGCCGCCCTTGTGAGCTTTTTAGCAAGCGACGATGCCAGCTTTATTACTGGCAGCCTACAAAGTATTGATGGTGGTTACACAGCGCAATGAATACTGCCCAATGAGTAATCTGCAATGAGCCTAAAAATTATTGACCCACACGTACACTTTTTTAATTTAGTAGAAGGTCAATACTCATGGCTACAAGGTGCTAACCCACCAGCGTGGCCTAACCTAGAAAAAATTAAACAACCAGTAAGTGCACAGCAACTTGTTAAAAGTACTGACTTTGAGCTAGTAGGGCTTGTTCATATAGAAGCCGGATTCGATAACACCTCCCCTATTAACGAGCTAAACTGGCTAGACTCGCATTTAAAAGGTATTCCATTTAAAGCCATTAGCTACAACCAAATTGACTCATCGGCTGATGAGTTTATAAACTCGTTAGAAGCTTTAGCCCATCTGAGTTTGTGTGGCATTAGAGATATAACCGAAGGTACTGACGCAAAGCGTTTATTAGATGCTAATAGTTTTAAAAACCTAACAATATTATCAGATACCCAACTGCATTTTGAAGCTCAGTTTGATATTGAAAATAGCGAAATAACCAAACGAGTGGCTTACTACGCTAAGCAGCTACCGCAGCTTCAAATTATAATTAATCATGCAGGGTTGCCAAGTAATTTAAATGATTGGCGACAAGGTGTTGAGTTACTTGCTCAGCATGACAACATAGCAATTAAATTCTCTGGTTTTGAATTACTACAACTCACCAGTGAGCAACAAGCCGCGTGTTTTAATTTTCTTTTTAATCACTTTGGCCAGCAGCGTATTATGTTTGCTAGCAACTTCCCTGTGTGCCAAATAAATACAAGCTACAACAACCTATGGCACTGCCATAAGGCGCTATGCTCAAACGATAAGACATGGCATGACCTTAGCTATGCAAACGCTAAGCACTACTACCAAGTGTAAGTAAAACTAGTTATATTAAACTCTCTTTTTATGATAATACGGCCAATTTATGAAAATGTACTTTTTACTAATCGTTGTATTTTCAGCGCTTTTTCTCAATGGCTGCATATCTCAAAATCCAGACCCGACACCTAAGCTGCAACATGCTCTACTGGCAAAGCCAAATAAAACAGCGGTTAGCAAAGCAATTAAAACACTTGTACATATGCAAGAGACTCAATTAGCTGATGATGTATTTACTACCAGCAGCACAGTAACCCTTAGCAATGTAGATGGTAATAATATTATCGACACGCAAAGTCGCAATACACCCGATCAGTTTGAATTGATGATTAAAGGCAAGCAATGCTATATACGCCACCTTGATAGTAAAGCAACTATTGAACTTAAAGACGTGGAATGTAAAATCAACGAGTTATAACAAGCTTTACCTCCCCCCAAACGAGTAAAAGCCGGTAAGTGACTAATCACTTACCGGCTTTTTAATGTATAACCTAAAGTTAGGTTAAAAGGCTATTATTTTATTTCTACGCGTTGAGAACGCATAACAATCTCATCGTTTAATTCAATACCTAACCCAGGCTCTTCTGATACTTCAAAGAAACCATTTTTAGGTTGTGGGTCTTGTAAACATAACTCGCGGTTCCACTTTTTAATCGCATAAGTATGGTGCTCATGAATCAAAAAGTTAGGGATAGCCGTTTCTAAGTGCAGTGATGCTGCCGTTGCAACAGGCCCGCCACATACGTGAGCTTGAATACGCACATCAAAAATATCAGCGTAATCACACACTTTTTTGGTTTCGGTAAAACCACCACATAAACCAATATCAGGTTGTAGAACATCAATACTTTGATCTTCTAAGTACGGGCGCACACCCCAGCGATTATACAAACGTTCACCACCAGCAATAGGCACATTAACTTTATCTGCTACTTTTGCATGTAATGAATGGTTTAAATAGTTAACTGGCTCTTCAAAGTACATACAGTCAAATTCTTCTGCAATTTCACCCAACTGAATGGCGGTTGTAACACCCGGTAAACTGTGGCATTCAAAAATAATATCTACTTCGTCGCCTACTGCTTCGCGAATAGCTTGCATACGCGCACGGTATAGCTTCATTTCAGTACGTGAGATTATTTTTGTACGGTCGTAATAAGTATTGCCGTCTTTATCGTACTGAATTGGATCTACTTTTACTGCATCGTAACCTTCGGCCATCGCCTTTAAAGCCGCTTCTGCATATTCTTGCGGCTGTACTAGCGCTTTAAATTCGCTATCCCAGTCAAACTGTAATTGCGAAGCGTAAGTGCGTAGTTTGTCGTTAACTTTACCGCCTAACAATTGATATACAGGTAAACCAAGCGCTTTACCTTTTATATCCCAAAGTGCGGTATCAATTGCGCTCATTGCAGCATATACAACAGGTCCGCCGCCTAAACCCCAAAAGCTTTCACGTAACATACGAGACCATAGTTTTTCTGTTTGAAACGGGTCGTGGCCGATTAAAAAGGCGTCGGCCATTTCCTTAATCATAGCCGCTGCAGCACTGTGACCTAAATCGTATGCAAGGCCCGCTTCGCCAACACCACTAATACCTTCGTCAGTATGAATACGTACAAACACAGGTGTCCAAGAAGGTCTATCAGGACAGTGAATATCAAATACTTCAACGCGATTTACTTTCATTAAAATTCCTTATTAACCGCTATGGGTTATTTTGCAAAACTAGGGTCAAGTCGATACGCTTTACGTAACATAGCAGGCCACGCAAGTTGCCCGCCAGTGCTGCCACTGTGTACTACGTTTGCTTGATTATAAATATTGTCGATTATAGGCTGCGGTACTTCAATAACCTCTTGCGAGCTTGATTGTAGCGCTAATTGAATTTCACACGCTCGCTGTAAATCATAAAAGCGCATAAACGCATCACCTACCGTTGGGCCTACTGTTAAGCCCCCATGGTTTACCAGTAACATATGGTTAGTGTTGCCTAAATCATCTTGCAGCACTTTCCGCTCGTCGTCGTTTACTGCAAGCCCTTCGTAGCCATGATAAGAAAGCGATGGCAGTGAAAACATTGAATACTGGCTAAGCGGTAATAAACCATTTTTTTGTGTAGCCACAGCGATTGTTTCTTTAGTATGAAGGTGAATAACACAATGCGCGTCTTCGCGTACCTCATGAATCGCACTGTGAATAGTAAAGCCAGCAGGGTTAATACTAAATGGCGTATCGTCAATAATGTTACCGTCTAAGTCGACCTTTACTAAATTAGACGCAGTTACTTCATCAAAGGTTAAACCAAAGGCATTTACTAGGTAGTGATCGGTGCCAGGCAAACGTGCTGATAAATGCGTATAGATCAAATCCCCCCAACGAAAGTGCTCTACCAGTCTGTAACACGCAGCTAAATCAATACGCAGTTGCCACTCTTGTGCTGATACTTTGTTTTTTAAATCGAGTTTGGGTAAATCAAACATAATAAGCCTTTTAAAAACGTACATTATTAACCTGTACGAACAGATGTTTAGAAGTCTAAAGCAGTCTCTATTTTATAGCAAACACCAAACAAAACAGCCACACTATTGTGTGGCTGTTTATAAAACTAAAATACCAATTGCATTAAAATGGTATAACTGCGTAAATTATTTTACGTTAGCTAGGTAATCTGCAATTGCTTCAAACTCTTCATCAGTTACCGTTGCAACCATTGCTTTCATAGCCATGGTCATACCGTTATTACGTGCACCTGATTTGATGTCTTTCATTTGCGCTACTAAGTAGTCTTTGTTTTGACCGTTTAGTTTAGGGTACATACCCATAATTGGTGCTTTACCTTCAGCGCCATGACAAGTTTGACAATTTTTAGCGGTATAAAGTGCAGCGCCATCGGCAGCAGCTGCATTAAACGAGAAGCTTGCGGCTAAAGTAATACCCGCGCCTAATAGTAGTGTTTTCATCTTGCTCATTGTATTTACTCTTCTTTTTTGACGGTTAGAAAAAACTGTTCTATTGATTGTAGTAAACAATCAAATAAAAAGCATACGTACGAAACGACGCTAGACGATCAACTCAACCAAAAACTGCTAACTCGTTTCTGTCTCACTTTTATATACTTTAGCAAATAAAAATGAGCTTACCCTTAATAGACTATTACCACACTATATCATCTGGTACTTCAAAGTCTGCGTACGGGTCATCTTCATCTTTTGGTTTGTTTTCTGGCTCTACATGAAAAACAATATACTTTTCGTCAACTTCAGCCACTTTGCGTGCTGGTTCGTCGTCTAATACGTAAAATTGCCCTTCTAGTACACAAATAGCTAAACGACCGCCCGATAACGCTTTTTGCGTTTTCTCGTTCACGTCGATATTTTTTACTTTGTTTTGATAAGTAAAATTAAATGTGCGCTCACCACGAATAGCGTCTTGGTTGTGGTGCTCTAAAATTTGTTTAACACGCGCTTCTTGCTCGCGCTGCTTTAAGCTCACTTGGCGTGTTTGGTTAAGCTCTTCAGCTTTTCTTTGCTGTTCTAGCTTGGTTTGTTGAATATGCTTTTGCAGATCACTTGGGTTGCTAGTAGCCCCTTTCTTTTGCTTTTTTTGTTGCTTACGCTTTTCTGATTTAGCAACTTTAGCATTATGCGATGTTGTTAATCCTGCTTGAAGCAATTGGTCTTGTAATGAACCCATGGCTTTGTTCCACTAAAAACTAATATTATCGCTATTTTAATCACCAACGAGTTCAAATAACAGCGCTATCGACATTAATCTAGCAAACTAGTTAAAACAAACCATGATATAGCGCAATGACTATGGTTTTAATTATGAATTAAAAGCAATTTTTAATACAATACCACGCAACCAATCAGCAAATGCACAAGCCATATAATGCGTTTACCTCATCTACTCGTTTGCTCGGTATTTATATTTTTTGTGCTTTATGCACCGCAACCCCTACTTAGCCTTTTTGCGAGCGAATTTAATGTAGCACCTGCGGTAGCTGGCAGCTTAATGACTGCAACTATGCTGCCCTTAGCCATTGCCCCGCTCGTTTATGGTTTATTTTTAGCAAAAATAAATCCATTACTTATATTACGTATTGCAATGGTGCTTTTAGGCCTTAGCTGCTTACTTTTTATTTATGTACCTAGCTTTGAGCTTTTATTATTAGTCAGGTTTTTACAAGGTCTAACGCTCCCCGCAGCTTTAACAGCAATGACTAGCTATATAGGTATGAGTTATAGCGCTGATACACTTCAAAAAAACATGACCCTATATATTGGTAGCAGTATAGTTGGTGGTTACTTTGGTCGTGTGCTCGCAGCTTTGTTTAGCGACTTATGGAATTGGCAGAGCTTTTATTACGTAATTGCTTTTATGCTTATTTTTTTAGCTTTAACAATCAAACATTCTCAATTTTCGAACCCAGCAACAAAGTCTCAGCTTTCACCACTGGACTACATTAAACAGCTTAAAGAAGGGGCTATCCTTAAAGTGTACGGTGCCGTTTTTTGTATGTTTTTTTGCTTTGCTGCACTACTTAATTACTTACCGTTTATATTACAAAACACGTTTTTAATTACCAATACTCGTGACATAGGTTTAGTTTACAGTGGTTATTTAGTTGGTGCCCTCGCCTCGATTGCTGCACCTTGGTTACTTAAAAAAGTCCCTTCGCCTTGGCATTTATTAACTGCGGTATTTAGTTTTTATAGTGTGAGTATTATTTTATTAATGAGCCACCAGCTTAGCTTATTTTTAATCGCATTTACTTTGTTTTGTGGCGCTATGTTTGTGATTCACTCAACTGCCGCACCGCTCGTTAATAAAATAAGTAAAGCCCCGCCAAGCGTAACCAATGGCGGATATGTATCGTTTTATTACAGTGGTGGGGCATTGGGGTCGTTATTACCCGGTGTGGTATACCAACATCATGGGCAAACAGCGTTTATGTTTACGCTGCTCGCGGTTTGCTTATGCGGTTTATCGTTAATTATGTGGGCTTATTTTGAGGGTAAAAATACAACGCGCGGTTGATGCTTTGTGTGATTAAAAAATGTTTCTAAATCAGCTTTACTAAGCAACCATGTTTGGGTGTTTTCAAACGGATGACAATGAAACAAATTACCACCCCAAATATCTTGATCGACCCATAAGCTCACTTCGTTTTGCTTATCATTTAAAAGAGCCAACATAGATACACACCCAGGAGCCACTTTTAAATACGTTGCTAAGCGTTCACTCGATGCAAACCCTAAACGCGAAAGCCCTTGCTGCTTTGATAGTACCTTTAAATCGAGTTGCTTATTGTGCGCTGTAATAACTAAAAAGTGTCGTTTGCCTTCGTTATCGCGTAAAAACAGGTTTTTAAGACGAGTACCTGGGCGCTCAATTATAAACTCATCAGCCGCTAAGCTAGTATGTAGCGGCGGATGTTCTATTGCATCGTAAGTAATATCTAGGTCCGCTAAAAGCTCTGCTAACTTAGTTTTATCAGCCAACATATTACAAACAACGCCCTCTTAGCTGTACACTCAGATCTCGCCATAAAACATCATTAACTTCATGTTTATTATCGCAATATTTACGCTCTTTTAGCTCTTGGTTCAATAATTCAACGGCTTGGTCTTCTAGCTGCAACTTCAGAATGCTCGATTCTTCAAAATGCTCTTGTTCAATATACTGCTTAACCTCACCACGGCTTGGTCTCTTGTTAGGACCACGGTCAAGGTTAAAGTTTTCACGATGCTTAGCTTTTACCGAAACAACATAAGCAAAAAGTTTATTGCCTTGCTCATCTTTTTTTTCGTGAAACTGTTTATTATTTATTTCAAAAGGAGGATCATCATTTGAGGCACAACCAGCGAGTAAAACCATAAGCGCTAGAACACATTTTTTCATTGTTTTTTATCGTTTTAGTTTTGAATTAAGCCGAGTCTAACAAAAATTGACGTAAACAGTGAAAATTTACGAAAAAATACTTGACCAAATTTATAAAAAAACTTAAAGTTCGTCCCGCTTGGAACTCAGCAGTCAAGCAGTTACATTATATGTAATTTAGGAATGTGGGGCTATAGCTCAGCTGGGAGAGCGCCTGCCTTGCACGCAGGAGGTCAGCAGTTCGATCCTGCTTAGCTCCACCACTTTCCTACTCCTTTTCAAAGTCATTTTATTCTTCTGTTTTCTCCTTGTTTTAACTATTTTTAAACACCCTACTATTCTAATTTTTCATTCTATATAATTTTAAATTTATCCATTCAACTTGTGTCTTTACAAGTTCTTAGCTATACATAATGTCACACATTAGTACTTTAGGCTTAACATGGACATACCTAAGCGTTCAACGCTAAAAAAGCTAGCTGCAATAGGTTTAACAGCTGGTGCAATAACACATGCGCCTTATGTTTTTGCCCGAAAAAAAGTCACATTAAGAGTGCTTGGTACGCATGTAACACTCCAAGAGGCTATCCGCAAACAAGCGATGAGTGACTTGGGTATTAATATAGAATTTACTCCCGCAGGCAGCGCTGCCGTTTTGCAAAAGGCATCAATGGACCCTAGCTCCTTTGATTTATACGAACAATGGTCAAACAGCATTAATGTGCTTTGGGATGCAGGTTCTATACAGCCAATAGAAAAAAAACGACTCACCTACTTTAACGAGATAAATCCACTTACTAAAACGGGAAAACTAACCGAAACTGCAAGTATTGGTGCAGGTGATGCTCCCTATAAATTATTAAATGTTCAACCCGATGGCACATTAAGCTCACAAGAAAGCGATCATATTAGCTTTTTACCTTATGTGCATAATGTTGACTCTTTTGGTTACAACACCGATTTTATTAAGCCCGGTATAGCATACGAAACCGAAAGCTGGAGTTGGCTGCTTGATGACGAGAATAGAGGTAAAGTAGCTATCGTAAATGCGCCTACTATTGGATTATTTGACCTAGCCCTAGCAGCGCAAAGTAAAGGGCTTATAAAATTTAACAATATAGGTGCGATGACTCGTTCAGAACTTGATAGATTGTTTAGTATATTACTCGACTTTAAACGCCAAGGTCACTTTAGTGGCTATTGGAACTCGGTTCCTGAGTCGATTGAATTTATGAAAAGTAAGCGAGCCCATATAGAAAGTATGTTTTCGCCTGCCGTCTCTGCGTTAAACAGCCAAAATATTAATGTTCGTTTTGCTGCGCCAAAAGAAGGCTACCGAGGCTGGCATGGTGTTATGTGTTTATCGTCACAAACACAAAGTAGCGTAAAAGATGCAGCTTACGATTATATGAATTGGTGGCTTTCAGGCTGGCCTGGTGCATTTATTGCTCGCCAAGGTTATTACATTAGTAACCCACAACGCTCTAAACTACTCTTATCACCGGCCGAATGGGATTACTGGTACGGTGGAAAAGCAACAAACATAGACTTATTAAATACAAATGGCGACGTAGCAGTAAAAGCAGGTGGACAACGTAATGGCGGTAGTTACCATAAACGCTTTAGCAATGTAGCAGTATGGAATACAGTTATGCCAACCTATGACTACAGCTTGCAAAAATGGTATGAGTTGATTAGCCGATAATGATAATAAATTCAATTAAATCAAAAATAATATTAGCTTTGTGTTCGCTGATTGGATTACTTCTTTTACAAAGCTATTTGTTTAACTATTCGCAGACGTCCTTACTTAACTTGCAAAAGTCGCAGCATAACGCGCTTATTCAAAGTGAAGCTGTGAATCACTTAGAAAACGATATTATTTCCCTGCAAGGGCATGCAGTTTCATTTATTGACAATGCAAATGAAAATACAATTACCAAATTTAATTTTTATTTAAATAAGGCAAATCTAAATCTCGAGCAGCTAAAAACAAACACTCAAAACCAGACCCCTGAGTATCAAAACTCACTAATACGCCTTGGCGAGTATTTAAACAATTACCAAGATACATTTGGCCAAGTTGTCGTAAACAGACAAAAACGCGAACGCCTTTACACTACTCAGTTCAAACAGCCTATTGATGACCTACAGGTAACAATTAGTGATTTAGAAGGGTCTTCGAACAATAATAATAAAGTTATTTTTAACGATGTTTTACTCACAATAAGTAATTTAAAACACGCAATTATAAGCTATCTCTATAAACCTAATTTTGATGAAGCACAAAATGTAAAACAAAACTTAAATCACTTACATAAAAAACTAACGAGCACCTCCGTAATAAATGAGTCCCTCTCCAATAAAACAACAAGCTTAAAACAAGCTTATAACCAACTTGTATTACTCACCCGTAGCTACACTTTTTCTGTAAATGTAGTGCTTACAGGCATAGAAAACGAATTGCTGTATTTAACTAATGAAATTAAAAACATAGAAAAAAATAAACTAATCAAAACAGAAGAGCTACTAAGTAGCCACTTAACAAAAAATACAGAACAGGCAAATATATTTGCCGTTTTAATTATGTTAATCATTTTATTTTTAAGCTATTTTATTTTTAGATCGGTTATAAAACCAATTACTCAGCTCACTTTATTACTTAAAGATATGAATAGCGAAAAGCCAGTAACTATTTCAAATAACAGCAAAAATCAAACTGAAATAGCATCGGTAATAAAAGCAGCTAACGCTTTATATTTAAAAAATAAGCAAACCAAAGAGCTACTCAACGAAACCCGCGTATTAAATTCCCAAATGGAAGCAATGAATGCCGACCTGACGAGTGCTATGGAGCAAACCGATAAAGCCAATAAAACAAAAATAGATTTTGTAGCCAATATGAGTCATGAACTTCGCACCCCAATGAATGGCATATTAGGTATGTTGCAACTTTTACAAAGCAGCGAGCTTCCCTCAAGGCAAAAACACTACGCAGATAAAGCTTTTTCAAGTGCTCAAAATTTATTGCAGATTTTAAACAATATTCTGGATTTTTCTAAACTAGAATCGGAAAAAGTCCAGTTAGAGCAAATCCCTTTTACCTTACATACTATAGTTTCTAACGTTCAAAATTTATTCTCAACAAATGCCAAGCAAAAAGGCTTGTTATTAAACTTTACTTTACACGTTGATGCAGGACTTGAACTTATTGGCGACCCAATGCACTTAAGCCAAATAATAAATAACTGTGTAGGTAACGCAATTAAGTTTACTGAGCATGGTGAGATATCATTAATTATAGAAGCGACATCTCAACACGAAAAAACAATAAACCTTCGCTTTAGTATAAAAGACACGGGTATTGGGATGACTGAAGAGCAATCAAAAATTATATTCCAGTCTTTCTCGCAAGGTGATTCAAGCACAACAAGAAAGTATGGTGGGACCGGTTTAGGACTCACTATAAGCAAACAATTAACTAAATTGCTAGGCGGAGATATTCAAGTAAGAAGCACGATTAATCAAGGTAGCGAGTTTTTCTTTACTCTACCCTTTACCTTATCTGAGCAGCAAAAACTTAAAAAACATGCCCTATTAATTAGCCCCGATAATGAGCAAATTAAAAAATTAATGGACTTACTAAGTGATATAAATATAACAACAGAAACAACACAAGAACCATTAAGGGCCATTGCAAAAATGTCTCAGCCTAGTAGCCCATTTAGTATTGTAATAATGTCGATAGAAAAAAAAGAGCTCAACGATAACTTTATTTTACAACAACTGTACGCTCAAAATAAAAACGTTAATGAAAAATTGACACTGATTTTATTAATTACCGATGAAGAGTCTCCTGAGCCAATTGCAAAAAATGAAAATATAGACATTATAATTATTGGTAATAAAAATAGTGAAGTTGAAATTTTAAGAAAGCTTTCACCAAATAATTTCAAAGAAAAGCAATTAAAGCCTCACCCTAAATTCTCGGGTTTTAATGCATTAGTTGTTGATGATAATAGAATTAACCAAGAAATAGCCTCCGCCCTTTTAGCAAAATTAGATATGACCGTGATCATTGCTGATAATGGACATGATGCATTAGATAAAATAGAGATAAATGACATCGATATTATTTTTATGGATGTTCAAATGCCAGTTATGGATGGGCTTGAAGCAACAAGCATATTAAGAGAGCGAGGCTACAAAACTCCCATAATTGCAATTACGGCAGCCGCAGATCCTAATGATAAAAAAGCAGCGTTTAGAGCGGGTATGGATGACTTTTTAGTAAAACCGATTATTTTTGATGCGCTTTACGAAAGTATAGAAAAGCATCTGCAAAGTAGCGAATCTCTGAGCACTATAAACCTGCCTTTAGCAAAAGAAAACCTAGAAAACAATGACGAATTGTTAGCTAAATTATTTACTCAGTTTGTCAACGATTACAATGACTTTTCGATTAAAGCTGATATATTAATCAAAAATGGAGAGTTAGAAAGCTTAATTCGACTAGTACATACACTCAAAGGCTTGGCCGGCACATTAGGCTTTGAGCTACTGCAACAAAGTGCGCAAAGTGTTGAGAAAAGCTTAATAGATAAGAAAAGTATTAATTTATCTCATTTTAATGAGCAATTAATACTTACACTTTTTGCTGTAAAACAATTTTTGATAGCTTACAGCTTTAAAAAAGAACATATACAGCAACATGAACTAGAAAACGAAGACTCAGTTATTGATAATATATACTCATTAGCATTAACGGCTCGCCCCGTACCTAGCAGTTTGATTAGACAGCTAGAAATGAATCAATATGAGAGAGACCACTATCTATTTAAGCTCAAAGAAGCAATTGATCATTTTAACTACGCGTTAGTAATTGAGCTTATTGATAAGTATAGAAACGATAATAAAAATTAGGCATAACCACTAACCTGAACTAGATTAATATTGTAAAGAACGCAGAGAAGGACAGATAGTGCATTCAAATTACCTCGCAAACAATAATGGATTAACCACAGAACAAAAGCATAAACCTTTAATTCTTATTGTTGATGACGAACCTAGTAATTTACACGTATTAGTAGAAGGACTTTTAACTGACTACGATGTACGTATTTCTACTAGTGGTGAGCAGGCTTTGATCTTTATTGAGTCAACTCGGCCTGACTTGATTTTATTAGACATAATGATGCCTGGCATGGACGGCTACGAAGTATGTAATATACTCAAAGCGAAACAAAATACCAAAGGCATCCCCGTCATATTTGTAACTGCGCTTACCGAGGAAGAGTCTGAAGAAAAAGGCTTTGCTATGGGCGCAATTGACTACATACACAAACCTTACAAGCTAGCGCTCGTTAGAGCACGCATTCGCACTCATATTACCGCTCAAGGCATGCTAGATAGGCTTATAGAAAAAAACTTTGACCTGCACGACAAACTACTTGAAATAGAGTCACTGGCGAAAGAGTTAAGTCAGCGTGAAGAAGAATTAAAAGAACTCTCCTCAAAACAAAAGTTATTTTATCAAGCCCTAACGGGAACCGCTGATGGCGTTGTTATTACCGACAGTAACGGAAAAATTATTGCCGTAAACCCTTCATTTTGCCGGATTACAGGTTACTCTGAATCTGACTCCCTGCAAATGCAGTTGCACGATATTAAACAAAATAACCACCCTAGTATTAGCTTTGATCAAGTATGGCATCATGCAAACCAAGCAGGATATTGGAGTGGAGAGCTAGTAACCAGACGAAAAAATGGCGAGCTTTATCCTGAGTTATTAACTCTTAGTATGGTAAGAGGCGAGCAAGATACCAACGTGCACTATATTGGTGTATTTAGTGATATTTCTAGCGTTAAGATAACGCAAGAAAGAATTCACTACCTCACATGGCATGATGAACTTACAGGTTTGCCAAACCGAAATGGTTTTTTAAAGCAGTTAGAGCAGCAACTTCAGGTTTGTAGTACCGAAAATAGTTATGCCTATATTTATATTATTGACATAGACAGCTTCCACTCAATAAATGATGGATTAGGCCTACTCGCTGGCGATAACATTTTAAAAGAATTAACTAAACGAATTCATTCTAAGGTGAGTAAAAAAGATGTTATTGCTCGCTTAGGCAGTGATGAATTTGCAGTACTGTGTACAGTCGAAAAAGGCGTTGGCAGGATCAGAGCCCAAGCTATGGCTGAAAATAAAGCCCAAGAACTGCTCATAAGTGTAAACCATCCCTTTGTCGTTGATGAACAAGACGTTAGCTTAACAGTAAGTATTGGCACGTATATTTTTCCTCGAGAAGATCAGTGGGAAAGCGCTATAGAAACAATCCGTAACTGTGAGGCAGCTTGTTACAAAGCAAAAGAAAAAGGCGGCAATAGAGTTACCTTTTTTGATACTTCGTTTGGCGAGCAAGCAAAACGCCGTTTTGAAATAGAGCAAGATTTACGTAAAGCAATCTCAAATAATGAGTTATCCCTATATTTACAATCCCAATTTGACCGAAGCCAAACCCTTAAAGGGGCTGAGGTTTTATTAAGATGGGAGCATCCTCAAAAAGGCTTCATTAGCCCTGGTGAGTTTATATCTATAGCCGAAGAGTCAGATATAATTTATGACTTAGATTGCTGGGTAACTTCAAATGCACTTGAAATATTAACGCAACTTAGTAAAACTCATCCTGAGTTAAACCTATCAATTAATGTAAGTGGCAGGCACTTTCATGAAGCGCGCTTTTTAAGCTTTATTAGCCAACAAATAAAGCAACATAGCATTAATCCTCAGCAACTCACTATTGAGATAATTGAAGGTACATTGCTTAATCACATGGAAGCGGCTATTGAGGCTGTTCACTTTCTCAAGAAGCTAGGTATTAGGGTATCAATTGATGACTTTGGTACTGGATATTCGAGTTTAACTTATCTTAAACAATTACCCATACAAGAACTAAAAATTGACCGTTCTTTTGTATTGGAAGCACCGACTGATAATAACGATAAGTTGATTATTGATATGATTGTAAGCTTAGGCCGTTTATTTGAACTCGAGATAGTTGCCGAAGGTGTAGAGAATCAGTCCCACTTTGATTTATTGCAAGAATATCCAGAAGTTATTCTTCAAGGCTATTATTTACACAGGCCTGAACCTGCAAGCGACTGGCTTGAAAAACTAAATTAATTACAGAGTAGTCTGAAAAAACAAAAAAGCCGAGTATTTCCATACTCGGCTTTTTAATGAAATTAAGCTTTAGCGGTTACTCGCGAACTTGGCCTTCACCATTCACTAAGTACTTCTCAGTAGTCAGTGACTCAAGTCCCATAGGGCCGTATGCATGAAGCTTAGAAGTTGCTATACCAATCTCTGCGCCTAGACCCAGCTGTGAGCCATCAGAAAAGCGAGATGATGTATTAACCATAACTACAGAAGCATCAACACTACGCTGGAATAACTCTGCAGCGGCTGCGTTCTTAGTGCAAATTACTTCAGTGTGGTTTGAACCAAACTGTGCAATGTGTTCAACCGCTGCCGTAAAGTTTGGTACAACGCGAATAGCGATTTCTAGGTCTAGATATTCTTCACCAAATTCGTTATCGGCTAACACAGTTGCATTATCAAAGTATTTAGCTGCAAAGCTGTCAGCATTTATTTTTACACCTTCTTGGCGTAATACAACTGCGCACAGATTTAAAAACTCATCTGCAACATCTTGATGAACTACTAAGCCCTCAAGTGCATTACAAACACCGGTACGCTGCGTTTTACCGTTAAGTAGTAAGTTAAGCGCAATTTCTAGGTCTGCATCTTTATCTACATATAGATGACAAACGCCTTTGTAATGCTGAATTACTGGGATCGTGCTGTTTTCAGTAACAAAGTTAATTAAGCCTTCACCGCCACGTGGAATTATTAAGTCAATGCTTTCACGTTGCTGCATTAATTCCATTAATAGTGCACGATCTGGATCTGGAATCACTGAAATAAGTGATACTGGTAAGTTATGCTTTTCAAGTACGCTGTGCATTACACTTGCGATAGCTTGCGAACTTTTAAGTGCTTCTTTACCGCCACGTAAAATTACGCCATTACCTGATTTAAAACATAATGCGCCAGCGTCTGCTGTTACATTTGGGCGTGCTTCGTAAATCATACATACAACGCCAAGAGGTACGCGCATTTTACGAATTTTAATGCCATTTGGACGCTCTGTAATATCACGTAGCTGACCAACAGGATCGTCCAGGCTTACGATTACTTCAATGCCTTCTGCCATTGCTTCAATACGCTCATCGTTTAGCGTTAAGCGGTCGATCATTGAAGCTGCTAAGTTATTGTCGCGTGCTGCGCTTAGGTCACTTTCGTTTTCTTTGATTATAAATGCTTTTTGCTCTCTTAGTGCCGCTGCCATTTCAACTAGTACTTGATTTTTAGTCTCGGTATCGAGTAAAGCAAGTGTATGGGCAGCTTTAGCTGTCTGGCGTGAAATGTCCGTAATTAAACTCATGACTTCTCCAATAATGCGATATGTTTTTCAGATATAACTGGTCCAATTGAATCCTGCATTTTTTCGCTGAATTCACTCTGTTCGTTGTCTGCAATAAAGTTTAACAAACAGCTACTATAATTTGCGGTCGCTTTAGCTAAACGCGTACCGTCTTCACTACGTACTAAAATGGTATCACCAACAGCAAATTCACCATGGACTTCCATGATTTCATCACCGCGAATACATCCACTTTCACCTTCAAGGGATTCATCAAATGATCCATCAACAACAACTTCACCTTGCTCATTTGCTGTGTGTGTCATCCAATGTACAGAATCTTGCATCGGCTTTTCGTACGGTAAAAATACGCTACCAGGATTTTCCCCAGCTAGCAGTTTCGTAAATGTTTCTTCTTTAAAGCCGTTTATAATATAAGTCGCGATACCATGTGACGTTGCTTTTTCTGCCGCTTCTATTTTGGTTTTCATGCCACCAGTACCAACAGCACTTGTAGCACATCCTGCCATAGCATAAATAGATTCATCAATTGATTTTATTTCAGGCAGTAACACCGCATCATCATGTAAGTTAGGGTTTTTATCATATAACCCATCAACGTCTGAGAATATTAATAAAGCATCGGCATCGGCTGCTGCTGCGACCATTGCTGATAAGTTGTCGTTATCACCCACTCTTAAGTCGTCGGTAGTTACAGCATCATTTTCATTAATGATAGGAAAAACACCATGCTCAAGTAAAGTAAACACTGTTTCGCGAATACTTTGGTAACGCTCGCGGTCACGTAAATCGCCGTGCGTTAATAATAGTTGCGCAGATGGAAAGTCAAAAAAGCGGTCCCACATGGCGATCATTTCTGTTTGCCCTGCTGCTGCCATTGCTTTTTTCATCACCACAGAGC
The DNA here is from genome assembly GCF_011378815.1 of Pseudoalteromonas sp. 31A1. Classification (NCBI taxonomy): domain Bacteria; kingdom Pseudomonadati; phylum Pseudomonadota; class Gammaproteobacteria; order Alteromonadales; family Pseudoalteromonadaceae; genus Pseudoalteromonas; species Pseudoalteromonas sp. 31A1. The sequence continues at coordinate 51,806 of NZ_WTKY01000001.1, read as the reverse complement.
GAGGTTTGTCTGATGGGAATAAATGCGCTCCAGCCGCTACAGAACCCGATGATACTAAAATGACCTCGATTCCACGGGCACGACAACGAACAATGAACTGTGCGATGGTTAATATGTAACGCGAACGGCAGCCATCTTGATCTGGTGCAATTAATGCACTACCTACTTTAAGTACGATACGTCGCCAATTTAACTTTTGCATAAATGCTCAACTTTCCATTTTATCTGCGCTCATCTTAATTAGACGAGCTAAAACTAAGTAGCTAGGTTTAAAACATAGCTTCGAATTTTTCTTTTCATTTAGGCAACACTTTTTTACACACACGCAAAAACCATATCTAAAACAAGAAGCTTAGATTTGAGGTTAAGTAAAAGTAGCAACAACCCAATAATATTGAGCAGCACTAATCAAAAAATTTAAAAGTGTTGTTTATGCATCGCTGTAAAAAGCTGTGTGTGGCTTTTTTATTAACAACATACATAGAGCCTCTAAAGTCTGATACACCAACAGATAGGGTGAAGACCAAAGGACCGAGATTTAACCGCCACGATGGGGGGCTAAATATTGAAAGTAATAGTTCAACTCAAACCTTTATTTACTTAAATAATTAAATAAACTTGTTTGGCAAAACCATACCAAGAATTCGGCAAATGATATTTTGTAATGCTCTAATACTAGAAACATCACTAACACATGATTATAAAGATTAAAAATGACGTTAAGATTAACAAGCCTGTTTTATCTTCAATAAACTTCGTTAGATGACTAATTATTAGAACACGAAGTATAATACACCAAATACCCCTTTAAAATCAAGGTTAAAATTCGAACTAAGTTAATACGAAACACTCATACCCTTTATATTGTTATTAAAATTCAATAAATTAAACAATTAATACACTTTAAAATAAGGTGGCTAAGTTCTCGCTAAATAATTTAAGCCTACTAATCTTTTATAAGCAGCTAAAATTGATTAGTAATATTTCAGTTTCCGGTGTATACCCCTGTATTAATAATTAACAAAAGTTATACTTTCTAAACATATCGTCATAAATAAGGAATTCTTAATCTATGTCAGCAATTTACATAGCCGGTATCGCACTTTGCTCTGTGCTTGCCCAATGGGTCGCGTGGGCTTTTAGAGTACCCGCTATTCTTTTTTTATTGCTTACTGGTCTTTTACTTGGACCATTTAGTGGTGTTTTAGACCCTGATGCACTTTTAGGTGATTTACTGTTTCCAGTAGTATCACTAAGCGTTGCCATCATTTTATTTGAAGGTTCCTTAACTCTGCATTTCAGAGAATTAAAAGGGATAGGAAAAGTTGTAAGGAATCTCTGCTCAATCGGTATGCTTACTACCTGCATTATTATTAGCTTAAGCGCCTACTGGTTGCTTGAGCTCAATTGGCGTGTTGCTGCGGTACTAGGCGCAGTACTCGTTGTTACTGGCCCTACCGTTATAGCACCGCTATTAAACTCAATGCGTCCAACACAAGACATAGACCGCATACTTCGCTGGGAAGGTATTGTAATAGACCCAATTGGCGCATTATTTGCTGTATTGGTATTTGAAGCTGTAATGCTTGTAGGCCAAGGCGAAGTATTTAGTCATACTATTATTGCTTTAGTTAAAACCCTGGGTGTTGGTTTAAGTATTGGTGTTGCTGCAGGTTGGCTAACAACCCTATTAATGCGTCGCGAGTGGCTGCCATTTGAATTACATAAGTTTGGAATTTTAGCACTAGTCCTTATTAGTTTTTCTGTATCAAACTATTTAAGCCATGAATCAGGCTTATTAGCAGTAACTGTATTTGGTATTTGGCTTGCGAACCAAGACGATTTAGAAATAGATTCTGTACTTGAGTTTAAAGAAGACTTGTCGATGATATTAATATCAACGCTGTTTATTTTACTTGCAGCACGTTTACAGCTTTCTGATTTGATGATGCTCGACAGCGATGTATTTATATTTTTAGCTATTGTGCTTTTTGTTGCACGCCCACTGTGTATTGCTATTTCGACCTTTGGTACTGACTTACCAATGAAGTCTCGCTTGGTACTTGCCTGGATTGCTCCACGCGGTATAGTTGCCGCAGCCGTTGGGTCGGTATTTGCACTAAGTATGATGGAAGCTGGCGTTGCTGATGCTGAAAAGATGGTGCCACTTATATTTACGGTGATCATCATTACGGTTGTGCTGCAAAGCTTAACAGCCATCCCTGTTGCCAAGCTATTAGGTGTACGCCAACCATCGCCAAACACAATATTAATTATTGGTGCAAACCATGTATCGCGTGCAATTGGACGTGGCTTACAAGAGCAGAATATTCCGGTTCACCTTTCAGACCCCGCATGGGAAAACTGCAGAATGGCACGTATGGATGGCTTAGCTTGTTATTATGGTAACCCGCAATCAGAGCATGCTGAACGCTACTTACCTCTAACAACTATTCGCAGTGTCTTAGCGCTATCGCCAAACCGTCATCATAATGCGCTAGGCGTTCAATACTTTTCGCATTTACTTAATGAAAAAAATGTATTTTCGCTTCGCTCATCAACGTCGCATGCTAAAGCAAATAAAGACAGTGCAACGTTTTTATCTAGACAAATATTGTTTGGCGACGAAGGCTCATATGCACGTTTAAGCAGTATTATAGCTAAAGGCGGTAAGGTTAGTTCAACACGCATCTCGGATGAGTTTAGCTGGGAGCAATATCTAGAAATGAACCCTGAGGCTATCCCTTTGTTTATTCTTAAAGGTGATAAAGACAGCGACGACGATACGCCAATTAAGCTAAGACCGTTTACAATCAACATGGAAAAACCGCCGCAAGAAGGCGAGCGTGTTGTTGCATTACAGCCGCCTAAAATGTCGGTCTTAAAAGACCCGCAAACAAAGGCTAAAGAAGAAAGTTAAACACTTTTACTACCTGTAAAAACTCAAAAACCCTAACTTAAAAAGTTAGGGTTTTGTTTTTTAAGAGCCATTAAATAGGAAGGCGAGCTCGCGCAACCACACTATCTGGCATTTTTTGCGCTAACTTAGTCAGCACTCGCTCAATTTTTTTATGAGTCGCTTTATCTGCGACCATAGAATTAAATAGCCAACGGTATGCATCTTCAAAATCACGCGGGCTGCCATAGCCATCATTAAATAATTTAACCAAACGTAGTTGTGCTTTTAAATTGCCTTGCGACGACGCTTCACGCAAATACGTAATTGCCATTGCTTTATCTTGCTGAACTAAACGCCCGGTGTCGTAGTAACGCCCTAACTGCTCTAGCGCTGCCGCTAAGCCTTGTTCAGCCGCTTTTCGCATGTAATACACACCTAACTCTACATTACGATCCACGCACACGTTATAAGCCAGCATATCGCCGTATAAAAATTGATAAGACGGCAATGCCATTTTATTGGCTCGTGCTTCTATATCTTGCACTAACTGGCAATCATCTGCCTTCACCCGCGCTAAATGCGTATTTTTATTTATTAACGCAATTAGCTCAGATTCTGTATACAGCGGTACAGCAGCAGGGCTTTCTGTAGCTAAGCTGTTGGTTGCTATAAATAAAGATAGCGGAATTAATGAAAGCCTTAATACGCAATTACGGTAAAATAAACGCATGCTCACCACTTATAAAAATAAACTTATTAAAATATATACAAAGATCGTTCCAAGGTGAATTTTAGATACAAAAAAAGCTGCACTAGGCAGCTTTTTTTAATCTAATGGTAATTACGCAAACGGGTTGCGAAGTACCATAGTTTCTACGCGGTCTGGACCTGTAGAAATAATATCAATTGGAACACCCGTAATTTCTTCAATACGCTTGATGTAGTCAATCGCAGCTTTTGGTAAACCGTCAAGACTCGTTACACCAACAGTGTTTTCTGACCAACCTGGCATTTCTTCGTATACTGGCGTTACTTTATCGTAACCTTCAGCTGCTAATGGTGTTACGTTAGTAACTGTGCCATCTTCAAGCTTGTAACCAATACAGATTTTAAGCGTTTCTAAGCCGTCTAAAACATCAAGCTTAGTTAAACAAAAACCTGAAATACTGTTGATTTGAACCGCACGGCGCATAGCCACTGCATCTAACCAACCAGTACGACGAAGTCGACCTGTTGTAGCGCCAAACTCATGACCTTTATCACCTAAGTGCTTACCAACTGGATCTTGTTTCTCAAGACCGTCGTAAAGCTCTGTAGGGAAAGGACCTGAACCAACACGTGTAGTGTACGCTTTAATAATACCTAAAACGTAATCAAGGTTTAATGGACCAAAACCTGCACCAGTAGCAACGCCACCAGCTGTAGTATTTGAAGATGTTACATAAGGGTAAGTACCGTGATCGATATCAAGTAACGTACCTTGTGCACCTTCAAATAAAATGTTTTCGCCTGCTAAACGCGTTTGATCTAAAAGCTCAGTTACATCTACAACCATTGCTTTTAAGATATCAGCAACAGCCATTGCATCATCAAACGTTTTTTGGAAATCTACAGCGTCTACTTTGTAGTAGTTAACTAAAGTGAAGTTATGGTATTCAAGAACTTCTTTTAATTTAGCTGCAAATAATTCAGGATTAAATAAATCGCCTACGCGTAAACCACGGCGAGCCACTTTATCTTCGTACGCAGGACCGATACCACGGCCAGTTGTACCAATTGGCTTATCGCCACGAGCAGTTTCGCGGGCTACATCTAATGCAACATGGAAAGGCAAGATTAGCGGACATGCTTCACTTATTAAAAGACGCTCACGTACTGGTACGCCGCGTTCTTCAAGCATGCCAATTTCTCTCATTAGCGCTTCTGGTGATAAAACTACACCATTACCAATCACACATTTAACATTGTCACGTAATACACCCGATGGAATAAGGTGTAGAACCGTCTTTTCACCTTCGATAACTAAAGTATGACCCGCATTGTGGCCACCTTGATAACGAACTACTAAAGATGCTTTGTCTGTAAGGAGATCAACTACCTTACCCTTTCCTTCGTCACCCCATTGGGTGCCTAATACAACAACGTTTTTACCCATCGTAAATTCACTTAGAGAAAATTAGGACGAGATTTTACCAGAAAACTAAAGTAAAGATCACCCCTGTTCAGCTTATTTTTTCTGCGCGCATTTGTTATATCCAAATATTAGCTAATAACCACATAAATAACAGTGATTTAAAGCACTAGACTGTGTTTAACAAAAAGCCCCGCAAATGCGAGGCTTTTTAACTTTTAAATAATTAACGTAAAGCCTATTGAGCTTTAGCGCCTTTCATATATTGGAAGAAGTCGCTATCTGGTGAAAGCACCATAACGTCTTGCTTATTTTTAAAAGTCTTTTTGTAAGCCTCAAGCGAACGCACAAAACTAAAGAACTCAGGGTCTTTGTTATACGCGCTTGCATAGATGCCTGCGGCATCAGCATCGCCTTGACCACGTACAGAACGCGCATTACGCTCTGCATCGGCAAGCATTACTGTTACACGACGGTCAACACCCGCACGAATAGTCTCGGCTTTTTCCTGACCTTCAGAACGATGCTCTTTTGCAACAGCAGTACGCTCAGCGCGCATACGTTGGTAAATAGAGCTACTCACTTCTTGTGGTAGGTTGATTTGCTTAACACGTACGTCTAGTACTTCAATACCTAGCTCACGTGCACTTTCAGAAGCTTGTACTAACGCTTCTTCCATCAACTCGCTACGCTCACCTGATACAATTTCACGAATTGTACGTGTACCAAAGTTTGTACGAAGACCATTATTTACTTTTTGTTTAAGTAGCGTTTCAGCATATTGCTTATCGCCACGGGCACGTAAGTAAAAAGCGCTAAAGTCATTAACACGCCATTTTACAAACGAATCAACAATTAAGTCTTTTTTCTCACTAGTAACAAAGCGATCCGGCGCACCATCTAGCGTTTGAATACGTGCATCAATACGACGTACTTGGCTAAAAAATGGCACCTTAAATTGTAGGCCTGGGCCATATACAATCGCTTGATCGTCACTGTCTTTTTGTACTTTACTAAATAACATTACAATTGCTTTTTGCCCTTCAGGTACAACAAATACCGATGAGAAAGACATAACAATGGCAGCTAATAGTATTACTAAACTAAAGTTTTTCATTATGATTATCTCCCATCATTGAAGCGGTCGTTGTTAAAGCGGTCATTGCCACTATTAACAGAGCTATTGCGCGACGTATTTACTTTATTGCGTAAATCTTGAATATCACTAGAGCTTGGAAGTGCAACACGTGTTGCTGTCCCTTGCTTATCCATGATCTTATCAAGTGGTAAATAAAGCATGTTATTACCGCCTTTAACATCAACCAATATTTTAGAACTACTCCCTAACACTTCTTCCATTGCATCAATGTATAAGCGCTCACGAGTAACTTCTTTAGCTGCTTGATATTCAGGTAGTAGCTTTTCAAAACGAGCTACTTCACCTTGTGCTTCTAATGTAATACGCTCTTGGTAACCTTCCGCTTCTTGAGTCATACGCGTTACTTGACCACGAGCACGCGGTTCAATTTCACGAGCATATGCTTCTGCTTCACGAATGAAACGTTCTTCATCTTCTTGTGCAGCAATCGCATCATCAAATGCATCTTTAACTTCAGTTGGCGGACGAGAGTCTTTAAAGTTCACGTCAGTAACAATTAAACCTAAGTTATATGGTTCGATAATCTTATTAAGCTCATCCCATGTATTTTGACGAACAACCTCACGGCCATTAGTTAATACTTGGTCCATTTTTGCATGGCCCACAACGTAACGTAGTGCACTATCTAGTGCTTCTTCTAAGCTACTATCAGCGTTAGTTACGCTAAATTCATAAAGGTATGGGTCAATAACACGGTATTGCACCTGAAACTCAACGCTCACTACGTTTTCGTCTTCAGTAAGCATAAAACCAGAAGCCGATAATGAACGAACTGCTTCAATATCTACTGGGATTACCGTTTCAATAAACGTCATTTTCCAACGCAGACCAGGATCAGCAATTCGGTCATATTTACCAAATTGAAGAACCACACCACGCTCGGCTTCTTTAACCGTATAAATACCACTTAACGCCCATACAATAACGGCGATAATAAGTATAAATGAAATACCGGCTCCGCCAAGTCCACCGCCGCTACCATTGCCGGATTTTTTCCCGCCAAATAAGCCACCGAACTTGTTACTAAACTTGCGGAACACCTCGTCTAAATCAGGTGGGCCTTGATCACGTCCGCCTTTATTATTCCACGGATCTTTGTCATTGCCATTATTACCCGGTTCATTCCAGGCCATAGCTATACTCCATTGTTATCTAAATAAATTAGGAAATTGTGTTAAATCTAACAAATCTACCGCGTTTCTCATACAAAAACCGACATTAAAACGTCAATTTTTAATTACGGTTGATAAAACCAGCAATTTCAGGACCAAATTCTTTAATTAAACGATTCCACTCAACCATTGGCATTCTAACATCTAACAGCCAATTACCTTGCTCATCAAATCGCTCTTCATGTACTGCATTTAAACTAAACAATGCAGCCCTTAGGCGACCATACAATGGCGTAAGAAATAATGTTTCGTTAAACATCTTCTTAGCAAGCAGTTCACTAATAGCCTCACTAAGTAATTCACACCCTTCACCAGTCTGAGCGCTAAGCCATACTCTTATAGGTTGGCCTTCGTCATCTCGATCAATACGTGGGCTTACGTTATCCAGCGCATCAATTTTATTATAAATTAATAGCTGTGGTACTTCATCGGCTTCAATTTCTTTAAGCACCGATTGTACTTGTTCAATATTTTCTTGAAGACGAGAGTCTGCTGCGTCAATTACATGTAACTGTAAATCAGCTTCACGAGTTTCAGTTAGCGTTGCTTTAAAAGCAGCAACTAAGTCGTGCGGTAAATGACGAATAAAGCCCACTGTATCAGCTAAGATAACAGGACCAACATCACCTAATTCAAGCTTACGTAGAGTCGGGTCAAGCGTTGCAAACAACTGATCGGCCGCGTATACATCTGAATTCGTAATTCGATTAAATAATGTAGATTTACCCGCATTGGTATAGCCAACTAACGATACCGTAGGTATTTCGTTACGAGTACGAGCTCGCCTACCTTGTTCACGTTGCACAGCTACTTTAGCTAAACGCGCACGGATATTTTGAATACGAGCACGAAGTAATCGTCTATCTGTTTCAAGTTGGGTTTCACCAGGTCCACGTAAACCAATCCCGCCTTTTTGGCGTTCAAGATGGGTCCAGCCTCGAATTAATCGAGTCGACATATGGCGAAGTTGTGCCAATTCAACCTGCAGCTTACCCTCATGGGTACGTGCACGTTGGGCAAAAATATCAAGAATTAGTGTCGTTCTATCAAGCACACGACACTGACAGACACGCTCTAAATTACGCTCTTGTGACGGCCTGAGTTGATGATTGAAAATTACGACATCTGCATTGTGGATTTTAACAATCTCAGCTATTTCTTCTGCTTTACCGGTACCGACGAATAGTTTCGGATGTGGTGCTTGACGGCTGCCTTGCACAACCGCCAAACTACTAACACCAGCAGAAGATACCAACATTTCTAATTCATGAAGATCTTCACGATCCCCTTCTTTAGGCAAGTCGATATGAACTAAAATTGCCTGTTCGCCGGATTCATAGCGGTCAAACAAACATTATGCTCCTAATTAAAAGTTTCCAGCTTCTGCCTCTTCAGTGTCTTCACTCCCTTGAACTGCTTGGAAGTTAACTGCGCGAGCAGGGACAACTGTTGAAATTGCATGCTTATAAACCATTTGATTTACTGTGTTCTCTAGTAAAATAACAAATTGGTCAAATGACTGAATTTTGCCTTGTAATTTTATGCCATTTACCAAAAAGATTGATACTGGAATGCGCTCACGTCGTAGTGCATTCAAAAATGGGTCTTGTAACGATTGGCCTTTTGCCATGTTATTGTTCCTTCGTTCTAGGTGTTATTATAATTAAGTGGCTGAACTTATTTGATAAAAAACAATATTCAACTACTACTAGCTTAGCGAACTTACTACACGATGCAAGTTTTCTTCGTCACCCGTTGTTAACCAAGTAACATCAGGCCAGCTACGAAGCCACGTTAACTGACGTTTTGCCAATTGACGTGTTGCTGCGATGCCACGAAAAACCATTTCATCATGGTTTGTTTCACCCGCAAGGTAATCCCACATTTGTCTATAACCAACACAACGAATAGAAGGCATATTGGGGTGTAAATCCTTACGTAGATATAGGGTCGAAACTTCATTTTCAAACCCCTGATCAATCATTATTTTAAACCTTTCTTCAATTCGGCGGTGTAATTCGCTACGTTCTTGCGGTGCAATCGCAAATTGATGAAAAGTATAAGGTAAAGCTGGCTGTTTTTGCTTTTGCAACTCAGTCATGGTCTTACCAGTTAACTTGTAAACCTCTAAAGCTCGATTAATTCTTTGTGAATCATTTTCACTTATTTTTTCGGCTGCTTTAGGGTCAACTTTAGCTAATTCTTTATATAAATGAGGCCAGCCAAATTCTTTAGCTTGCGCTTCTAGTTCTGCTCTTATCGCTGTATCTGCTTCAGGCAAAGGCGATAAACCATCAATTAAAGATTTGAAGTACAACATTGTACCTCCAACCAATACAGGCACTTTACCTTGTCTATGAAATTCGTCAATTTTTTGTACTGCATCTCGCCTAAAATCAGCCACTGAATATGTTTCACTCGGGTCAAGCAAATCAATCAGATGGTGCGGAGCTTTAGCAAGTTCTTCGACATCGGGTTTTGCAGTACCAATGTTCATATCTTTATACACTAACGCTGAATCAACGCTGATTATTTCTGTATTTAAATGCTCGCACAGTGAGATTGCCAATGCTGTTTTACCCGCAGCAGTTGGACCCATTAAAAATATGACTGGTAAATTACTCAACACTGATACCTTAATCTAATTGCGTTAAATAGTGATTTAGCTCTATTTTAACTGCTTTTGCGCGCAAGCGTTCAATAGTTTGCGGATTATTTTGTAAGCGCATTTGTTTCGCTAAAAACACATTGCTTAAATAAAACCGGGTCGGCACGCAGCTCATTTGCCACTCTAGCCAATTTTCTATATTTTCATGCTGTGCTTTACATGCATTAAGTAGCTCACCTACCGCTGCACTTACATCAAGTAAATATAAACACGCTGGTAATTTTTTAACCATTACAAACTGTTTTTCTATTACCAGTTCAAAACCAAGTAAGGTAAACCACGATTGTTGGGCTTCTATAAGCAAGCAATCTTCTTTTGATAAGTTTACTCTTACGGGCAGCAAAAGAGCTTTCCCTTCTAAACTTCCGGACTCTTTAATTTGATTATGCCAATCATCTACCAATGCATATTTGAAATGTGAGCAATACAATTGCTGCTCTTCACTAAATACACACATGCCTTCACTAACACTAATAATAGAAACAGCCTGTAAAACATTCCTAGCTGGCTCTACCTCGTTTTGTGCTGTTGGTAAGTTTGTTACATTGTCAAAATGCGCAGCGTGTTGCTCACTGACACCTTGATAGAAAGCATTTACATCATGGTGACTCGTATTTGGTGTAGCCCGATATCCCCCATTACCTCCGCCCGTTCTAGTGCCTGATGATGAGCTACCAGCACTTCCGGAATAAGAGGGCTGTAATTGCGATTTAGGGTAATCAAATACTCCATCCGCTTTTGTATCATTAGAACTACTATGCGCTGACCCCATAAACACAGGCGCAGATTCCACCTCAGAGCTAAGCGGTTCATTCGTAAACTCACCTTGCAGCGGCACTACCACTTGCTTAATAGCCTGTAATATAAAGTCATGAATTAAGCGCCCTTGATGAAAACGGACTTCATGCTTAGCTGGATGAACATTTACATCAACCTGGCGAGGGTCTATATCAATATAAATGACAAAACCGGGTAATTCTTGTGTTCCGCTTACTTCTTCAAATGCCTGGCGTATAGCATGCAGAATAAGTTTATCGCGCATCATACGATTATTAACATAAGTATACTGAGTCGTATTAGCTGAACCTACAGGTAGCACCCAACCATGCAGCTGTAAGCCACCCTCTCCTGATTGAATATGCAAACCTTGCTCAGCAAAAGCCTTACCTGCAACTTGCGCTACACGTGTAATAGCCTGAGAGCGATCTGTCTTCGCACGATACTGCCTTACTACTTTTTCGTTGTGAGTTAGTGTAATAGAGACATCAAAGCGACTAAGCGCAATACGCTTTATCAACTCATCAATATGGCTAAATTCAGTTTTTTCGGTACGCAAAAATTTGCGACGAGCTGGGGTGTTAAAAAATAAATCTTTTACTTCAATGGTTGTGCCATCAGGGTGCGCTACTGGCTTTACTTGCACGGCCATATCGCGACCTTCTGCAAATGCTTGCCAAGCAGCTTCTTGATCTTTTGGTTTTGAGCTCAGCGTTAAACGCGATACAGAGCTAATTGACGCAAGCGCTTCGCCTCTAAAACCAAGTGAACAAATATTTTCGAGATCATCAAGCGACTTTAATTTACTGGTAGCATGGCGAGAAAGTGCAAGCGTTAGCTCATCTTTACTTATCCCTGAGCCGTTGTCGCGAATACGAATAAGCTTATGACCACCACGCTCTATATCTATTTGAATACGTGTAGCGCCAGCATCTAAACTGTTTTCGACCAACTCTTTTACTACCGACGCAGGACGCTCTACCACTTCGCCTGCGGCAATTTGGTTAGCTAAACGCGCGGGTAATATTTCAATATTCATTAATTTCCTAACAGATATATTTTAGTGATGATTTAGCTTTGCGGTATATCGAGCTCTTGCCCAATAAATAAAGTATTAGAGCTAAGCTTATTAACTTGTTTTAATTTAGTGACCGTAATGCCATAGCGACTCGCCAACATACTTAAAGACTCACCCGGGCGGACTTTATGCTTTGTTGGATATTGCGATTTTAATTTGGCAAATAAAGAATCATCGGGTGGATTTTTTAAATAATAATTTTTAATTGAAGTAAATATAGCTTTAGCCAAACGCTCTTGATGGTTAGCACTTTTAAGCAGCTTTTCTTCTCGTGGGTTAGATATAAACCCTGTTTCTACTAAAATTGATGGGATATCTGGTGATTTAAGTACAGCAAGACTCGCATGTTGGGGATCTTTTTTATGCAGCTTAGCAACTTTACGTAGCTCTTTAACCACTTCGTCAGCTACGTTTAAGCCGGTTTTCATAGAGTGATCCATCGACATATCAAGTAATGCTTGCGCTAAGTATTTTTCGTTAGCGGCATCTTTCATTACATCCGCAGCGCCACCTAAAAGCTCAGAGTGCTTTTCTTTATCTTCTATCCATTTACCTATCTCTGAATTAGCACGCCTTAACGACAACACCCAAACAGAGGCACCATTTGGTCCCGGGCTCGTAAATGCATCAGCATGAATAGAGACAAAAAAGTCGGCCTTTTTTTCACGAGCACGATTGGTACGCGTATTAAGTTTTACAAAGTAGTCACCGCTTCGTACCATGCGCGAAATCATCCCACGTTCGCCATCAATCATGCGCTCTAAACGTTTTGCAATTTGCAGTGTTACTGTTTTTTCGTACGTGCCAGATGGACCAATTGAACCTGGATCTTCGCCGCCATGACCCGCATCAATTGCAATCACAATATCGCGCTCTTGGCTTAACTGGCGGTTTTTAGCTGCTGTTTGAGCAGGAGAAACAACTGTGGCAGCTTGGCTTTTATTGTATAAATCAACAACGAGCCTGTTTTTATAAGGGCCTGTAGGCGCTAAAGCAAATACAACTGGCTTTACTGGTGCGTTTAATTCAAACACTAACCGAACACTGTGCTTATTTTTAGGTTTTGAGTAGCGTAGCTTGCTCACTATTTGATGTTTTGGTGGTACACCTGGTAGTATTTTTAATTCACTAGTGTTTTCTAAATCAATTACTAAGCGGCTTGGGTTTTTAAGCATGAAATAGCTAAAGTCAGGCTTATCATTTAAATCAAATACCACACGCGTACTATCAGGGGACGGCCATACGCGTACACTATTAATTGTATTTTTGGCCCACAGCGGCAAGCTTATGGTAATAACCATAAGGTAAATAAAGAGTTTAACTACACCTCGGCTCATTTGATAATTACTGCCTTAACTATATTATTATTTGTTATTTAGTTTTTCGACAATTGCTACACCACGCTCACTGGCGCTATTAATAACAATTTTACGTTCGTTACCCATATAGCTTAGAGTAATATCTAAATCAGGCACAGGAATAAATTCACCACCTTTTTCTGGCCACTCAACAACGCAAATTGCATCTGGTGAAAAATAATCGCGTATTCCCATGTATTCTAGTTCTTCAGGGTCACCTAAGCGGTATAAATCAAAATGATAAACATTTGCGCGCTCGAGTTCATAAGGTTCAACAAGTGTATACGTTGGGCTTTTAACTTTGCCTGTATGTCCAAAGCCTTGCACTACACCTCGAGTAAACGTTGTTTTACCAGCGCCTAAATCACCATGTAAATAAATAACCGCACCTTGCTCTATAATATCAGCAACGCAATAACCCATTGCGACCGTGGCTACTTCATCAGTCAAATGAAATTCAAAACTACGCGTCATTACTACCTCAAAAATTCATTCAAAAGCGCATATTTGCTAATCATACCAGAATATTAATTTAAGGCGATAAATTGAGGTTTTAGACATAAAAAAACAGATAAGCTGATAATGAAAGTTGTGTATGGATGTCTATTTTCGATACTTTGAAACTGTATTATTGTAATAAAATAAGGTAAGTGAGTTCTCAGACTAAAAGACTGTAAAAGAAAAGTAACACCACGAATTAGATGACCCCATATTGGCATTAAATTAACTGAGATATGTAAGTTTATTATCTAACTTCTTCTGATTCAGCAGATGGTTCTGCTAGCAAAAAAGTAACTGGTAAATGAAACTCTCACTACTCCCCAAGATAACTTTGTATTTTCAGATAGAAGACTAATCCAGGTGACCCGCTCATCCTAGTTTACTGTTTGCAGGTGCTTTAAAAACAAAAAGCCCCAGCTAATGCCGGGGCTTTTTTACAAAACTAACTTAATTAAAAAATTAAGCTTGTTTTGGACTAGAAATAACGTCTACTAAAGTCCAAGATTTATTCTTAGAAATTGGTGCGCATTCACGGATAGTAACTACGTCACCCGCTTTTGCTGTGTTATTTTCGTCATGTACGTGTAACTTAGTCGTACGTTTAATGAATTTCCCATAGATTGGGTGCTTCACATAACGTGCGATAGCGATAGTGAAAGATTTTTCCATCTTGTCGCTGATTACACGGCCTTGAAGAGTACGAATTTTATCGCTCATTATTGACCTGCCTTCTGGTTAATAACTGTTTTTACACGCGCGATATCGCGGCGTACTGTTCTTAGCGTGTGTGTCTGAGCTAACTGACCAGTGCTAGCTTGCATGCGCATATTAAATTGCTCACGAAGTAGTCCTAGAAGTTCAGCATTAAGCTCTTCTACGCTTTTGTCTTTTAGTTCGCTAGCTTTCATCACATTACCGTCCGAGTTACGAAAGTTGTTTTGAATGGCAATTTACGAGCAGCAAGGTCGAATGCTTCACGAGCAAGCTCTTCTGAAACACCTTCCATTTCGTAAAGTACTTTACCAGGCTGAATTTCAGCAACCCAATATTCAACAGAACCTTTACCTTTACCCATACGAACTTCAAGAGGTTTTTCTGTAATCGGTTTGTCAGGGAAGACACGAATCCAGATTTTACCTTGACGTTTCACGTGACGCGTCATAGCACGACGAGCTGCTTCGATTTGACGAGCAGTCATACGGCCACGGCCAGTTGCTTTCAATCCGAAAGTACCGAAGCTTACTTTGTTACCGTTTTGCGCTAAACCGCGGTTGCGGCCTTTGTGCATTTTACGGAATTTTGTACGTTTTGGCTGTAACATTAGTCGCTACCTCTACTTAGCACTTTTCTTGGCTTTCTTTGGTGCGCGTTTAGCTGGCTTCTCTTGCTCTTGTACTAGTGGTAAACCACCAATAACTTCGCCTTTGAAGATCCAAACTTTAACACCAATGATACCATAAGTGGTTAAGGCTTCAGAAGTTGCGTAATCGATATCAGCACGAAGAGTATGTAGAGGTACACGACCTTCACGATACCATTCTGAACGTGCGATTTCAGCGCCGCCAAGACGACCGCTAACTTCAACTTTAATCCCTTTAGAACCGATGCGCATTGCATTTTGTACCGAACGCTTCATAGCGCGACGGAACATAACACGACGTTCTAGTTGAGAGGCAATGCCGTCTGCTACTAGTTGTGCATCTAGTTCTGGTTTACGTACTTCAGAGATATTAATCTGAGCAGGTACACCAGCGATTTTAGTTACCGCTTGACGTAATTTTTCTACGTCTTCGCCTTTTTTACCGATAACAACACCCGGACGAGCCGTGTGGATTGTTACTCGGATTGATTTTGCTGGACGCTCAATAACGATTTTAGACACAGAAGCCGTTTTCAATTCCTTTGTAAGGAATGTACGAACTTTGTGATCGCCAAAAAGCTGTGCAGAGAAATCTTTTGAACTCGCGTACCAGGTAGAAACCCAAGGTTTAGATATACCTAGGCGAATACCAGTAGGATGAACTTTTTGTCCCATTACTTATACTCCTAGCTATCTGAAACCATAACAGTGATATGGCTTGTACGCTTAAGGATGCGGTCTGCGCGTCCTTTAGCACGAGGCATAATACGTTTCATTGTAGGACCATCGTCCACAAAGATCGTTGTTATACGAAGCTCATCAATGTCAGCACCTTCGTTATGCTCTGCGTTAGCAATAGCAGACTCAAGTACTTTCTTAACTAATACAGCGGCTTTCTTAGGGCTGTACGCCAGGATTTCTAGTGCGCGATCTACAGGTAACCCGCGGATCTGATCTGCAACTAGACGTGCTTTTTGCGCCGAACCAGAGGCGAATTTATGTTTAGCTAATGCTTGCATTTATCTTCCCCTCTTATCGTTTCTTCGCTTTCTTATCCGCAGCATGGCCACGGTAAGTGCGAGTTGGTGCAAATTCACCTAGTTTGTGACCGATCATTTCGTCAGAAACGAAAACTGGTACGTGCTGGCGACCATTATGGACAGCAATGGTCAATCCGATCATGTTAGGTATGATCATTGAACGACGGCTCCAAGTTTTAATTGGCTTTTTCTCACCGCTTTCCAAAGCTTTCTCTACCTTCTTCAGCAAGTGTAGGTCTATAAAAGGACCCTTCTTGAGAGAGCGTGGCATGGCTATTCCTCAATATTACTTAGTACGACGACGTACTATAAATTTATCCGTACGCTTGTTCTTACGCGTCTTCGCACCTTTAGTCGGTTTACCCCATGGAGACACAGGATGACGACCACCAGATGTACGACCTTCACCACCACCGTGTGGGTGATCTACCGGGTTCATGGCAACACCACGAACTGTCGGACGAATACCACGCCAGCGATTTGCACCTGCTTTACCAAGTGAACGAAGCATATGCTCAGCATTGCCTACTTCACCTAGAGTCGCACGACAATCAGATTCAACTTTACGAACTTCGCCTGAACGAAGACGTAATGTTACATATTGACCATCACGAGCAAGGATTTGAACGTATGCACCAGCAGAACGTGCTATTTGAGCACCTTTACCTGGTTTTAATTCTACGTTGTGAACAGTCGAACCTACAGGCATATTACGCATTGGTAATGCATTACCAGGTTTGATTGGTGCATCAACACCAGACTGGATTGCATCGCCAGCTTTTAAGCCTTTAGGTGCGATAATGTAACGACGCTCACCGTCTGCATATAATACAAGAGCGATGTTTGCGCTACGATTTGGATCGTATTCTAAACGTTCAACAGTAGCTGGAATGCCATCTTTAGTACGTTTAAAATCGATTAAACGGTAGTGTTGTTTATGACCACCACCGATATGACGAACCGTAATACGACCATTGTTATTACGACCACCTGATTTAGAGTTTTTCTCTAAAAGTGGTGCGTATGGCTTACCCTTATGTAGATCAGAGTTAACCACTTTAACTAGGTGACGACGGCCCGCAGAAGTAGGCTTACACTTTTGAAGTGCCATAATTCTATCCCCTTATTACTCGGCGCCGCCGACAAAGTCTAGCTCGCTGCCTTCTTTAAGAGTAACGTAAGCTTTCTTCCAGTCGCTACGACGACCGAAACGTGCGCCAGTACGTTTTGTTTTACCCTTAACGTTAAGTGTGCGAACACCAGTTACTTCTACTTCAAAAAGCTTCTCAACTGCTACTTTAATTTCAGCTTTAGTTGCGTCATTTACTACTTTAAAAACAATAGTATTGTTTTCTTCAGCAGCAATTGTGCTTTTTTCAGAGATATGTGGAGCAAGGATCACTTTTAAAAGACGTTCTTCGCGAATCATGCTAGCGCCTCCTCAAGTTGCTTAACAGCAGCGGCTGTAATAAGTACCTTATCGAAAGCAATTAAGCTTACAGGATCGATACCAGCTACATCACGTGTGTCAACCTTATAAAGGTTACGTGCCGATAAGAAAAGATTTTCATCTACTTCTTCAGTCACGATAAGAACATCTTTAAGCTCAAGTTCTTTAAGCTTAGCAACTAGTTCTTTAGTTTTTGGTGCTGCTAGAGCAAAACTTTCAACAACGATTAAACGCTCTTGACGAACTAATTCAGATAAGATGCTTTTAATCGCACCACGGTACATTTTACGGTTTACTTTTTGGCTGTGGTCTTGTGGTTTAGCTGCAAAGCTAACGCCACCTGAACGCCAAATTGGGCTACGGATTGTACCGGCACGTGCACGGCCAGTACCTTTTTGAGCCCATGGTTTTTTACCACCACCGCTTACTTCAGAACGTGTCTTCTGAGCACGAGTACCTTGACGAGCGCCTGCTGCGTATGCAACAACTACTTGATGTACTAATGCTTCGTTAAACTCACGTCCAAAAGTAGCTTCAGAAACTTCAAGACCGCCAGAAGCGTCTTTAATTGCTAATTCCATCACTAAATCTCCAGGACTTATGCTTTAACAGCTGGTTTAACGATAACGTCACCGCCAATAGCTCCAGGTACTGCACCCTTAACTAAAAGCAAATTACGCTCAGCGTCAACGCGAACTAGTTCTAAGTTTTGAGTCGTTACACGCTCAGCACCCATATGACCGGCCATTTTCTTACCTTTAAACACCTTACCAGGTGATTGGTTTTGACCGATTGAACCAGGAGCACGGTGAGATAGAGAGTTACCATGTGTAGCGTCTTGCATGCTGAAATTCCAGCGCTTAACACCACCTTGGAAACCTTTACCTTTAGAAGTACCGGTTACGTCAACCTTGTTGATTTCGTTGAATAATTCAACAGTAAGCTCAGCGCCTACTTCAAAATCGCCTTCACCACCGTTAAGGCGGAATTCCCACAGACCGCGACCCGCTTCAACACCAGCTTTAGCGAAATGACCCGCTTTAGCTTTGTTTACACGACTTGCTTTTTTAGTGCCTGCGGTTACTTGAAGCGCGTTATAACCGTCTGTTGCGTCAGATTTGATCTGAGCAATGCGGTTAGGTGTCGCTTCAATAACTGTCACAGGGATAGATACACCATCTTCAGTGAAGATTCGTGTCATACCCACTTTACGACCGACTAGACCTAATGCCATTTTCCTAAAACCTCTCTAATCTTTCGATTAACCCAGGCTGATTTGAACATCAACACCAGCAGCAAGATCTAAACGCATAAGCGCGTCTACAGTCTTGTCAGTTGGTTCTACGATGTCAATCAGACGTTTATGGGTGCGGATCTCGTACTGATCACGCGCATCTTTATTAACGTGCGGTGAAGTTAGTACAGTAAAACGTTCAAAGCGTGTAGGTAGTGGAATTGGTCCACGTACTTGTGCGCCAGTGCGTTTCGCAGTTTCCACGATTTCTGCCGTTGATTGGTCAATCAAACGGTGGTCAAAAGCTTTTAGGCGAATACGAATGCGTTGATTTGACATTCTTAACCTCAATATAAAGAGCATATAAAAGAGCATAAAAAAACGACCGAAACAATCTTAAAAATTAAGATGCCGGCTGTTTGATTATATCTACGTTGAGTTCCAAATCGGAACTCCTGTTTATTAGCTTGAAATCCAAGCTTAATTTATCCTTTCTAATTCCCAGAGGAATTTTGAAAGCCTGCGTATTATAGAGGTATTGGTGATAAATGCAACAACTATTTAGAAACAATACAATGGCTGTAAATTTGATTAAATAAGCGCCCATAAATGCTTATTCGCTATACTTGAACTAATAGCTCTACTTGCTAGTCAATAAACAAGTTAACACCTTAATTACGCAAACTAAGTGATTTTTAGATATTATGGTATCCTATTGCGCTAATTTTGCCCTTAATACTCTCAATATGGTGAGTCGATGCGTATTTTTAATTATTGTTTAAATGTTATGTCTGCTGGATTTAGCCGCTTATTTGTGAAAAGCAAAGTGCTGCCAGAAAATCCTATTAAACAGTATGATCTAAACCCTGAGTATCCTACATTTTATATAGTGCGCCTAAATTCGCGATTTGATTTAGCCGCCCTTGCACATGCTTGTAAAAAAAATGGTCTACCTAGTCCAACCGAAGAGCAAGTATTAGGCAACCAAAATTTAGACCGTTTTATTGGCATTAAAAACCCGCCGCCACTCTTTGGTGATGAAGCTAAGCTAACCAATGCTTTAGCTCAAGGTAAGCAAATTATTGAGTACCTCATACAAAGCGGGCAGCAAAACGTACAAGTTGTTCCGGTTACTATTTTATGGGGACGCGACCCAGGTAAAGAAAAGCCAGGATTACGCACTTTAATCACGCATTCCCTAACTCCTAGCTGGTTTAGAAAGATTTTTGTCGTGTTGTTTTCAGGTCGCGATAACTTTATTCGCTTTAGTCAGCCTCTCGACTTATCGCTGTTAGTGAATGAGAAAGCAGACGTAAGTGAATTACCACACAAGTTATTACGTGTTGCACGTGTACACTTTAAACGTCAAAAACTTGCAGCTACGGGCCCTAAAATGCCCTCTCGCGAGCAATTATTTAATTCATTATTAGCGTCACCTACAATAAAAAAAGCAATTCAAGATGAAGCTAAAGCTAAAAACATCAGCCAAACCGAAGCGCGCCAAAATGCACTTAAGCTACTTGATGAAATAGCGGCAAATTACTCTGAGGCGATGATACGTGTAGCTGAAAGGTTTTTAACCTGGTTATGGAATAAGCTTTATAACGGTATAGACATTAAACATGCTGAACAAATTCATGAGCTAACCGATAAAGGTCATGAAATTATTTATATGCCTTGTCATCGTAGCCACATGGACTACTTACTACTTACCTACTCTATTTATCATTTAGGTTTAGTGCCACCGCATATTGCTGCGGGTGTAAATCTTAATTTTTTCCCTGCTGGCGGTATATTTAGACGCTCAGGTGCATTTTTTATTCGTCGCTCGTTTGCCGGTAATAAGCTTTACTCAGCCATATTTAAAGAGTATTTAAGCCAGCTATTTATTAAAGGCTACTCTGTTAAATTTTATACGGAAGGTGGACGAAGCCGTACTGGGCGTTTGCTACCGCCTAAAACCGGCATGCTCTCAATGACCTTACAAGCCATGCTACGCGGAATAGACAGACCTATATCTATTGTTCCTGTGTATATTGGCTATGAGCATGTAATGGAAATTAATACTTATCTTAAAGAACTAGATGGTAAAGATAAAAAAGGCGAATCAATTTTTGGAATTTTTAAGGCAATCAAAAACCTTAAAAACTATGGCCGTGGTAATTTAAACTTTGGTGATCCAATCTCGATTAACCAATACTTAAACGATAACCAACCAGATTGGCGTGATTCAATACACCCAACCGACGTGCAAAAGCCGCAATGGTTAGCGCCACAAGTAACTAAGCTTGCCGACCAAGTGATGGTTAAAATTAATAATGCGGCGGCGCTTAATGCGGTTAACTTACTAGCAATGATATTGCTGGTTAACGATAAACAAGCATTGAGCAAACCAAAGCTATTAGCACAACTTGATTTTTACCTGCGTTTACAACGCGACGCTAGTTACAGCGATAAAGTAACAGCCCCAGACGAAACGCCAGAGCAATTACTAACGCATGCATTAAAGCTTAATAAGTTTGAGGTAATAAGTGATGAGTTTGGCGAAATCATTACGATTAGCGATAAAGAAAAAGTATTGTTTAATTACTACCGAAACAATATTTTGCACTTGTTTGCAGTGCCAAGCTTAATTGCGTTGCACTTATTTAAGCAACACAGCACGACCATTGAGCAATGCCAGCAACTTGTAAAAACGTTTTATCCGTTGTTTGCCAAAGAGTGGTACTTGCAGCCTCTTGATGAAAACTACATAACACGTATTTTAGCGAACTTTGCAGATCAAAACTTAATTGAGTTTGATGGTGACAATATTCATATAACAAACGGTAATGACTGCTTAGCTAAGCTAGAAATGCTTGGGCGAGCACTTAGCTTTACTCTGCAACGATACGCTATTGTGATTGGTTTTATTCAAACAAGTGATGGCATTGAAAAAGCTGAGTTAGAGCGAGAAAGCCAAGTGTTAGCACAACGTTTAGGCACACTGCATGGTATTAAAACACCCGAATTTTTTGACAAAAAAGTACTTGTTAGTTTTATTGAAAACTTGCGTGGTGAATCATTAATAACAGAAGGTGATAAGGGCTTAGTAGGTAGTACACAACTTTGTGAAACCTATGCACACCTTAAAACATTACTGCCAGCACGCGTCTGGCAGTCAATCAGCGATATAGTACAAGATCAGTGTAACTAGCACTATATCTATAAAAGGGGGTTAGCGCTGACGCATAACCCCTTCTTGCATTGTTGAGGCAACCAAGTTGCCTTGGCGATCAAAAAACTGCCCGCGTACCAAACCACACCCATTACTCGCACTTGGACTATCAATTGAATACAAAATCCAATCATCCATTCTAAATGGGCGATGAAACCACATTGCATGATCAATAGTCGCTACTTGCATATTTGGCTGCATAAACGATACACCATGTGGCTGTAATGCAGTTGGCAAAAACTCAAAGTCAGACGCATAAGCAAGTAAATAATTATGAATGCGTTGATCGTCTGGCATTTCACCATTAGCTTTAAACCAAATATGCTTTACCGGCTCCATAGCTTCTGGTTTAAATGGATTATGAAAAGTAACTGGTCGCATTTCAATCGGCATTTCACGCGTAAACTTATTACGGATCACCTCTGGAATATGCGCAGCATTTTCTTGATAAAACTCAAGCGATGAACGCAGGTCTTCAGGTGCGGGGACATCAGGCATTGTTGCTTGATGCGATAAGCCATTTTCCTCACCCTGAAACGACGCTGTCATATAAAAAATTGGCTTACCGTACTGAATCGCTTTTACTCGGCGAGTACTAAAGCTCTTCCCATCACGAATAGTTTCGACATCATAAACAATCGGTTTAGCAGGATCGCCTGGGCGTAAAAAGTAAGAATGCAATGAGTGAACTATACGCCCTTCGGGTAGAGTTTCTTTAGCTGCAGAAAGTGCCTGCCCCATAACTTGACCGCCAAATACAGCACCAAAGCCTAAGTCTTGGCTTTGCCCTCGGTATAAACCTTTCTCAATTTCTTCAAGTGTTAACAACGACAATAAATCATCTAATACTTGGCTCATTACTTCTTCCTCATTACCCTAGTATCCAAATGATACTATACAATAGTGGGAAGTAAATATTTGTTAGGAATACTGTTATGGCTTACTGGCTATTTAAAACTGAACCCGATGCGTTTTCATTAGATGATTTAAAAAACGCACCAAAACAAACGACTCTTTGGGAAGGCGTGCGTAATTACCAAGCGCGAAACTTCATGCGTGATGGCGTTAAGGTCGGTGATTCAGTGATGATTTACCATTCAAGCTGTAAACACGTAGGTGTAGCGGGTATTGCCGAGGTTACAAAAGAAGCCTACCCAGACCCCACTCAATTTGATTTAAGTAGCGACTATTACGATGCAAAAGCCACCAGCGACAAACCACGCTGGGTTGTTGTTGAAGTTACTTATCAAAGCCATTTAAAAAAATTAATTAGCCTTAAAGATATTAAAGCCAATAATAACATTACTGAAATCGCACTTAAAAAAGGCGGACGACTATCAATAATGCCTGTTACTAAAAATGACTGGGATGAAATAATCAAAATGGCGCAGTAACACCCTCTCGGTTTGACCTAATTTCATTGAGTTTGATATGATCTATGCTGACTTATAGCTGGAGGATTAATGAAATTACTGTATTGGTTAGATGAATGGTTAACTCTCCCGCGCAATGAGCAACAAACTCGATTACCCATGACGGGTAGTGATTTACTCGGCGATGTATTTGTTAAGTATGATTTTGTTGACGTTAATAAGCCCCTGCTTTTTACCTTTTCACCCGCAGGCACTAACGTGCAAGAGCAAGATCTTCACCCTGATTTTGCACCATGGGGTTATCACTTGGCTCAAAAACAAAACGTAAACGTAATCGCTTTTCAGCATTTAGGTAAAAGTAATTGGTTTCGTAATCGTAATTTAATCTTTTTTCTCGAGCAATTATCAACATTACTTACGCCGTTTAATTGTCGATTAGGCTATGGCTTAAGCCGTGGCGGATTTGCTGTTGGCGCTTTTGCTAAACTATTAAAGCTAAACCAAGTACTGTTCTTTCACCCGGTAAGTACTAAAAATAAAGAATTAGTACCCTGGGATGACCGCTCTAGTACCGATATAGCTCAGCAGTTTGACTGGCAACAAGATTATCACGATCTAGATTTAGGAGATGCCCAAGGCTATATTATTTACGATCCTACTAATCGTATAGACCGAATGCACGCCAAGCGCTATAAGCAGTTAACTCACTTGCGAGTATTTGGTATGGGACATGGCACACACGCTACATATTTGAATAAGTTTGGGTTTTATAAGCAAGTAGCCGTTGATTTCATTCAACATCAGCAAATCGATATTGCACAGTTTCGCCTGCAAACCAAAACCTTACGCTTAAAAGAAGATTATTATCAAAGTCTCAATACGGCTAATGCAGACTCCCCCCATCGTTTAGCATTATTGAGTACAGCGCATAAAATTTTAGCTGATGAAAAAGAAGTGTATGTACAAGAGCATCAAGCAAAAATTGATATTCAGCCATTAATAGATGTGGCACTTAAGCACCAAGATGAGCACCCTAATGATGCTATTCAGCTATTAGAAGTCGCCCAGCAACTTCTACCTGACGACCCTCTAATTGAGCATAAACTCAAACAGTTGGAAGAGTAATTATTCCAACTAAAACGGCTATAAAGGCTAACTACTCTATTTAGCCTTTTTCTTTTTGTGCCTATGCTTGGGCACAATGGTAAAGTACATCATTAAACCTAACCAAGAAAATATAATGATTCCCATTAGCCAGCCATTCTTTTCATGACCCTGTGTACGCTTACTGTTGAGTACAATAACGACAGGTAATATGTAAGCACTTAAAACAACAATTAAAAATACAACTTCATTCATTATTTTTCTAGGCTCGACCAGTCTACTTCACTACTTAATACTCGATCTACCGATATATAGTGCAAAATATCGCCTTCACTTACTTTGTAATCTAATGGTGGGTTTAAATCCATATTTTGCGCACTTAAATTATGGGCAACACCTAACAGTATTGCATCATGCTCAAGCTTAAAATGATGAAACAAAGTACCAAACTCCATATCTTTGCAGCCACTTGGTACTTTCAAGCTAAATTGTGTATCGCCGTGCAAAGTAGATAGCAGCTCCTCTTGCACACGGCTCGAACCTGGATCTTGCATTGAGCGTACTAATATCTCAGCTGATTTTGCACTACTACATTCTACATTTTGGCAATGCTCTAACATCATCTCAACTTTAGTTTCATCTAAAAAGTGAGCACTTATATGACAATCATCTTTTACTAAGCGACTTATGCGCAGTGCTGTGGTAAATGTTTGGTCATCATCTTGCCCATCAATAATCACTTTATCGGCACGGCGAATAGCAACACGCTCTAACTCTCCTAAGTTTGTAAAACTGGTTAAACGTGCAAAATCGACGCTTTCGTTAGCTAAAAAAGGATGATCCATTTGCTCGGTTACCGCAAGTAAAATACGACGATCGGTTCGTTTCGTATCTGCCAAAATGTAATCAATCATCTTTTTTGTACGAGTGTCGTGCCAACCAAAAATAATAATATGGTGGTTACTGTGGGCAAAGTTTTTATCACCAGTCATAGCGCGCCTAATTAAGTAAGTAACAGTTTGTCCTGCTTTTCCTAGCAAAACACCAAATAAAGCTAAACCAAATGGAATTTGTATTAATGCTACCACCCAACGACCAAGATCAGTAGTTGGACTAAAGTCACCATATCCCACTGTTGATGTTGTTACTGTGTAATAGTAAAAAAAGGTAGTAAGCGAGGTTAACGCTTTCTCATTCGCTATAAATAGTAAGCTCCATGTTAATAGCATATGAGTCAAAATAGCTAATGCCACTGCTTGCCAACTCAACTGATCTATATGAGCGCGAACAAGTAACGCTAGCCTTTTAAATATCACCGGCATAATACAAAGTCTTCGTTAGTAAATTATCTATAAACAGTACGTTACTGTAAGCGATGCTTTTAAGCAATGTTTAAGCTTTTAACCACAAATATAAGACTAAATGCTGTTTGCCAATGGTGATTTTTCATGATTAATTAGCGTTAAAATAATAACCAAAACAGTTGTGCTTATGCTTAATAAAATAGCCCGCCCTTTTACTAAAATTGTAGAGCGCTATCTTCCCGACCCTTTTATATTTGTAATTTTACTTACAATAATTACTCTTATTAGTGCGAGCTTATTTGCAACCGCAACCAACATTGAAGTATTACAAGCGTGGGAGGTGGATTTTGGAACTTATTAAGTTTTGCTATGCAAATGCTACTAGTGTTAATTACAGGCTACATGTTGGCAAGTACGCCACCTATAAGTAAGTTATTAGAAAAACTAGCAACACTCGCAAATACAGCACCTAAAGCAATTATATTGGTAACGCTTATTTCGCTTTTAGCGAGCTGGATAAATTGGGGATTTGGCTTAGTTATTGGTGCTCTTTTTGCCAAAGCAATTGCTAAACATACTCGTGTAGATTATCGATTATTAGTAGCCAGCGCTTACTCAGGTTTTGTTGTATGGCATGGCGGATTAGCCGGTTCGATTCCTTTAACTATCGCAACCGATAGTCACTTTTCAGAGGCCAGCATTGGTATTATTAGTACAGAGCACACTTTATTTGCGGGCTTTAATATAGCCATATTAGTTGGTTTATTCATTATTATGCCGCTCGTTAATCGCTATATGCTGCCAAGCGAGCAAGAAAGCGTATATATCGACCCAGCTCTTTTACAAGAGACAACACCTAAGCCCACAACAATAACCAGACCCGCCCAACATTTAGAACAAAGTAAACTACTCGGTATGACAATTGGCTTATTAGGTTTGGCATATTTAGGTTATTACTTTTTTATTGCTGGCGGAAACTTAAACCTTAATAGCGTTATTGCCGTATTTTTGTTTTTAGCTATTACGCTGCATCAAACACCCCATAATTTACTTAACAGTTTGCAACAAGCAATTCCAAGCGGGGCTGGCATTGTTATTCAATTTCCTTTTTATGCCAGCATCATGGCGGTAATGGTTGATAGCGGATTAGCACAACAGATATCACGTGGCTTTATTGCCGTTGCAGATGCTGATAGCTTGCCATTTTTTAGTTTTATAAGTGCAGGACTCGTTAATATGTTTGTTCCCTCTGGCGGTGGCCAATGGGCTGTACAAGCACCCATTGTAATACCCGCAGCGCAAGAGCTAGGCGCCGATATATCTCGCGTTGCAATGGCCGTTGCATGGGGTGATGCGTGGACTAATTTAATTCAACCTTTTTGGGCATTACCCGTCCTTGCTATCGCAGGCTTAAAAGCAAAAGATATTATGGGATTTTGTGTTGTGCAGTTATTTGTAACTGGGGTTTTTATATCGCTGGTATTGAGCTTTTATTAAATGTAAACATAATAAAAAGGCGTGTAAAACACAAGCACTGGTCATTTTATGCACTCTCGTTCTGCTGTTGTAGCTCCACCAACCTACCCTCTTTCAGTTGATAGACTTTGCTGGCCATGTTAATGGTTTCTTGGCGATGAGCAATCATAATCCGCGTGATGGGTAAGTGCTGAATTTGTTCACTTATTTTCGCTTCGTTGTCTTTATCTAAATGACTAGTTGCTTCATCCATAAACAACACGCAGGGCGATTGATACAATGAGCGAGCAAGAAGTAAACGCTGTACCTGCCCGCCCGATAAGTTTGATCCCATGTCCCCAACTAATGAGTTATAGCCCATAGTCATTTTGGTAATATCATCATGAATAGCCGCATGACGAGCACACGTCTCTATTTTTAAATAATTCGGCTGTGGGTCAAAAAAACTGATGTTATCAGCGATTGAGCCAGCTAACAGTGTGTCATCCTGCATTACTGCAGCTATTTGTTTGCGGTAGTTTTTAAGGCCAAGCTGAGTAATATCTTTGCCATCAAGCAACACAGTCCCTGAGGTTGGCTGTAATAACCCTAGCATTATTTTCATCAACGTAGTTTTACCCGTACCTGACGGACCCGTAATCGCAATCGAGTCACCGGAATTCAGCGTTAAATTAACATTGTTTAAAATCGGCACTTGCTCTTCACTGTAACTAAAGCAAATATTTTCGAGCGTAAGCTGACCTCTCACTTTACCTTCGTCATCACCTGTATAGGCCATTTCACCGTCACGATTAGCTTCTTGTTTCGTGAGTGCTATATCTGCAATACGGTCTAAGTGTAAGCGCATCATTTTGAATTGAATGATTTGTTCAATTAAGTTGGCAAAGCGGCTGGTTAACTGGTTTTTATAAGCAATAAACGCCAGTACCATACCAACAGACAAGCTATTGCTCATAACTAGTAATGCAGCAAAGTAAATCACTAATACATTTTCAAGGCCAAATAACAGCTTGTTAAATGAATCAAAGCTAATGTTTAAACGCCCTAAACGAATTTCACTGTTTATTACCTCTGCATAACGGTTTTGCCAAATTCCTTGGCGCTGCGATTCATTACCAAACAATTTTATAGTTTGCATACCCCGAATATTTTCTAAAAAGTTCGATTGCTCTTTGGCAGATGATTGAATCATTTCTTCGGTGGCTTGATGTAGTGGACGATACAGCGCTAAACGTACCAAGGTATACAGTACAATTGCACCAACAACTACCGCAGTGAGTTTTAGCGAATAAATTAGCATCATAATCAATACGGTAATGCCCATTACGCCATCGACCAGTGTTTCTACAAACCCTGTAGTTATGCGCTCCCGTATTTGCGCTAATGAGCCAAAGCGCGAGACAATATCGCCAATATGGCGGGACTCAAAATAGTTCATTGGCAAGCGCAATAAGTGCCTGAGCAAATTCACGCCCATTTGCATATTGAGCAAACTCGAAAGCCGTAAAATTAGCCAACTTCGTACCGCATTAGTCACCACTGAAATTATCGCAATCAGAGCAAAACCCATGGCAAGTACCGTTAATAACGATTCATCAAAACTAATGAGTACTTCATCCACCACCCACTGCATATAATAAGGGGTCATCAAAGCAAATAATTGCAATACCAGTGACAACGCAATCAGTTTTATTAGCCCTGCTTTTAAGCCCTTCATTGAGCTCCAAAGTTGGGTAAACTTCATCTGTGCTTGTTCTTGTTTGGCTTCAAACTGACTGGTTGGAGTCAGCTCTAAACAAATACCGGTAAAGTGTTTACTAAACTCATTACTATTTAAACTGCGTTTACCAACAGCTGGGTCGTTTATAGCAAACTTAGTTGAAGATCCTTTACCAGAGACTTTGGTCAATACCACAAAGTGATTCATATCCCAGTGCAATATACACGGCGTTTGCAGTTTATGAACTTCATCAAGCGGGCATTGTAGCGCACGGCTAGCTAGCCCTAAATTATCACCTAGCTCAATCAACTGCTGTAAGTTCATACCCTTTAGATTAGCCGAAAAGCGTTTTCGCATGGCAGGCATATCCAGCTTATGACCGCGATAACATGCCACCATAGCCATGGAGGCAAGGCCGCATTCGGCTATTTCGGATTGGAGAATCACTGGGACTGGTTTTGAGAATGAAAAAGTTATAAGTCCATTTGCAGAGTTCATAATTACCTTAGTCAAACAACATTTTATTAATCAAGCTCATTTTTTGAGAAAATAGCCATTGAATCTAACTTCAGCATAACTCGTATTACTATCGCGGAGACACCCAAAGTACAAGTAATAATCCAAAAATCAACTAGCTCTAAGGCACCATTGAGGCTTAATCTTAAAATAATAAAATTACCTCCCATAAAGAAAACCATAGAGATAAAAATATATAACGCCCATTTTTTATTTTTATATATACCCGTTAGAATAGCTAAAGAAAACCCAAGAGTTACAGTAAAGAAAGCTAGCTCACCGTATGAAATTACATTATCACTAAGCAGCAAATTTACGTCTTTTATAATTACATATACAGACCCTAGGACTATCAAAGAACACATTGCAAAAATTGATAC
This sequence comes from Pseudoalteromonas sp. 31A1, assembly GCF_011378815.1. Taxonomy (NCBI): domain Bacteria; kingdom Pseudomonadati; phylum Pseudomonadota; class Gammaproteobacteria; order Alteromonadales; family Pseudoalteromonadaceae; genus Pseudoalteromonas; species Pseudoalteromonas sp. 31A1. Next base: position 21,889 of record NZ_WTKY01000001.1, on the reverse strand, counting down.
GATCGCGGATAGCTTCATTTTAAATAAAGAAGGGAATAAATCCCCTTCTATCCCCTCTATTATAATTACTCAGCGGCGTTATGATATACTGCAGCTATACCACCTACAATTGCACCAAAACCAGCTCCAATCCCAATTGCAGTAGCCAAACCGCCTGCAGTAATCGACGAGCTAGCATATAGACCAGCAATAATAAAAGGTAGTGGGCCACCATTTATTTCTTGTATTTCATTACTTGTTAATTCTCTCATTGCAAGACCCTCCTATTTTCTAATTGCATTATAAGTTGCTATACCACTAATGATTGCAGCAAAGCTTGCAACTTCTCCATAGACTGCTATTGCTACAAACAGGGGGAATGGACCACCACTTACTTCTTTAAGTTCATTTACATTTAATTCACGCATAATGTTATACTCCATAAATCCGATGCTTTTTAGTTAAGTCATCGGGTTGTTAATATGCTCCCCTTCAATAAAGGTGAGCGATTAATAGGCTAGCTTTAGCTGCTCGCTAAAGTTAACTAAAGCTGGCCGTCTTTTTCGGTTGTTTGCATTTAGCAAACCACCAAAACTTTCAAATTTTTCTTTATTTTATAAAACGCTACACTTAACTTACGCGCCCTTTTAGGCTGTACAGTGGCTCTAGTAACCACTCGATTAATGTGCGCTGCTCCAACATAATATCTGCCTCAAACAACATGCCACTTTTCAACTCAAACGCCTTACCATAGGCCTGCATTTGTTGTTGGCTGAGTGTCGCTCGCAAACGGTACACTGGCTCTTGCAGGGTAATAGGCAGGCGTATTTCATTTGGAGTAATGAGCGCCTTGTCGATGCGGATAATTTTGCTGTTAATAAAACCAAAGCGTTGGTAAGGGAAAGCATCAAAACGCAGGCGCGTATCGTTACCTAGTTGTATAAAGCCTGCTGAACGTGTTGGTAGCAGCAACTCTGCTACTAGCTCTGAGCCTTCGGGAATAATATGCAACAGTGGTTTGGCTTGGGTAAGTGTTTCGCCTTCAACCACTTGAATGCCAGTAACAACACCGCTGTTACTGGCTGTTATGGTATATTGATAGTTACTTTTAATTTGTGTGAGCTGGTTTTGAATATCCGCTTGTTGGCGCTTAAGACTATTTATACGCAAAGTATACTGCTGGGGCACGTTAGCAATATTAAAACTAAGTTGACTTAATTGATTTTCTTGCTGCATAAGCAAGCGCGCTAGGTTTTGTTTTTCTTGCTTAGCATCTAAGAGGGCTTGCTGCTGTTGCTCTCGCTCGATGTTTGATAAAAAGCCATTTTTATTAAGTTGATTAAGGTTGCTTTGTTGGCGGTTAAGTAGCCCTAATTTTTCATCAGCTAGAGCAAGTTGACTTTGTAATGCAGCTTGCTCATTAGTAAGTGCACGTTTTTGCGCGTGCAAGTTAAGTGACTCTTGCTTTTGTAGGGTAAGGTTTTGTGTTATCTCATCATTGAGCAACTGTATTTGCATACTTAGCTGCTCAACAAGCTGGGTACTCAAGGCTATGCCTTGGCTGTTATTTTGCTGCACAATAATGGTCGCCAACGGCTGACCTTTAGTAACGGCATCACCCTCTTGTACAAATAGCAGCTCAATCATACCACCTTGACTAGCAAAGGTTTGGATTATCCCTTTATTGGGTATTAAAAACCCCCGTACTGTTTCCTTGCGGGAATACTCTGCTGTAAATAAAAAGCTTATCACTACAATCGCAATACATACCAAAACAAATACGATAAGTTTTATTGATAGTGGTTGTGCTAGCGTAATCACACCAGTTAAACGCTCACTTTGCTGAGCGACAGCTTCCTTTCTAAATAACATCCAGTTGATCCGCTAAGATTGTTCTAATTTATATTACACTAGAATTCAATTAACAATAAATCAACATAAAAGTCGAAAAATAAAATATTAATGCAAAAAACTAACTTATTTAGTTAGAAAAAATAAAAATACTAGCTCGATAAAATAGTCATCGGCAGGCTCAATATTGGATTTTCCGAATCGGCAAAGTGCATCATTACAGCTACATGCCCAGCTACTACAATTGCATACATAACCGCTGAAAAACCTTGGCCATATTTATCTAGTGGCATTAAATGTGAATAGTGACGGCCTCGCCATTCAAATACAATTTCCAGCGCACCTACAAACAAAAAGAATACCAGTAACATTAAGCCAAATGTGTAGCTCAGCCATAAACCAAACAGTACACCGAGTAAACATACACTTAAACCAATCCATGAACGCATTGAAAAGCTAATACTTTTTAATACATGCCCGCCATCAAGCGGTAAAATAGGTAACAAGTTAAATAAATTTAATAACGCACTAAGAACTGCCACACCTGCAAATATTTCCATCTCGGTGGCGTAATATAAAACGACACCCAGTACCGAGGTAATTAAACCAAATGCGGGTCCCATTAATGATATAACGACATCTTGCCAACGAGTTGTTATTTTGTCGTCACTTACAGCGAGCCCACCTACAAATGGGATTAAGTAAATACCTTTGGTTTTTATGCCAAAGTATTTCATTGCTCGCACATGGCCGTACTCGTGTACGACTAAGCAACCAATTAGCATCAGTGCAAATTCAATACTAAATAACCACGCATAGCCTGCAACAGAAGCCCCCGCAAGCACTACTTTAATGACCTTAGCACTTTTAAAAAGCTTAAAGCCTAATGCAGCCAGGCCTAAAAAGCCTTTTTTAGGTGAGCCATTTGTAGGTGCTGGTAGCGCAAGCTGTGTTGCAAATTGCTCATCCACAAAAAGCGAAATACTTTGCTCTTCCGCCGCTCCAGTATCAATACCAATTACTTTGTTGTCGTAAGTAAACTGATAATAGTTTTCACGAGGGTTATCAAAGGTAATGGCTTGTTGTCCATGAAACACTTGCACAATTTTTTGCCCAGACACCATAAGCGAAAATGGTTGCTCGGCTAAGGTAAGATCTATTCTTATCATAATTAAGACCGTTTAAAATAATGGCGCTAGTATACCTAATCAGCTTAAAAACACGAGTGAAGGTGCTAGGTAACTATTTTCAAAATAAAAGTATTTGATACTGACAAAATAAAAAAACACTACTACTTTTATAGTAACTCCAAGCGATACATTGAAAGGGATAACAGTGGACAAAATAGTGCCTAATATTTTAGTTGTTGACGATTCAAAAGCAATTTTGATCGTTATGGAAGCTATACTTAACGAATTGGGTATGTCTAACACTATAACTACGTGCCTGAATGCAAAAGAAGCTCTTGAAAAAGTAAAAGAAGATGTTAACTACTTTGATGCTATTTTTACTGATCTCAATATGCCCGAAATGGACGGCATGGAACTAATCCGCCACTTAGGAGAGTTACATTATCAAGGCGGTATTATAATTGTTTCTGAAATGGACCATAAAGTTATTAGCTTAGCTGCCAATCTCGCGAAACAACATAACGCTCACCTCATTGGTAATATTTCAAAGCCAGTGCAACTGTCTCAGGTTAGTAGGTTACTTATTAAAGTGGCGCAATTAAACAGCCACACTTTATTAAAAGAGTCGGCCATTTCAAAAGATGAGCTTATTGATGCATTAAAAAACGATGAAATAACGCCTTTTTACCAACCAAAAATAAACGCTGATAACAATAAAATTGAAAGCGTTGAAGTCTTAGCACGTATTTTATCAAGTAAAGACGGCAATATTATTTTACCTAACCGTTTTATAAACACTGCCGAACAACACAACTTAATTAATCAAATTACATTTTCTCTTTTTGAAAAGGCCACCAGCGAATTCAAAAATATGAAAGCGCAACTAGGTCATGATTTTAAAATGGCATTTAATTTATCGCCAACTCAGCTCGACGACTTAAACTGCCCTAATAAATTACTGCTCATTTTAGAATTAAACCAACTCACGCCTAGTAATATAATTATAGAAATAACAGAACAACATGCACTCTCAAGCCTCATGCAATTAGAAACACTAAACAGATTAAGAATGCATGGCTTTGGTATATCGCTAGACGACTTTGGTGTTGGTTTTACTAATATGAATCAGCTTCGAAATCTTCCTTTTACTGAAATTAAAATAGACCGTTCACTTATTAGCCATATAGAAACAGATTTATTTTCTCAAGTGGTCGTAAGTTCGTTATTTAATATTACGAGTAAAGATAATTTAGACTTAGTAGCAGAAGGTGTTGAACGACCAGAAGAGCTCGTTTATTTAAGGCATTATAGAAGAAAACTAGCCATACAAGGTTTTTTATTTAGCCGCCCTAAACCACAAAACGAATTTATATCTTGGGCTAAAGATTGGCTGAAAACTGATGGCAGCCCCGCTTAAAGCGGTATTAATATTTAATCGGGGCTGGTTAACTAATTATCACCCCGAGTGTGTTTATCTTCTTCACTGACTATATGCGCACTGCTTGCTAAACGTTTGTGCCAACGCTGCCTTGCTACTGCGCGCATATTAGTAGATTGGTCACGCTCATCTACAATCTCTAGCCCCATTAAAGCTTCAATCATATCCTCTAGCGTTACAATACCTTGCACGTCACCGTACTCATCTACAACTAGGCATATATGCGTGCGCTTTGTTAAAAGAGTTTGCAGTAACGACGATACATTTTGAGAACTCGGCACCGTATAAATAGGCTTAATCAATTTGCTAATTTTGTAATCGGTACCTAAACGGTGAAATGCCAGCATAATATCGTTTTTATGCACAAACCCAACAATATCGTCGCTGTCTTTATCAAATACCAATATACGAGAAAATGACGACGAGCCGTGATCGTTTAAATACTGATTTACTGTTAAGTCTTTGTGGATTTTAAAAATTACAGTTCGAGGCGTCATTAAGTCGCATAATTTTGCATGTCTAAAATGCAATAAATTACGAATTATTTCGGACTCATCCTGATGTAATGCACCCGACTCCGTACCTATATCAGCCATTGCCTCTATCTCTTGACGAATATAGTATGCCTCATCGTGCTTTGGACCCATTAAATTTGTTAGCTTTTGTGCAAACCATACAAAAGGCTTTAGCAATATAACTAAAAACCTCAAAGCGTAAGTAACACTTGGCGTTAGAGCTCGCCAGTAATTAGCCCCCAAGGTTTTAGGAATAATTTCAGAAAGAATTAATACGAGGAATGTCATAATGGCTGATGCAATACCTACAGCCGCATCGGAAAACACGACAGCTGCCTGTGCGCCTACCCCAGCAGCACCCGCAGTATGGGCAACCGTATTTAAAGTTAAAATAGCAGCTAAAGGCTGATCTATATTGTTTTTAAGTTTTTCGAGCTGTTTAGCAAGCTCAGGATGATCTTTCCTAAGTGATGCAACATAGCTGGGCGAAATACTTAATAACACAGCCTCCATCACAGAACATAAAAACGAAATAACAATCGCCACTACCATATAAACTATCAGTAAAGTCACTTTCTCTCCTCTATATTGGATATGTGAGCATGGTATCAATACATGCTATATTTGGCCAAACTTCCAATAATAATAGGCATAATAATGAAATTTAGCGCACCATGGTGTCATCAAAATAAGCTATTTAAGTACGCAGCGACTCTTTTGACGCTTAGCAGCTTAAGCTTTGCTGCAATAGCTGCACCATTGGATAAATCAAAAATTCAGTTTATCGGCCCACTTGCCGAAGATATGCAGTTAAAGCCTTTTCAGACACCTCATGGCAGTGCGATTATTAACAACCTATTGCCGCAACTACAAGCAGACTCAGATAGTTTTTCTGTATTTGGGAAAAAACAAAACTGGCAGCCGTTTAATAAAATCAATGCGCTCACTTTAGGTGGGTTACAGGCACTAAAATTTAATATTGAAACTACCCGCTTTACACAAGGTACGCTTACCTTAAAAGGGATTGAGCAAGGTCAGTTATTTATTAATGGCGAACTACAAACAGGCGATAAAAATAGCTATAAGTTAGCTTTAAATAACAGTACTCACTCTATTTTAATAGTAGCCCAACAAGTAGCTAATTGGCACGATGTAATGCTTGATTTTGCACCTAAAAGCGACGTTGATAAAATTACGCTTAGCGCCTCAAAAACAAAACGCTTATCTGCAAAACAATTGTTTGATGCCCCTACGATCAGCCAATTATCACTCGCACCTAATGCTAAGCAGTACGTTACTACTACTCGCACTTATAGCGATAAAACACAAAACCAAGCAAATACAGTTACTGTACTTAAAGATTCAGATAATCAAACGCTTTATCACTTCGAAGCAGGCCAACCAAGTAACATTATTTGGAGTCCAGATAACCAATATTTAGTGTATTTGTTAAATGGTGAACTTAAACAACTTAGCCGTAAAAACTTCTCAATAAAAACATTAGCAAACGATTTAGAAGGAGCCAATGGCTTTACCTTTTATAACGACACCAGTCTTTTGTTTAGCTGGTCTAAATCACCTGAGAGCACTAACAGCTTAACCAAGCACTATAAAGGTCTACAAGATCGTTGGTCGTATGCACGTACCACCAGCCAAATTTACATGCTTGATACTAAAAGTGGTTTAACAAAAGCACTTAGCCAAGGTCCTCTTTCTTACAGCCTTGAAGATTCAAATAGTAACCGTGGCAAAATATTAATGAGCCGCCCAGTAATGGCAATGCAAGCATCAACCCACCCTGAAACAGAGTTAGCCGAACTCGATTTAAAATCAAACAAGCTTTCATCGCTTGGTAAATTCAAAACATTTAATTTAGCCAAATACGCAAATAAAGATATTTATGTAATTGCAGGCCCTGACTTTAAAAATGGCGCAGGCAGAGCTCTACCAAAAGCAATGCTTGCTAATAACTACGACGGGCAACTTTACCTACTTACTGAAGGCGGTAAAAACGTAAAAGCACTTAGTAAACAATTCGATTCTGCTATTGGCCAACTGCAAGTTTTAGAAAACGGCGATGCGCTCATTAAAGTAACAGAGCAAGACACTCAACCGCTTTACCTATTTGATTTAAGTAAACAGCGCTTTAAAAAGTTAAATACAGGATTGGATATTGTTGAACAATTTAGTTACTCACACGACCGTAATACCGAAATTTTATTAAGTGGCACTAACGCTTTAGCGCCACAACAGCTAAAGCGCCTTAACGTCAGTAAAAATAAAACAGATTTAATATGGGATTCAAAACCAAGTAGCTATGCAAATACACGACTCCCTACATTAGAAGAGTTTAATTTTAAAAATAAACATGGTGTCGAAATCACTGGCCGCGTTTATATTCCTAGCAATTTAGATAAAACTAAAAAGCACCCGGCGCTCGTGTATTACTACGGCGGCACTTCACCAGTTACGCGTGGTTTTACAGGTCGTTATCCGTTTAACTTATGGGCAGAAAATGGCTACGTTGTTTATGTAGTACAGCCTACTGGCGCAACAGGGTTTGGACAAAAGTTTTCAGCGCAGCATGTTAATGCCTGGGGCGACTACACTGCAGACGATATTATCGAAGGCACGCAAGCCTTTTTAAAGAAATACAACTATGTTGATAGTGAAAAGGTAGGAAATTTAGGGGCATCATACGGTGGCTTCATGACCATGTTATTGGCAACTAAAACCGATATATTTAGTGCTTCAATAGCTCATGCGGGTATTTCTAATATTACCTCGTATTGGGGTGAAGGTTGGTGGGGCTACTTATATTCTGGCGAAGCATCAAAAAATAGCTTCCCATGGAATAACCCTGAGCTTTACAGCCAACATAGCCCTGTATTTCATGCCGACAAAGTAACAACACCTATGCTACTTCTTCATGGTGATAGTGATACCAATGTACCTGTTGGCGAAAGCTTAACAATGTACACTGCGCTTAAACTGCTTAATAAGGACGTAGAGTTAATCGAATACAAAGGCGCCGACCACCAAATTTTTGCACGCGATAAACGATTTGATTGGTGGAACACCATGCTCGCATACTTTGATAAAAAGCTAAAAGATGAACCTCAATGGTGGGACTCAATGTATAAAAATAACTGAGCCTGAACCTTTAAAATAACGACTTAATACAGATTTATTAATAGTAGTATTAATTATTTAGCACCTTTTAATTAGTTTAAAGGTGCTAACCTCATCCTCTAATAACGTCTTATACACCTTTGAAATATTAAGTTACTTAAAACTAATAAACCCCCTTCTCAGCATTTACCTAATGGTGCTACCATACAGAGCTATAAGCATTCAAAATAAAGTACTATGGCTATTAATGTTTTATTGGTTGAAGACGATGAACTACTCGTTAAACGCATCCAAAATCACTTTGCAGATACCGAATTTACAATAGAGGTAGACCCAACTGGCGCTGATGCACTTAACATTGTAAGGCAGCGGGTAAACCTGCGCGGTGCTATATCATTAGCCATAATTGACATTGTTTTGCCAAAGCGTGATGGGCTTCAGCTGGCAAAAGAATTAAACACACTTACCGATATTGGCGTTATTGTATTATCGAGTCGTGACTCCCAAGCCGATCGTATTGCAGGCCTTGCACAAGGTGCTGATGACTATATTTGTAAGCCTGTCGATTTACTTGAGTTAGAACTTCGCATGCGCGCGCTCTATAAGCGTGTTGCCGTTAACCTAGAAGACGACGAAAGCGAAGAATTTATAGAATATGCTGACTTTAAGCTTCACCCCGATAACCGCACACTAATTACTGCTGCGGGCGTTGAGTCACGCTTAACTGAAGCCGAACATAAAGTGCTTATTTGCTTAATTAGTAATGCAGGTAAAGCCACATCCCGTGAAAAAATATCAGAAGAAATAGGCCAGCCCGATTGGAGCCCAAACGATCGTACTGTTGATGTGCTTATTGGTCGTTTACGTAAAAAATTAAATGACGAAAAAGATCAAAAACGTATTGTTACCGTTCGCGGTAAAGGCTATATGCTTTCTATTTAATACTTAGTTAATTGCGCAATAAGGCGCTCAAATGCGCGGTAATTAAGTGCTTCTTTAAGCTCATTTAAACTAATGTTTTCAGCGCCTTTTAAATCACTAATTGTACGCGCCACCTTAATTACTCTATGGTAAGAGCGTGGCGATAAAGATAACTTCTCGCTTGCTCTAGCTAAAAACTGCAACTCTGCTGGCGCCAGTACACAGTGCACACTCATTTCTTTATTATTAAGCCTCGCATTAACCTTACCTTGGCGTTTTAGCTGTAGGTAATAAGCCGCTTCAACTCTTGCTCTAACCTCAGCACTACTTTCCTCTGGCTGAGTACTTTGTAGTTCAACGCTCGTTAGACGAGGCAGTTCTATTTGCAAATCAATACGGTCAATAAAAGGTCCTGATACTCGCGATAAATAACGCATAACTTGATCGGGAGTTGCCCGCTTATCAGTATGGCTCCCTGTTGGGCTTGGATTTAATGCTGTAATAAGCTGAAACTGCGCCGGAAACTCCATTTGCCTTGCTGCACGTGAAATAGTAACCGTGCCGGTCTCCATTGGCTCACGCAGTGAATCAAGCACCTTACGCTCGAACTCCGGTAATTCGTCCAAAAAAAGTACGCCATTATGCGCCAATGAAATTTCACCGGGCTTCGGGTTTGAAGAGCCACCCACTAAAGCAACAGCTGAGCATGTATGATGCGGATTACGAAATGGCCGCTGTCGCCAATTAGTTAAATCTATGGATTGCCCAATAATGGAGTAAAGCGCGGCAGTCGAAATAGCTTCATCGTCCGACATAGTAGGCATTATAGTTGCCATTCGCTGAGCAAGCATTGATTTACCAGTGCCTGGTGGACCTAAAAATAATAAATTATGCCCGCCAGCTGCAGCAATTTCGAGTACTCGCTTTGCACCGGGCTGACCTTTCACATCGCTTAAATCAAGTAAAAAGTCAGGGGCTTGTGTGCAGTCGGGATACTCTATATTTAATGGTAAGGGTTGTTGATTAAGTAAATCCCCCCACACTTCTTGAATAGAGCTTACGGCTTTGCGTTTAACACCATTAACTAGGCTTGCTAGGCTGTCGTTTGCAATAGGTAAAAAGCAGCAACGATCTTGCTCTTTTGCAGCAAGTACCGAAGGTAAAATAGCGTTTACACCACGCACCTCACCATTAAGAGCAAGCTCACCATAAAACTCGTACTTGTGAATATCAGGACACACTATTTGCCCAGAGGCGACTAAAATACCCACCGCAATAGCAAGATCAAACCGTCCGCCATCTTTTGGCAAATCGGCAGGGGCTAAATTTACAGTTATTCGTTGATCGGGAAAACCAAATTGTGAGTTTTCGAGTGCGCTACGTACTCTATCTTTTGATTCTTTAACGGACGCTTCGGGCAGGCCTACTATATGAAAAGCGGGTAAACCATTTCCTAGGTGAACTTCTACAATAACTTCAGGGGCATTTATACCCACTTGAGCACGAGAAAATATACGAGCTAACGACATTCCTTATCCTAGTAAATGGTGTGATTACACCAGTTTAGTCAGGATATTTAAAAACGTGTAATGTGATTTGCCATTTTATAGCAGCTAAACGAAGTAATAAGGTCATTAACATACCTAATACCATCGCCATTTCGGTTACTAACGAAAAACTAATGCCAAGCGTATAAACAGTGCCACCCGCTATACAGGTAATAGCGTAAAGCTCACCTTTTAATAGCATAGGGATCTCGCGTGCAAGCACATCTCGAATTAATCCACCAAAGCAGCCTGTAATTACAGCCATAATTACCGCTGTCATATCGGGCATACCAACAAGCTGCGCTTTTTGCGCCCCCATTACTGCAAAAAAAGCTAAACCAAACGCATCCGCTGTTTGTAAAATATAATGAGGTATCGGCTTTTGTTTATTTATAAGGCGTGTTGTAACAAATACTGAAGCTAGTATGGCAAAAAAGTAACTTTGATCGTGTAACCAAAACACAGGAACATCTAAAATTAGATCTCGCACTGTACCACCACCAATAGCAGTTACCGTCGCTAAAACTACGACTCCAAAGCCATCCATTTTTTTTTCGTACGCTAGCAAAGTGCCCGACACAGCAAATACCGCAATGCCTATTAAATCAAACCAGTGATAAAGTTCTGTCATGTGTATTATTACTTAAAATCTTTTAACCGTTTTAACATAAAATACTCTTTTTAAAAAATAAGTATTTTATTAAACGTTACGGGTCTTAGAGGAAAGTCATTAAATAAAGCTGAATATAAAGTACTTTACCAAACTCCAGACGCAAAAAATCACTCGATAAAGAGTGCGATTTTGTTTTTACTTTTAGATATTTAATTTCAGTGGTTGCGGGAGCCTGAGTTTGTAAAAAGCGAACCGACGACCTTCGCTTACTTATGCAGAATATTTTGCGCAGTAACGGTGAGTTTTATAATTATAGGAATTCATTAAACTGCAGACGCAAAAAATCACTCGATAAAGATTGCGATTTTGTTTTAGCTTTTTAGGTATTTAATTTCAGTAGTTGCGGGAGCTTGAGTTTGTAAAAAGCGAACCGACGACCTTCGCTTACTTGTGCAAAGTGTTTTGCGCAGTAACGGTGAGTTTTATAATTATAAGAATTTATTAAACTGCAGACGCAAAAAATCACTCGATAAAGAGTGCGATTTTGTTTTAGCTTTTTAGGTATTTAATTTCAGTGGTTGCGGGAGCTTGAGTTTGTAAAAAGCGAACCGACGACCTTCGCTTACTTATGCAGAGTATTTTGCGTAGTAACGGTGAGTTTTATAATTATAGGAATTAATTAAACTGCAGACGCAAAAAATCATTCGATAAAGAGTGCGATTTTGTTTTAGCTTTTTATGTATTTAATTTCAGTGGTTGCGGGAGCCGGATTTGAACCGACGACCTTCGGGTTATGAGCCCGACGAGCTACCAGACTGCTCCATCCCGCGCCTGAAATTTGTAGACTTGTTTAAAGTTGCTTACATTACAACTTGGCTTCCAATTAAAGAATTGGTTGCGGGAGCCGGATTTGAACCGACGACCTTCGGGTTATGAGCCCGACGAGCTACCAGACTGCTCCATCCCGCGCCTGTGTATTTTAAGTCTATCGACTACTTTATTTTATCTCTTAAGCTAGAGTTTACAGTAACCAAATCTTATAAAAAATTGGTTGCGGGAGCCGGATTTGAACCGACGACCTTCGGGTTATGAGCCCGACGAGCTACCAGACTGCTCCATCCCGCGCCTGTAATTTCTTTAAAACATTTTCGTAATATTTACGAGCCTGCCTTGAAGAGAGCGCTACTATATAGGAATAAACATTTAATGCAAGGCCTAAACTAATTAAAGTTGTTCAACCGAACAAAAAGCAATCAAATTGCTATTCTGCGCTCAACCTTTGATGCGGATTAATCATTTTTTGCCATTCCCAGTCTGGATGCCCCATCACTATAAAGTCAGGGTTCTCAGTACTCTCGCGTTGGTTGTACGTTAGCGGGTTAAATTCTGCATCGGTAATACAACCACCGGCTTCTTCAACAATAACTTGTGAAGCACCTGTATCCCACTCTCCCGTTGGACCAATTCTTAAAAAACAATCTGCTTTACCTTCTGCAACAGTACAAGCTTTTAATGAGCACGAGCCAATAGCAATAGTTGTAAACTGACTATTTAAATACTGACTCACCGCTTCTATTTTTTGGCGGCGGCTCACTGCAAGCGTCAAGTTCTCTGGCGGCGCTACAGATATTTGCTTATCAATTGAGTTTTCACGTTTAAAGGCACCATTTTTAGCTGTAGCAAAATAAGTCACACCTTTTGCAGGCCAATGAATAACGCCAAGCACAGGATGATTATTTTCAATCAATGCAATGTTTACTGCAAAGTCGCCACTTTCTAAAATAAATTCGCCTGTACCATCCATCGGATCGAGTAACCAATAACGCTGCCAGTCCTGTCTGTCGGCAAGTGCAGGTATAGGTGTTTCTTCCGACATAATTGGGATATCGGGCGCTAAGACTTTTAATCCAGCAACCAGTACGTCATTTGCTGCTAAGTCAGCTTTGGTAACAGGCGTATTATCTGATTTCTCTTGTTGGCCAATATCGCCTTTTTTATAAATGGCCATAATTGCATCGCCAGCACGCTCAGCTAATTCAATACACGGTTCGATTAATTTATTCATCGGCAGCTCCAGACGCTAAATACTTATCTAATAATAGCAAAGCTGCAACACTGCGTGCTTCGGTAAAATCTTCTTGGTCTAATAATGACTGCCACTGAGTTAATGGCCACTTAACAACAACAAGCGGCTCTGGTTCGTCGCCAATAAGGGTTTGTGGGTATAATTGCTTAGCAAATAAAATATGCATAGTGGCATTAAAGTAACTCGGCGCCATTGTTACTGTTCTTAATGGTTTAAAATACTCAGCACCAAAGCCAATTTCTTCTTTAAGCTCTCTGTTAGCAGCTTGCTCTGGCGTTTCGCCCGGATCGATTAAGCCTTTAGGAAAACCTAACTGGTAATCGTTTGTGCCCGCACAGTATTCACGTACAAGTAGTAATTCGTTGTCTGCACTTAACGGAACAATCATCACTGCTCCCCGGCCACCGCCGCGAATTCGCTCATACTGACGCTCTTCGTTATTAGAAAACTTTAGCTCTAAAGACTCCACAGTAAACAGGCGGCTTTTAGCGACAACATTGTTACTGAGGATTTGTGGTGGTGTTGGGTGCTTTTTCTGTGTCATTGGCGTTAATTTGCTATCATGGCAGTTAGTTCAATAATAAACCTTATAAGTTGAAATTCCTATGTTAAATTGGTCAAAAATCGATACCGTTTTGCTCGACATGGATGGAACATTACTCGATTTACATTACGACAGTCATTTTTGGCTTAACGTTATTCCTGCGCAACACGCATTAGCAAGGGGCATTAGCCTAGATGCAGCTAAAGCAGATATTTTAAAACGCTATCAAGCTGTGAGCGGTCAAATACAGTGGTATTGTTTAGATTATTGGGAGCAGCAATTAAGCTTGCCTATAATGGAGCTTAAACGAGAGTCTCAGCATTTAATTAAAATGCGCGAAGACGTACCTCATTTTTTAACTGAGCTTAAAAAAGCAGGCAAAGAGTTAATTTTACTTACCAACGCCCACCCTGAGAGTGTCATGCTTAAATTTGAGCATACAGCGATTGATAACTACCTAGATGGCGTAGTGTCTACTCATGAATATGGAGTAAGTAAAGAGCAACAAAGTTTGTGGCACCAAGTACAAAAAGACTTAGGGTTTAATAAGCAGCGCACTTTGTTTGTAGATGACAGTGTGCCGGTTTTGAATGCCGCACGAGAATACGGCATTGAGCACTTACTTGCAGTTGCTAACCCAGATAGCCAACAACCACATAACGAAATAGCCGATTACCTAAGTGTTACCGACTATCGTAAGATTATCTAACTCAACTTACGTGACTTAAATTTTTGGGTAACGCGCTTCTAGCCCTTGATATACTAACTTTGCAAAATCTGCATGTTCTGTATCAAGGCTTTTAACTACTTCAACTAAATGCTCGTTATCTTCTTGCCCATTCCATTCTTTAATATAGCTACCATCTTTGTAACCGTGATCTTGGCGGAAAAAATTTAACGTATTTTTACCTACGTAGCCGCGATATAAATCATCAATATCCATACCTATTTGCGCCATACAGCCGGCAAAAGCACCTGCATTAAACGTTTTATCAGCAACAGCAGACGCCGCTAATATCTCTAGTGTTTGTTTAAAGTCATCAGCTTGTTGAGCATTACTAAGCTCAGTTTCAAGTTGCTTTGCTAAGTCTTCGTAGCTAGTTTCGCCGTCAATTCTAAGCGATAGACCAAAATGAAAAATATCAACCAACTCTAAAATAACTTGTTCAGTATCTGGTGTTTGTTTTTTCCACCATTTCCAACCATGATGATCTAGCATTTCAGCACACTCAACCCAAATAGCGCGGTACCATTCAAACCCTTGAGTAAACCATTGCTCATGTACTTTAGTATTCATGGCGTTTTGCATTTCTAGCATCACTACTAGCTTGTTTAAATTGGCAGACATATCAATTCCTGTCGTTTTGGTTGGCGTAATTTTCGTTGGTGTAATAATACAGATAAAATGCTGATTGTGCATTGCTGTATATTTTTATTAGTGTGCTAGTTATGTTTATCGTGACGTCGTAAACTCATGCCATGAATCAATTAAATCAATGAAATCTTCAAAGCCACAACCACTACTTAAACCATTTTCTTCAAGCGCTAAATCGTCATCTTGATACGCTATTAGGTCTTCGCTGTCTTGATGAAGTGCATGGGCTTCAAATAATGCTTCGTCTTTCGTTAATATTAAATCTATTTCTTGGCCTTTTAGCGTTAGCGGCTCATAGCTTGAACTTACCGATGCAATAAGCGCTTGCACCATGGCTACTTTGTCTTTGCCTATTTCTTCGTTTAGCCAGCGACCAATAATAGCGTGTTCACTGCTTATTTTAATACGTAGCCCACTAATAGGGTCGCGAATAAATTGATATTCCATAGGGTTTGCCTGTAAATCTTTAATTGCGTAATTATATACGTAAACGCCCGTAAACCACAGGACATATAAAGTAAAATAGCGCCACATGGGCGCTATTTTACTCAACTTTAAAACCGTTAACTTCGCGATCTATAACGCGCTGCGTCAATGATCGACCATAAGTAAATAATAGGCACAAGTACAAAGCCTACAAGCACATAAATTAGTGCGTAACTTATTATAATAGCGAGTGCAAAAAATATAGCCGCTAAAATACGCCCTTGCACTAACTGCCCTAAACCAGGAAAAAATATATTACATAATGCTGCAATTACGTTACCGCCAGAACCTTGATCTGCCATACTAACCTCTGTATTTATTTGATTTTATAATTATTTACCTACACACTCTATGCCAATTTATTAAAGCTTACAAATCAAATAGTTAAATTAGTCTAGATTTAGAGAGTTGGTAGATTTTGCTAAAATTAGGTCAAATTAGCAATTATTGTTATCCGTTTACACTTTTTTATTCGCTTAATTAATTAGCAAGTTACTCGTTTTGAACACTATTTTATAAATAGCTGTTTATAAAAACAGTATTTTATTTAGCCTAACAAAAACACCTGTTATACTGCCCACAATATTGATTAAAAAGGCGTAACGATGGACGTTTCACAATTACTCGATGGCTTAAATGACAAACAACGCGATGCCGTTGCAGCCCCACTACAAAACATGCTGGTATTAGCAGGTGCTGGGTCTGGTAAAACACGAGTGTTAGTTCATCGTATTGCGTGGCTTATGCAAGTTGAGCAAGCCTCCGCTTACAGTATTTTTGCAGTTACATTTACTAATAAAGCCGCTAAAGAAATGCGTGGCCGCGTTGAAGAAACACTAAAAGCGCCTGTAGGTGGTATGTGGATTGGTACTTTCCATGGTTTATCGCATCGTATTTTACGTGCTCATCACCGTGAAGCTAATTTACCAGAAGCCTTTCAAATTTTAGACTCTGACGATCAGCTTCGGATGATCAAGCGCTTATTAAAATCGATGAATATTGATGATAAAAAATGGCCCGCTAAGCAATTTGGCTGGTACATAAGCGCCAAAAAAGATGAAGCACTTCGCCCTAAAGATATTCAAGCATACGATATTAATGAGCAAATGATGCTGCGTGTTTATGCCGCCTATCAAGAGGCCTGTGATAGAGCGGGCCTAGTTGATTTTGCTGAAATATTACTACGCAGCTACGAAGTGTTAAAAAATAACCCTACGTTACTGCGTCATTATCAGCAACGCTTTGCGCATATGCTCGTAGACGAGTTCCAAGATACAAATACCATTCAATATGCTTGGTTAAAATTACTTGCTGGCGATACTAACAGCATTATGATTGTAGGCGACGATGACCAAAGCATTTATGGTTGGCGTGGTGCTAAAATCGAAAACATTAAACGTTTTTTAACTGACTTTAGCGCAGAAACCATTCGTCTTGAACAAAACTACCGCTCAACAGCGACTATTTTGAAAGCGTCTAACGCATTAATTCAAAATAACTCAGAACGTATGGGTAAAAGCTTGTGGACCGACGGTAACGACGGCGAGCCAATCTCTATTTATGCAGCATTTAATGAGTTAGACGAAGCACGCTTTGTAAGTAGCAAACTACGAAGCTGGTTAAATGCAGGTAATGCCCTACAAGATGCCGCAATTTTATACCGTAGTAACGCGCAATCTCGTGTACTCGAGGAGGCCATGCTGCAAGAAGGCTTAAAATACCGTATTTATGGTGGTATGCGATTCTTCGAACGACAAGAAATTAAAGATGCGCTTTCGTATTTACGCCTAGTAGGTAATCGTCAAGACGATGCCGCGTTTGAGCGTGTAATTAATACGCCAGCACGCGGTATTGGTGATAAAACATTGAGCCATATACGAGATTGTGCACGAGCAGAATCGTTACCGCTTTGGTATGCCGCAAAAGCAATTGTAGAACAACAGCACTTATCTGGTCGTGCCTCTGGTGCAGTAAGTAAGTTTGTAGAACTAGTCGAACAAATAGAAGATAAAATTAGCGATCTAACTTTGCATGAGCAAGCCAAGTACACAATTCAAACCTCAGGCTTGATGGCAATGTACCAAGCTGAAAAAGGTGAAAAAGGCCGTGCTCGCGTAGAAAACTTAGAAGAGCTAATTAGCGCATGTGACCAGTACGAACTTCCTGAAGACGAAGAATACAGCTCGCCTTTACAAGGCTTTTTAGCACATACGTCACTTGAGTCGGGTGAAGGACAAGCAGAAGAGCACGAAGACGCCGTTCAAATGATGACACTTCACTCAGCTAAAGGCTTAGAGTTTCCGTTAGTGTTTATGGTGGGCGTAGAAGAAGGCATGTTCCCTTCTCAGCAAAGTAACGAAGAGTCTGGTCGTTTGGAAGAAGAGCGCCGCCTTTGTTATGTAGGCATGACACGAGCAATGGATAAGTTATACATTAGCCATGCTGAGAGTCGCCGTTTATACGGGCAAGAAAAATACCATAGCCCATCACGCTTTTTACGCGAAATACCTGAGGACTGCGTTGAAGAAATTCGTATTAAAACACAGGTTTCTCGCCCGCCTGCCGCCGGGCGTTTTAGCGCATCAGTTAGCCATGCCGCATTTGAAGACAGTGGCTTTAACTTAGGGCAACGAGTTTTGCATGCTAAGTTTGGTGTTGGTACCGTACTTAATTACGAAGGCAGTGGCGCGCAATCTCGCGTACAAGTTAACTTTGACGACCTTGGCAGTAAATGGTTAGTAACGGCCTATGCACGATTACAAGCTGTATAAAGCTCACCTAAATGAGTTAGAACAACAACTAGCTGGCGCGTATCATCGTCAGCTAGTGTTGATTACGGGCAGCCCTGCTTGGTGTTATGAATTACTTAACTCATTAATAGATGAAAACAATACACTTGTTGTATCAAAGCAGTGCGCGATTAAAAATTCGTACTGGCCTACTCGCACTCACCAAATTTTAGGGCAAGAATTTGCTCATGCTGTTTACGATGGTTTTAGTGGTTTACACCCTGATAAACTTGCAGCACTTACCGGCACCGTTAAAGCAGGCGGTATACTGTTTTTATTACTGCCCGAATTAAATGATTTAGCCTCTTGGCAAGACCCCTCATTAAGTACAGTGCAATCACACGGTCAGAGTATTAACTACAGTTTATTTAATCAACGTTTCGCGACTATTATTAAGCGATTACCCGCTTTTCATTTTAGTGAAAAAAATGGCTGTATTAGTAATCTCGTCAGCTCTGTTATGGATAATAAAATTGACTATCTACCACAGCAAAACTGCGTGGAACAAATAGTAAAAGTAGCTAATGGCCGTGCCAACAGACCTTTACTCATTAATGCTGATAGAGGTAGAGGCAAGTCGGCAGCACTTGGCTTAGCTGCCGCAAAATTGACTGATAAAAAAGTAATTATTTGCAGCACTCAGTTTAAAGCGACCCATAGTAGCTTTAAACATTTAGCCAACGAGTTAGACCTGCAATACAACGCTCAACATAAACAGCTCGCCAACTTGCACTACGTTGCACCTGACGCGTTATTAAATGCATTACCTGAGTGCGATTTATTACTCATTGATGAAGCTGCCGCGATCCCTGTACCGTTATTGCTAAAAATGCTAGCTCATTACCCTCGTATAGTCTTTGCAAGTACACTGGTTGGGTATGAGGGCAATGGTAGGGGTTATACCATTCGCTTTAGTAACTATATAAAAGCGCACTATAAAGCCTCTAAAGTTGTAACGCTTGATGAGCCACTGCGTTTTGCTAAACACGATCCCCTCGAGAAGCACATTCGCACCTTGCTTGCACTCGATGCACAATATAAAGAGTTAAGTAGTGAGCAATTAGAGCAGCCAGTTCATAGCGAAATAACTCAGCAATCCCTTGTAAACAATGAGCCTTTACTGCAACAAGTTATTGCCCTGCTTGCATTGGCTCACTATCAAAGTAGTGTAAACGATTTACGCCAACTACTAGACGCACCATCGCAACGAATATTCATCAGCAAAATTAACAATCGATTAGTTGGTGTATGTTTAATCGCAATAGAAGGTGGTTTAAGTGAAGAACTTGCTCTACAGGTTATAAGCGGAGAGCGCCGCCCACAGGGTCATTTAATGGCTCAAACCCTCTCACAACTTAGTTTTAATAATGACTACTTAACACAGTTGAGCGCTCGCGTTGTACGAATAGCGATTGATCCGAGTTCTCACAATATGGGTTTTGGTAAAAAGCTACTTAGCTATTGCGAGTCGCAAGTAAAAAGCCAATGTAGTTGGTTTGGTGCAAGCTTTGGCGCAACAGCGCAGCTACTTAACTTTTGGCAAAAACAAGGGTTTGATACCGTAAAACTGGGTTATCAACGCGATAAAAGCACAGCTGAACATTCAGCGCTTGTGGTTAAATGCTTAAGCAATAAAAGTGCAATTATCCAACCTTTGAAAAAGCAGTTTAAAAACGACTTTTTTTATGCTCTTTTAACACATTTTAAAACACTAGATTGGCAACTTGTAAGTATTTTAATTGAAGGATTTAGCGATGAGTTAGTAAGCCCCGAGACTCGCGAACGATTAGCCTTACTCGTAAACAGTAACTTCACTCAATTTAATATCTCTGCGACTCTCTGGCAGGTAGTGAATCAGTCTCCTTCTTGTATGTCTCAATTAACAGAGTCTGATAAACAACTTTTAATAAAGTTAGTGCTGCAAAATGAATGTAATGAAAAAGTGATTCAACACTTAGGTTTATTAGGAAAAAAGCAGCTTGAGAATCAATTTAAACGTGCCATAAAAAACCTCACTAGTGCCATCTAATAACTCCTAGTTACCTATCTCTATTAAATCTTATCCATCTTTAAGCTATTTATTTAATTTGTTCTATCCTTAAAGCATTAACAGGTAAATTAAGATAAAAGCATGGAATTAATAAACTTTAAAGTGGGCTGCAAAACAATTTCACTTAAAATACTCGATATTTTATTAACAGAGCGCTTTGACAATAATCTAACAACTTTACCCAACAATAATAAAAGCTTTATTGGTGTTAAAGATTATATGGATATACCAACGCCTGTGTTTGATTTAGGTATTATTTTAAATAATATCTCAACCGAACAAAGTAATGCGCATGTACTAAAACAACTAAGAACATGGCAAGAAAAACTATTAAACTGGTTCAATACCCTTCAAAGTAACTTGCTAAATAGCTCGGCTTCTATTTCAAGCAATGATGCAGAACTACAAGATTTTGTTCTGTTTTACAAAGAGTTCAACACCGATAATGAAGACTTAAAACTAACAATGTCTCGACTTAACGAACCTTTCCAATCATTGCTAGAAACGGTAAAAGAAGCTATATCAGCTCATAATCAAAGCGATTATAAACAAGTATCAGCTCTGCTCGAAAAAATTAAGCGTAGTAACCTAATTCAGCTAGAGCGTTTATTCGAATCAGCTAAAGAGCAAATAACCTTAGACTATAAACCTATTATTGTTTTTACCACTAAAGACGGCTTAAACCCACACGTAGGGTTATTGGTAGATAAAGTCGAAGATAATATCGACTATAAAAAAGAAGACATTAAACCACTAGATAAGCTCACTGAGGTTGGTTTTGATCTAGACCCACAAACTAAAAATATGATGCGAGGATTAATCAAGCTTACACAAAAGCACAGTGTATTAATTGATCCAAGCGTAATATTTAAACCAACACAACTAGAAGAATCTGAAAGTGAAGAAACTCAAGCTTACGGACTATTTTAAATAGTCTTTAGATTTGGTTATAAACTTTAGTACTGAAGTAAGGAGCTATTCTACTCGACTTGTATATTTAGGTGAATTGGAAAGGCCTAGAGTGCGTAATGTTCGTTACTCCTCTATATTTCGCTTTTCTGCAGACGTAAAAAGCCCGAATCGTTAGATTCGAGCTTTTTAAAATGTAAAATCGGTGCGCGCAGTAGAGCCCACAGCAGTGGAGAGTCACAGTCCAAATACGCACTATCATTTCTCAAGCAGCTTATTATCGTGCTATTGCTGATACTGGTGAGCTAAGTGGGCTTCTTAAAAGTAGTTCATGAGCTGTAATCGAATAAAGTAAGGGATATTAATGGGAGTGTAGGGTGTGATTTTTACGTTATTCACTCACACTCCACTTTTCTGCAGACGTAAAAAAGCCCAAATCGTTAGATTCGGGCTTTCTACAATTTGAAGCCTGGTAATGTCCTACTTTCACATAGCAAATGCTACACTATCATCGGCGCTGTTTC